>PWTE01000297.1 GCA_003563915.1 Nitriliruptoraceae bacterium
GCGTACGGCAACCTCACCACCGCGATCGCCTTCCTCCACGGGCTCGCGGCCGAGGAACTGCGGGATGACGAGCTCGCCCGACAGGACCAGCGGTTCCCGGTCGTGGTCTGTGTGCGTATCACCCTTCCAGGGGGGGCTTCCGGTGGGTGACGGCGTGCGAGCGGACCCTACGATCCGACGCGAAGGCGGTTCGGTCCGGGCGGGTGTCGACCGGCTACTGGCCGGACATCGCTCCGGCCGTGTCGCTGCTCGCTGGGGAGCCGTCCGCGGTAGGGCTGTGGCACTGCTCTGGCACCGCATCCGGCCGGAGGGTCCGTATGCGCACGAGGCGGTCCGGGCGGTGGCCTCCGACACGTTCGCCGCGCAGCTCGACGTGCTCGGCGAGATCGGCGAGGTCGTCCCGCTGTCCGATCTCGAAGAGTCACGGCGCTCCGCGCGCCCCCGTTTCGCCCTCACCTTCGACGACGACGACGTCGGCCACGTGGAGTACACGCTGCCGATCCTGCAGGAGCGGCAGCTCACGGCCACCTTCTTCCTGTCCGGCCGGTGGCGTGAAGCACGGGGGCCGTACTGGTGGGAACTGCTCGAGCGCCGCGTCCGCGACGACGGGCTGGCCGTGGTCGCCGCGGCCTACGGCCGTCCGGAGGCGTCCGACGTCCCGAGCCTGGCTGCCGCGCTGACGGGTACCGATGAAGCGCGTCAGCTCGCCGCCACGACAGGCACTGTCGGCCCGGAGTCGATGTCGGGTGCCCAGGCCCGGGTCCTTGCCGCTGCGGGTATGGAGATCGGCTTCCACACGCTCGACCACCCCTCGCTTCCCACCCTCCCTGACCAGGAGCTCATGGCCGCGGTGTCCGACGGGCGAGACGAGCTGGCCGACGAGCTCCGGACCACCATCACCCGGTTCGCGTACCCTCACGGGCACGTCGATGACCGGGTGTCAGACGCCGTACGTACCGGGGACTACCGCAGCGCCTGGACGACCTCCAAGCGCATGGTGGCTGGGGGTGAGGACCGCATGCGGTTGGGTCGTTGGGATCTGAGCCGACTGGACGCCGCGGCGTTCCGTCTGGCGCTCGTGCGAGGGCTCGCACGTCCGGGGCCATGAGCTCCGTGCCGACCGTCACCGTCGTTGTGCCGACCCGAGACAGGGTCGAGCTCCTCGAGGACACGGTCCGTACCGTCCTCAGCCAGCGTGACATCGACCTGGCGGTGGTTGTGGTCGACGACGGCTCGCAGGAGGTCGCGGCGGCGGCTATCCGGCGGCTGTCGAGCTCCCGCCTGACAGTCCTCCGCAACTCGACCTCCCGTGGGGTCGCGGCTGCACGGAACCAGGGCGCCGACCACGCCACCTCCCGGTGGGTAGCGTTCTGCGACGACGACGATCTGTGGACCCCGAACAAGCTCGCCGGTCAGGTCGCCGCAGCCGAGCGGGCGGCGACTGCGTGGGCCTACACCGGCGCGGTCAAGTTCGCGGTTGGCCCGGTGGTCTGGCAGGTGATGCCGCCACCTCAGCCGGATGTGGTGCGCGCGCAGCTCGCCGACCGCAACCTCATCCCCGCTGGAGCCTCGAACGTCCTCGTCGAACGAGCGGCCTTCCAGGCGGTGGGTGGCTTCGACGAGGAGCTGGGTCACCTGGCGGACTGGGACCTGTGGTTGCGTCTGCTGGAGACCGGTCCGCCGGCGGCGACGTCCGACCTCGGAGTGGCCTACCGCCTGCACCCGGGGGCGATGTCGCTCAACCCCGCCGGGATCCTCGAGGAGCTCGAGGTCATCGACCAGCGCTGGCGACATCTGCGGGACGGCCGTCCGCTCGACCCGGCGCCGACACACCTGTGGATCGCCATGAGCTGGCTTCGAGCCGGACGGCGCCTGCCGGCCGCGAGATCCTACCTCCGCGCGGTCCGATCTCGTCCGTGTCAGGCACTGCGTGGGGTGCTCCGGACGCTACATCCCGCGCCGCCGCGCCCTGCCCACGTGACCGCGGTCGCAGAGCAGAGCAACCCGCGCTTCAAGCGGGTCGAGCACGTCGACCTTCCACCGACGATGAACTCGTTGCTCGACGAGTTCGCTGCTGGCCCGTCGCCGGTGGTGCCGCAGTGAGCCCGGCCCCGACCGTGTCGGTCGTCCTCATCTTCTTCAACGACGAGCGGTTCCTTCCGGAGGCGGTCTCGAGCGTTCTCGAGCAGACCTACACCGACTGGGAGCTGATCCTCGCCGACGATGGCTCCACTGACGGCAGTTCGGCCTTCGCTCGACGCTGCGCGGATGAGCAACCCGATCGCGTTGCCTACGTGGACCACGAGGGTCACGCGAATCGCGGCCCGAGCGCGGCCCGCAACCTCGGCGTCCGGGTCAGTCGGGGTCAGTACGTCGCGGTCCTCGACTCCGACGACGTATGGGAGCCCGACAAGCTCGCCGAACAGGTCGCGATCCTGGACGCGAACCCGGACGTCGGCCTCGTCGTCGGCGCGTCGCGGTACTGGTGGAGCTGGGCGGGGGAGGAGGCCGCCGGTCGCGACCGGGTGATGGCGATCGGTGCCGCTCCCGACCGTGTCCATCCGCCACCCGACCTGGCCCTGCAGC
>PWTE01000332.1 GCA_003563915.1 Nitriliruptoraceae bacterium
GCCGGCGGCCAGCCGATCCACCGCCGACCGGGCCGCGGTCAGGGCTTCGCGTGCCGCGACGCTGAGCACCACCTCGGCGTCGTAGCGCGCGACGGCGACGACCTGATCCGGGGCCAGGGCCTCCGGTCCGACCGTCACCGCGTCACGTGCACTCCGTGTCTCCGCCACCACACACCTCCACCGGTCCGCGGGAGGGATGGTGGCAGACGGCGGCGCTCCAGGTGAGCAGGAGCACCGCCGTCAGCTCCCAGCTCAGTCGCTGGTCGCGGTCGAAGGGGTCGGGACACCGTCCTCGTCGGCGAGCCACTCGTAGCCGTCCACCTCGAAACCCTCCGCGACCGACCGGGCGGTCGCGACCTTGCCGAGCAACACGCCGTAGATGATCTTCGAGAGCACGTCGGCGATCGTGAAGAGGTAGGTGCGGGCGACCGCGGCCTCGGCGCTGATCGAGAACATCGGGACGACGTAGGCGACGATGTACAGGTTCCAGGAGAACATGAACAGGTACCGGATCTGCTTCATCGTCGTGGCGGCCTGGCCCGGCAGGTACTCGACCGCCTCACCGGTCAGGCGCCAGAAGATGGAGGTGAAGTAGATGAACGGGACGGTCGCGGCGATCCCCCACCACAGCAGTCCACCGAGCGGGTCGACGACCTCGTAGAACTGGCCGACGTACCCCAGCACGACCATCAGCGCGCCGGCGCCCCCGAGCTTCATGCGGTAGCCCCACAGGTCCTTCTTCGCGATGTTGAGCACGAAGAACGACTGGGTCAGCAGCAGCGGGACGTCGATCAACCAGTTGAGGTAGCGGTAGCCGTGGGAGTAGGTCGCGTCCCCGAGCACGTACTGGCCGCTGGCCGGATCGAACACGAACGCGTTGCCGAAGCTGATGTCCAGTCGCAGCAGCAACAGGGCCGCCGACAGCATGACGACCACGGACATCGTGGTCATGGCACGGTAACGGGGGGCGACGTTCTTGCGACTCAGGACGAAGTACGCCAGTCCGGCGAAGTGGGCGGCGTACCCGATGGTGAGGATGTTGGAGATCAGGTCGAACTGGGCGGGTGAGAACGTCACGGCGTTCTCGAGGTTCCACATCATGTGCGGGCCTTCCGGTCGGGCGGTCGACTCGTCCCGCAGGCTCCGCTGACCACGGCGACACCTCGGCGGTGACGACAGCTACCGTCTCGGCCGCTCGGGCATCACACGTTCGTGGGCCACCCCGCCCACGGACGGGTCCGCCTCACGGGTGATCACGCGGCGCGTGTGCCGATGCGCCGGGACGGGACCGGTTCGCACGTCAGCATCGTCGGCCGCGCCGGGCCGGGGTGCGGGTGGTCCCGCCGCACGTGGCTCCCGCGGGAACCGCGTCGCTGCAACGCGCCCTCGAGGACCACGCGAGCGACCGCCACGAGGTTGCGGCCCCGGTCGCTGTCCTCCAACCGGGGTGCCAGTCGTTGCACCCTGCGCAGCCCGGCCTGCAGGCCGTCGGCGTCCCGGACCAGGCCCGCGTGCTCCCACATGCACCGCCGCAGGTGGTCCAGCGCCTCGTCGTGCTCGTCCGAGCCCGGGACCGTCGACGCGGCGGGCAGCTCGAGTCCCCGGATCCGACGACGGGTCGGTCGACCGGAGGCCGTCGCGGCGATCGACCGCGCCACCCGGCCACCGAACACCAGGCCCTCGAGCAGCGAGTTGCTGGCGAGCCGGTTGCCTCCGTGCAGTCCGGTCGCGGCGACCTCGCCGCAGACCCACAGTCCGGGGAGCGACGACCGGCCGTCCAGGTCCGAGGCGACCCCACCCATGTGGTAGTGCTGCGCCGGCGTGACCGGCAGAGGTTCGCTGCGCGGATCCCACCCGTGCGCCTGCGCCGCAGCGAACACCGTCGGGAACCTCACCGGGAAGGCGGGACCGAGGTGCGTGGCATCGAGGTAGATCGGGCCGCACCGTCGCGCCTCCCAGTTCGCGCGCGCGACGACGTCACGGGGTGCGAGTTCGGCATCGGGATGCAGGTCGGCGAGGTAGCGCTGCCCCGACGCATCGACGAGCACCGCGCCGGCGCCACGGAGCGCCTCGGTGACCAGCGGCAACGGGTCCTGCGGCGCGTCCAGCGCGGTGGGGTGGAACTGCACGAACTCGGGGTCCCGGATCGTCGCGCCGGCGCGGATCGCCATGGCCAGCCCATCCCCGCACGCCGAGAGCGGGTTGGTCGTCCGGGTGTAGACCTGACCGATCCCACCGGTCGCCAGGACGACCGCGTCGGCCAGCACGACGTCCCGGTCGCCCCCGGACCGTTCCATCACGAGTCCGACGACGCGACCGTCTCCGCGGACCAGGTCCCGGGCGTACACCCCGGCCAGCACCTCGACGTCCGGGCGGGCCCGCACCGCGGCCACCAGGGCGCGCATGACCTCGGCACCGGTCGCGTCCCCGTCGGCGTGGACGATGCGGGGATGACCGTGCCCGGCCTCGCGACCGAGCGCCAACCGTCCCGTCGGATCGCGGTCGAAACGGGCCCCGAGCCGCTCCAGCCACCCGATCCGTTCCGGCGCGCCGGCCGCGACCAGCTGCGCCACCTCGCGGTCCGCCAGACCGGCCGACACCGCCTGCGTGTCGGTTGCGTGCCGCTCCGGAGCGTCGTCGGGGCCCAGCGCGGCAGCGATCCCGCCCTGGGCCCACCGGCTGGCGCCGTCGCCCAGGTCCCCGGCCGTGACCACGGTGCAGTCCCCCAGCTCGAGAGCGGCGGTCAGTCCCGCGATCCCGGAGCCGACGATCAGCGCCCGGCGGTGGCCGACGTCGTCGAAGCTCGCCGCCATCTCAGCTGGCTTCCAGCATCGCCGTCACCGCACGACGAGCACGTTCCGCGATCGCCGGGTCCACCTCGACGGGATGCTGCATCGTCTCGAGCGCGGTACGGATGTTCTGGACGGTGATGCGCTTCATGTGGGGGCACATGTTGCACGGCCGGACGAACTCGGTGTCGGGGGCCTCGGCCGCGACGTTGTCCGCCATCGAGCACTCCGTGACGAGCACCACCTTGGCAGGTTGATGGTCGCGCACCCAGCCGACCATCTGCGAGGTCGACCCGACGATGTCGGAGGCCGCCAGCACGTCCGGCGGGCACTCGGGGTGCGCGAGGATCGCGAGCTCCGGGTCGCTCGCACGCAGCTCCGCGATCTCCTCCCCCGTGAAGCGCTCGTGGACCTCGCAGGCACCTTCCCACCCGATCACCTCGACGTCGGTCTGGGTGGCCACCCAGGCGCCGAGGTAGCGGTCCGGCAGGAACAGCACCCGGTCGACGCCCAGCGACTCGACGATGCGCACGGCGTTCGAGGACGTGCAGGTGATGTCGGACTCGGCCTTGACCTCGGCGGAGGTGTTCACGTAGGTCACGACCGGCACCCCGGGGTAGCGCTCACGCAGGGCGCGGATGTCGGCACCGGTGATGGAGTCGGCCAGGGAACAGCCGGCGCGCGGGTCGGGGATCAGCACGGTCTTGTCCGGGCTCAGGATCTTGGCGGTCTCGGCCATGAAGTGCACGCCCGCCATCACGATGACGTCGGCCGGGGTCTCCGCAGCCAGCCGCGCGAGCTCCAACGAGTCGCCCCGCAGGTCCGCGGCGCCGTGGAAGATGTCCGGCGTCATGTAGTTGTGGGCGAGCACGACCGCGTTGCGTTCCTGCTTGAGCCGATCGATGTCCTCGAGGATCGGCGTGAGGATGTGTCCCTCGACGTCAGGGACGACCCCGGCCAGACGGGTCTGGACGGGCAGCGGCGTGCGGAGGGGAAGGGTCGTGGTCGCCATCGCAGGTACCGATCGTGGGGAGCGCGGGACGGGCCTTCCGCGGCGTGGAGCCCGGGTCCTCGGTCACGGCCTGGTGCCGTGACCGGAGGTTGCTTTATGCTCACACTGAGCATTATAGGTCGCCAGCCTACCCGACGCGCGGGCAGGGAGCAGACTCGAGCGCCACCCGGCCCGCTCAGCGGTAGGGGGCGGTCACCCCCGGACGCGGTCGTTCGGTCAGCACCGTCGGTCGGTAGCGGAACAGTTCGGCCGGCCGACCGGTCGGACCCTGCGCCCGTTCACCGGTGCCCTCGACCAGGCCCGACCGCTCGATCATGCGACGGAAGTTCTGCTTGTGCATCGCGGTGCCCGCCAGCGCCTCGACGGTGCGCTGCAGCTCGAGCAGCGTGAACCGCTCCGGCAGCAGCTCGAACACCACCGGGCGGTAGGTCAACTTGCCGCGCAGGCGTCCGAGTGCGGTCGCAGCGATGCGCCGGTGGTCGAAACGAAGGTGTCGGCCGACCGCCTCGGGATCCGGAGGGCGACCGGCATCGATGGCCTGCTCGGCGACCAGGCCGGCGCCGTACAACAGCTCGTAGCGCTCGAGCACCTTGATGCCGTCCCACGGGGGCCCGAAGGTCACGGCGAGCCGCTCCTGGCGCTGCGGGTCCTGGGCTGCCCAACGCGCGAGGGCGGGGCGGACCTGGTCCTCCAGGATCGCCGGAACCCCGTGGCGGTGATCCTCCCAGGGCAGTAGCTCGTAGACGTCCAGGAAGCGCGCACCCCGGATCGGTTCGGCTTCGCGGACCAGGGCGAGGTAGGCGACGCTGACCTGGCGGTCCGGCCCAGCGTCGGGCCGCCGATCACGGTCCCCGAAGGTGTAGAGCTGCTCGACGTACCCGAGCTCCGCGCCGGTCTGCTCGCGGACCCAGCGCCGCAGCGCCAGCTCGAGGGTCAGGTCACGACCGGGGTCCAGCGGTCCGGCCGGCAACGCGGGCGGGCCACCTTCGGTGTCCACCACCAACAGGCGTGGTTGATCATCCGACACGGCGATGATCACCGCATCGAGCGTCATCGCGACCGTGGTGGAGACGTCGTCCATCGCCGCCACCGTAGCTGCGCGGACACGGTCACCGCAGGCCGTTGGGAGCGTTACCCGGCCTCCCCACGGCGGTGCTGGAAGACGAACCAGTACGGGACCGTGACGAGCAGCGCCGCGCCGACCATGTTGCCGATGCCCGCCGGGATGATGTTCCACCCGAGCGCCGTCAGCCAGTCGCTACCACGGCCGTAGGCGATGTGCAGGGAGAAGAAGGCCATGTTGGCCGGGCTGTGCTGGAGACCTGCCGACACGAACAGGGTGACCGCGAGCGCGACCGGGATGTACTTGCCCACGATGGTGCGACCCATGAACGCGAAGAACGCCGCCATCCCGACCAGCCAGTTGGCCAGCACCCCGGAGAGCACCAGCCGCCACCAGTTCGCCGGACCCCCGGCGTCGGCGAAGGCCAGCTTCCCTGCCACGATCTCGTCCAGGGTCGCCAGGACCTCCGGCGGGTAGACCTGCGCGACCGCCACGAGCGTGCCGAACAGCCAGGCACCCGCCAGGTTTCCCAGCCACGCCAGCGACCAGAACCGTAGGACGATCGGCCAACGGCGACGGTCGTCGAGCAGCACCGTCGGCAGCACCACGTTGGCTTCCGTGAACAACACCGCCTCGGACAGCACGACGAAGAAGAACCCCGCGCTGAACGCGAGGCCCTCGAGCAGCTTGCTGGGCCCGGCCGGCTCGACCCCGCTCGACAGCAGCACCGAGAACAGCGCTCCGACCGTGATGAACCCGCCACCGAGCACCGCCAGGACGAGCGCACGGACGGGGGTGAGCTCGACGACCCGGCCACGCCCGAACTCCGACATCGCCGCCATGACCCTCGGTGCCGCGAGGAACCTCGGCGTCGCCGTCGCCCCTGACATCTCCACCTCGCGGCTCGGTCCCGAGCGGAAGGCATCGCTCCCGTCACCCCGGAGCAACCCGCGATGGGAACCTCAGCTTCCGCAGGTGGGGCCCCGAACGAGCGCCGGGTGTCACGCGTCTCTCCCCAGCATGGCAGCGACCTCGCGCAGGAGGGTCTCGGCCGTGTAGGGCTTGGCGATGAACCCGTCGGCATCATCGAGATCCAGCTGGCTGCGACCGCGTTCGCTCAGCCCGCTCGTCGCGAGCACCTGCACCTGAGGGTCGATCCGACGAAGCGCCCTGATCGCAGCCGTCCCGTCCATCACCGGCATCATCAGATCGGTCAGCACCAGGTCGATGTCCCCCTGATGGCGCGAGAACAGGGAGATCGCCGCCGCACCGTCACCGGCGGTGCGGACCCGGTAGCCGAAGGCCTCCAGGGTCTGTTGCGTGATGGTGCGCACGGACGCCTCGTCCTCGACGACCAGGATCAGTTCCCCCTGACCCCGCGGCAGCTCTCCGGCCGAGGTGCTCGGTGCCGCCCGGACACCTGCGCTCGACGCCGGAAGGTAGACGCGGAAGGTGGTGCCCCGCCCGGGTTCGGAGTAGACGGTCATGAACCCCCGGTGGCTGCGGACGATCGCCTGGGAGGTCGGCAAGCCGAGGCCCGTGCCGTCCCCCGCCGACTTGGTCGTGAAGAAGGGCTCGAAGAGGCGCTCACGGACCTCCGGCGGCATCCCGACCCCGTCGTCAGCCATCGTGAACCGCACGAAGGCGCCAGGCTCGGCGTCGGGGTTCATCGCGGCGTAGGTCTCGTCGAGGTCGACGTTGTCGACCTCGATCCGCAGGGTGCCACCCTCCGGCATGGCGTCGCGTGCGTTCACCGCGAGGTTGAGCAGCACCTGTTGCAGCTGGACCGTGTCGCCGTGCAGGTCCCAGGGATCGTCGGGCAGCTCGATCCGCAGCTCGATGTTCTTCGGGAACGTGTCGCGCACGATCCGTTGGAGGTCCTCGACGAGGGTGCGCGGCGTGAACTCCCCGCGCTCCGTATCGACCCCGCGGGCGAAGGTCAGCACCTGCCGCACCATGTCGGCACCCCGTCGCGCACTCACCGCGATGGTCTCCAGCAGCTCCTGCTGCTCCTCGGTGAGGTCCTGGTAGCTCAACAGGTCCGTCGCCATCACCACGGGGGCGAGCACGTTGTTCAGGTCGTGGGCGATGCCGCTGGCGAGCGTCCCGATGCTCTCCATCCGCTGCGCACGGAGCAGCTGCTGTTCCAGCCGGCGGTGCTCGGAGACGTCCGTGTCCATCGCCATCACGGACCGCGGCCGTCCGTCGTCGTCCATCAGCAGGGTCATCCGCCGCTCGACGGTCAGCTCCGAGCCGTCACGGTGGTGGACCCGCAGTTCACCGGTCCAGCGTCCCTCCTCGAGCAGCACCCGTTCGATGGCTCGTTCCGCTTCGGCATCGACGGTGAGCAGTTCGGCGATGCTCCGACCGACGGCCTCGTCCGCCCGCCACCCGAAGACCCGTTCCGCCGCCGGGTTCCACAGCTGCACGATGCCACGCAGGTCGCGCACCGTGATCGCGTCCTGGGCCTCCTCGACCAGCGCGGCGCGCTGCTCGATCGCCAGGCGTGCTTCCCGCTCCTGGGTGATGTCACGGAAGTAGACCGCCACGCCCTCATCGGACCGGAAGGCGTTCACCGTGAACCAGGTGTCGAGCGGTTCGTAGTACACCTCGGGGATCGCCTCGGGCTGCCCCGTCTCCATCACGCGCTGATAGGTCTCGGAGAACGCCGTGTCGACCGCCTCGGGGAACTCCTCCCAGACGACGCGGCCCAGCAGTTCCCGGCGCTCGCGTTGCAGGAGACGGGCCGCTCGGGAGTTGAGGTAGGTGAAGCGCCACTCCCGATCCACCGTGAAGATCGCGTCGGTCATGCTCTCGAGGACGGCGATGAGCCGCTCACCCATCAGCGCCGCCTCGTGCGTGGCGGTCCGCAGGTCGGTGACGTCCTGGAAGGCGCCGATGAGGCGCACGACCTCACCGTCCGAGCCGCGCACCGGCTCGCCCACGGCGCGGACCCAGCGACGACGCCCCTGGAAGGTCTCGACCTCCAGCTCCAGGTCGAAGGGCACCGCCCGGCTGCTGGCCGTCTCCATGGCCGCCATCAACCGCTCCCGGTGCGGTTCGAGGTACCGCTCGATCACCTGCTCGACCGGCGGTGGCTCGTCGGTGCCCTCCACCTCGAAGATGCGGAAGATCTCGTCGGACCAGGTCTGCTCGCCGGACCGGAAGTCGTACTCCCAGCCTCCCAGTGCGGCGACCTCACCGGCGATCCGCAGCAGGACCTGGCTGCGCTCCACCTGCTCCCTGCGCCGGTGTTCCTCCGTGACGTCCTCGACCGTCGCGGCCATCGCGACGGTCGCACCGCCCTCACCCGGGACCGGCGCCATGTGGACCCGTCCCCAGACGACGTGCCCGTCACGGTGGAGGTAGCGCTTGTCCAGGGGCCGCGGGAGGGCCTCGGCTGCGACCACCTCGCGGAAACGTCGCTGGCTCTCCGCGCGATCCTCCGGGTGGGTCAGGTCGCCGAACGACCGTTCCAGCAGTTCCTCCTCGGCGTAGCCGACCATCCGGCAGAACGCGGGGTTCACCGCGAGGAACCGGCCATCCGCCGGCGACACGACGACCATGCCCGTCGGCGTCCAGGCGAAGAGCTGCCGCAGGTACTCGGCGTGCACGGCGTCAGCAGAGATCCCGGGACCCTCGCTCATGGCGCCGCCCGTTGACGCCTCGGATCCCGTCGGGCCCACGGTTCGACGAACACGCGACCCACCGCGGCCTCCCTGCGTGACGTCACCACCCACCTGGCGCGACGTCACGTACCGCACCGTACCTGGCACGTACCGCGAGTGACGGGCATCATGCCGACCTCCGGAAGGCACCGTATGCGCACCGTCGACGTCGCGGGCACCGAGGTACGTAGCCTCGACCCGGCCCAGGACCCACCATGGCCCGCGGTCGTCGTGCTCCACGAGGCCTCCGGGTTGAACCGGGACATCGCGCGCATCGCCGCGCACCTGGCGGGCCTCGGCTACGCGGTAGCTGCTCCGGACCTGTACAGCGGCGGCCTGCGGCCCGTGTGCATCGCGCGGACCGTCCGTGAAGCCTTCGTGGCCCCCTCACGCACGGCCACCACCGACCGGATCGAGCAGGTCCGAGGTTGGCTCGCCGGACGTGCGGAGGTGGACGAGGACCGGATCGGCGTGATCGGCTTCTGCATGGGCGGAGGGTTCGCCGTGGTCGCGGCGGCCCGCTCCCCCTTCGCGGCGGCGGCGGTCAACTACGGCCGGGTCCCTCAGGACACCTCGCTGCTCGCCGGGAGTTGTCCCGTCATCGCGAACTACGGGGAACAGGATCGCTGGATCCCGAAGGGCACACCCGAGCGGTACGCCGCGGCCTTACGCGAGCAGGGTGTACCGATCGACGTCGAGATCTTCCCCGGGGTCGGGCACAGCTTCATGAACCACGAGCCCCGGGTCATGGGAGCGGTCGGGATCCGCTTCGACGGACCGACCGCGGAGCGCGCCTGGGCACGGATCGAGCGGTTCCTCGCCGAGCACCTTGGCGGCACGCACGGCAGCGACGCGGCGGACACCGACACGGCGTGACACGCCCGTGACACGCCCGTCGCGCATGCTGTGTCCAGTTGCGCGGGGCGCGTACCGGCACCACCGCCGCGGTCCTCGGGATCCACCACCACACCCGGGACCGCGGCGGTCGCCTGTGACGGCGGGCTACCCTCCTGCTCCGCCGAGGGGCCACCGGCGACGGGAGGCCATCGGTCCGGTCCCCGAGCGGGGCAGCCAGCCCCGGGACGGTGGTGCGATCACCGACCACGTCAGCCGCCCTCGGCTCGTCGAGTTCGCATCGACGGGCCATCTCGCGGTGGTCGAAGCCCAGGCTGGTGCCGGCAAGTCGACGCTGCTCGCGGAGCTGGCCAGCCACCACGACGGACCGGTGGTCCGGGCGACCCTGTCGGAGACGGGCGCTGGACGACCCCAGTTGCGCCGACGTCTGCGCGCCTCCCTGCAGCACCGCGGCCTCACCGATCTGTTGTCCGCGCTGGATCACGCCACCGACCTGGACCCTCTCACCGCCCTGTTACCAGGCCTTGAGGAGCGCAACGAGCGACTCCTGGTCCTCCTCGACGACCTGCACCTGGCCGATGACGATCTGATCCGGTTGCTCGGCCAACTCCTGCCCGCATGGCCTGCCCCGCACCGGCTCGTCCTCGCCGGACGGCGGATCCCAGAGCC
>PWTE01000121.1 GCA_003563915.1 Nitriliruptoraceae bacterium
GGCAGCCTGGTCCGCGCCGTCGAGGCGGCCGTCGGCTCGTTGGACTAGCCGCGTTCCCCACCGCCACGGTTGAAGCCAACCGACGTGTCGCGCGTCACCTGGCTTCAACCGCGCCGGGATCAGACCCGTCATCGCCGCAGATCGTGCAGCCACCCGGCTCGGTTCAAGCCGCTTCGCTGCACGATCTGCGGCGCGAGCGGTGCGTTCGTGGCAGGCTGGGGGTCCGGGCGGCGCGGGGCGGCAGACCGCGGTCCGGAGGGAGGCGGCTCGATGGATGGTGACGGACCGAACAGGGCGGATACCGGACCCCGCACGCTGCGCGCCGCACGCGGCAGGGACCGCACGGCCCCAGGGTGGGGGCAGGAGGCCGCGCTGCGGATGCTCCACAACAACCTCGACCCCGAGGTGGCCGAGCACCCCGAGGAGCTGGTGGTCTACGGTGGCACGGGGAAGGCGGCCCGCGACTGGCCGTCCTTCGACGCGATCGTCCGCACGCTCACCACCCTGCGCGACGACGAGACCCTGCTGGTCCAGTCGGGCCGTCCCGTCGGGGTGATGACCACCCACGAGTGGGCGCCACGGGTGTTGATCGCGAACTCGAACCTGGTGCCGGACTGGGCGAGTTGGGACGAGTTCCGCCGGCTGGAGGCCGCGGGCCTGACGATGTACGGCCAGATGACCGCCGGGTCGTGGATCTACATCGGCACGCAGGGGATCCTGCAGGGCACCTACGAGACCTTCGCCGCGGTCGCGGAGAAGCGTTTCGGCGGCACGCTCGCCGGCACCCTCACGGTGACCGCCGGGCTCGGTGGCATGGGGGGTGCGCAGCCGTTGGCGGTGACCATGAACGGGGGCGTCGCACTGGTCATCGAGTGCGACCCGTCGCGGATCGAACGGCGGCTCGAGACCCGCTACCTCGACGTCGCGGCCGACGACCTGGACGACGCCCTGCGTCAGGCTGAGGACGCCACCACCGCCCGCCGGCCCCAGTCGATCGGGTTGCTCGGCAACGCCGCCGACGTCGTCCCCGAGGTGCTGCGCCGCGGCGTCGAGGTCGACATCGTGACCGACCAGACCTCGGCGCACGACCCGCTGGCCTACCTGCCGACCGACGTCGCGTTCGAGGACTGGCACCGCGAACGCGAGGCCGACCCGACCGGGTTCACCAAGCGTGCCCAGGCCTCCATGGCCCAGCACGTCGAGGCGATGGTCGGCTTCCAGGACGCCGGCGCCGAGGTGTTCGACTACGGCAACTCGCTGCGCTCCGAGGCCAGGGCCGGTGGCTGTGACCGCGCCTTCGACTATCCCGGCTTCGTCCCCGCCTACATCCGGCCGCTGTTCTGCGAGGGCAAGGGCCCCTTCCGCTGGGTCGCGCTGTCCGGCGACCCGGCCGACATCGCCGCGACCGACCGCGCCGTGCTGGAGCTGTTCCCCGACAACGAGCCGCTCGCCCGCTGGATCCGCATGGCCGGCGAGAAGGTCGCGTTCCAGGGGCTGCCCAGCCGTATCTGCTGGCTCGGGTACGGCGAACGGCACCAGGCCGGCCTGGCCTTCAACGAGCTGGTCGCCGCGGGGGACGTCGCCGCACCGATCGTGATCGGCCGCGACCACCTCGACTGCGGCTCGGTCGCCTCCCCTTACCGGGAGACCGAAGCCATGGCCGATGGCTCCGACGCCATCGCCGACTGGCCGCTGCTCAACGCCATGGTCAACGTCGCCTCGGGCGCCGCATGGGTGTCGATCCACCACGGCGGTGGTGTCGGCATCGGCCGTTCGATCCACGCCGGGCAGGTCAGCGTCGCCGACGGCACGTCGCTGGCCGCCGCCAAGCTCGAGCGCGTGCTCACCAACGACCCCGGCATGGGCGTGATCCGCCACGTCGACGCTGGCTACGACCGCGCCGCCGAGGTCGCCGCCGACCGTGACGTGCGCGTGCCGATGCGCGAGTGACGACGGTGGCCGGAAACGCAGGCGGCAGGGACGGCGAGGTAGCACGCGCCGCCCCGGCCCCGGAGACGGACCACGACGCGATCACCCGGGACCTGGCAACGGCTTTCGCCGAGCTCGCGACCATCGGCCGGGACCCGTCCGGCGGGTACCGCCGGCTCGCGTACACCGCCGAAGACCTGGAGCTGCGCGAGTGGTTCCACCACCAGGCCGCCGCGCGCCACCTCGACGTCCACGAGGACCGGGCCGGCAACCTGTGGGCGTGGTGGGGTGACCCCACCGCGGGTGGTGCGGTCGCGACGGGCAGCCACCTGGACTCGGTGCGGCGCGGCGGGGCCTACGACGGGCCCTTGGGTGTGGTGTCCGCGTTCCTCGCCGTCGACGAGCTGCGCCGGCGCGGTGTCGACCCCGTCCGGCCGCTGGCGATCGCGGCCTTCGCCGACGAGGAGGGGGCACGGTTCGGCATCGCCTGTGCCGGATCGCGGCTGCTGACCGGCCAGCTGACCCCGGAGCGGGCCAACGTGCTGACCGACGACGACGGTGTGACGCTGGCACAGGCACGCCGCCAACTGGGACGTGCAGCCCCTGGTCCCGACCCTGAGGTGCTCCGGTCCCTGGGCAGCTACGTGGA
>PWTE01000282.1 GCA_003563915.1 Nitriliruptoraceae bacterium
CGCCACCGCCTCGGGCTCGTCGGCTGTCCAGCCGGCGAGGTTCCGGGAGAAGGAGGTGGTCTGCCAATGTGGCCCCCGCAGACGGTGTGGATTACCAAGGCCGTCGCTTGACATCTGCAACGGCTTGTACGAGGTCACTCGGCCTGATCTGCTTGCGCCCCTCGACCACGACTCGACGCATGGCAACATGAGCTGCCGCCTCCACCGCAGCATGTGGAAGCCCGCGAAGTTCCGAAGCAGCTCCCTCGATGTCGAGTCCGCGCTTGGACAGGTAGCGGAGCCTTAGGCGAAGGAGCTTGCGAGTTTGGTGCACTGTGGGCCGCGGGAACTCGATCACGTCATCGAACCGACGCCACAGTGCGGGGTCGAGAAGCTGCTCGTGATTGGTGGCCGCCAGGACGAGGCTTGCCCCGTCGTAGGCATCAAGCATCTGGAGGAATGCGTTGACGACCCGCTTGATTTCGCCGTGCTCGGTTGGGTCATCGCGGACCTTGCCCAGGGCGTCGAACTCATCGAAAAGCACCACAAACGGTCCGTCAGTTGCGTACTCGATGAGTCGCCGTAGGTTGCTCGCGGTTTCCCCCAAGTAGGAGGAGATGACGGCGTCTAGGCGAACGACCACGATCGGGCGATCGACTTCGGCAGCCAGGGCTTCTGCAGCGCTGGTCTTCCCACATCCTGGAGGCCCATACAGCAGTACCCGCTTTCGCCTGGGGACACCTGCCGAGCGTAGGTCGGCCCACCTGGCCACCTCTTCGGCGAGACCTGCGAGGAGATCCTGGGTCTCCTGACCCAGCACTAGGTCGCTGAAATACCGCGACGGATGGCGCACTTCGGCCAACGGCCAGTCGTTGTCCCGGTCCGTGGGAGGAGCAGGAAGCTGAACCGTGCCCTGGACTGAGTCATGCACCCCCCCGGCCATAATCTTCTTCAGGTCACGGGCTAGTGCGAGATGTTGCTTGGCTTCCTCTTCCTCGATGACTCGTTGAGCGACGCGGCGAAACGCGAGCTCATCCCCGTTTCGGAACGCCTCGAAGAGTTGCTTGAGTTCACGACCGGCCATGTCGTTGCGCCTCCCTCCTGCGGGACGTTACCGATTCGCTGTGACAGCCGGGAGATTCGACAGCTCCAGTGCTCCGCCGTCCGCTGGAGATGAAGGAGCGGGTTACACACCTGAGCCCTGCCAATCGCGCGGGATACGGTCCATGGCCGAATGCTCACCGTAGGAGAGCGCGGCTTGCGGGCCAAGACTATGCCGCGAGCGGTCGAAACCGAGCCATCCGGGCGGAATCCGTGTGGCGGAGCATCGTTGCGGATGCTCGCCGTGGCAACGCGGTGGCAACGAAAGTTCCGGATCGAGCCGGATACCGGGGGTGTCGCGAGGTTCCTCGCATCCGGCGAAAGCCCAGTTCAGCGGGGGTTTCTGGCGCCAGCCGGATGTGTGCGGAAACGGCCTGGCGATAGTTCAGGTCCGTGTGTCCGAAAGGACATGGGGGTTCAAGTCCCCCCTCGCCCACCACACCCCCTCGCCCACCACATCCAGGGGATGGGGTCTGGAAGTCGATGCACGCCCCGTGGCTGTCCTCCCGGCGGCAGGACGGTTCGACGCGCCGTCGCGTCCGTGGCAGCATCACGCGGGGTCTGGCATCCGAGAGGCACGTGATGGCTAGCGCGATCTTCCACCTCGTTGCCGCTCAGGACTGGGAGGACGCTGGTGAGCCCTACGCTGCCGGGTCTCTGGCGGTGGATGGGTTCATCCACTGTTCCACGAGGGAGCAGGTCCCCCGGGTTGCCGCGACGTTGTTCGGTCGGCGATCCGACCTCCTGCTCGTCGAGATCGATCCGGCCCGCCTCGAAGCGCCGGTGCGGTGGGAGGACTGCTACGCGGCCGGTGAGGAGTTCCCGCACATCTACGGGCCGCTTCCACGCGACGCGGTGATCGACGTCCGTGCGTACCACCCTGACGGGGGTGGTCGGTTCCCCGACCCGAGGTAGCGGTAACGGACCGGTGGCGGCGGTCGCCCGCTTCAGCGGAGCAGGAAGGACGGCGAGCCCGACGCGGTGCTGCCCTTCCCGGCGTGGGCCGTCGTCATCGAGGGCGGTCAGCCCGAGGGTGTGAGGGGGCTGAAGTCGGGGTCGCACTGTTGCTCGACCTGGTCCATCGCGTCGGGACCCAGACCGATGGGCAGGTTGGCGTTGATCGTGTCGCTCATCTCCGCCACGGCGTCGGAGACGTCGGTGAGGCGGTTGATCTCGTCGCGTAGGTCGATGGCGTCGAGGTCATCCGCTGCCTGTGCGGTCACCTGAGCGAGTCGCTGGAGCTGTGCCGCGGCGTCGGGATCGTCGAGCTCGTCGGCGATCTGCTGGTAGCGGTCGGCGAGACGTCGGTAGTCGTCGGTGATCTCGTCGGGGTCGGTACCGAGGTTGGCGGCGATGGTGATGAGTTCATCGACGGGCTCGCACAGCGTTTGCGGGTCTGGTTGGTCGGTCGGGCCGCAGGCCGCGAGGACCATCGCGGTGGCGGCGGTGGCCATGGTGACGTGCGAGGCCTTCGCGAACGTCGGCATGTGGGGTGC
>PWTE01000226.1 GCA_003563915.1 Nitriliruptoraceae bacterium
CAACACCACGCAGCAGCTCATCAGGCATGCGACACGTCTACCAGCCGGGCAGCCGAAAAGCCAGCCCGCTCGCATCAGCCCAGCTCACAGCCCCCACACACGACTTTGCGACAGCCCTGAGCCTACAACCCACACCCCTAACAGCCACTTTATTTTGCGGAGAGCCCCAAGCACGAGCTTCCACCCCCAACCAAACCCGCCGCTGCCGCTCATCCGACAGCGGCGCGATCACCGCATACTTCTGCGCCACCTGCTGCTCGGACTGTCCCATCCCCCAAGCCTAGCCCCACCACCCATAATGGCGAGGTAATTGCTGCGCGAGCCCTAACGAGCGATCCACGGGAAGTAGGCACCCTGCGTCGTGAACCCGGAGGTCATCCGCAAGAACCCTAGCTCAGCCGTCAATGACCACCAGTCCCCATGCTGCTCAGCCCGAAAGGGGGGCGACGATGTGCAGGAGCTTGACGGGTTCTGTCACAAGAGCTCCTCCAAACGTCGCAGGTAGAGTTCGCTGACTGCCGTGGCAGAGAAACGTTGCAGGGCATCGTTTCGCGCTCGCGCCCCGATCTTGTCGGCCAGTGACCGATCGCGGAGCAGCGACATGATCGCTCCGGCGATAGCGCGGGGATCCTTTACGTCAACGGTGATCCCTGCTTCATCTCGCAGTAACCAGGGGACGGCGCCGCTACTAGCTCCGCCGACTACTGGTAGGCCGAGCGACATTGCCTCAAGCACGACCATGCCGAAGGACTCCTCACGGGACGGGTGCACGAAGACCCGTCCACTTGAAATGAGACGTTGGAGTTCGGGACGGGGCAACGGTCCCGCAAAGGTGACTCCTTGGGCAAGGCCACGTGATGCTGCCCACTGAGCAGCCGGCCCGCCTTGTCCGTAGCCATCGCCAGTCAGGATGAGTTCTGCCTGCGGCACCGCAAGCAGAACCTCCGGCCAAGCTCGAAGCAAAGCCATCACGTTCTTTCTTCGCCCGAACCCGTTGTTCGCGGCGATGACCCTAGTGCCGTCCAGCGACGCCGATGGTGCTTGGAACCATGAACCGCCGAGGACGTTTGGTAAGACCGTGACCGTTGTTCGAGTGGCTCTCTCCGCCTTCTTAGCCATGTACGGTGATACCGCAGCGAAATGCTCACCCCGACGAAAGCACAGCATCTGCATCGCGAGTCGAACCGTGCGGTAGCGGTCCGGCTGGTAGCGAAGGATTGCCGGCGCCCAGTCGCGGATTGTGATGAGCGTTGGCGCTGCAGCATCGAGTGCACCAAGCGCGTATTCGTACGTCCAATGCGCACTCACTACATCTGGGCGCTGACGGCTTACGGTCTCTGCGACGAAGCGTCGCTCGGCAGCAAACAAGTCCAGCGCCCGGGTGCGCGCTCGCGACCGGTAGGGACCGACGAAAGCGCGGATCTTGCCATTCCGCAAGGTCACCGGTCGGTCGATCCCCGGATCTAGCGTGACCAGGTCCAGTTGGGTCACCTGCGGAGTCAGCGATGCGACCAACTCTGTCACTGAGTGGCCGCCGTGCCCGACAACGCTGGCTCCCAAGTCGTCGGGAACAAGACCGAGGACCGACCGGAGCGTGGGGATGTCCAGCGGGCTGGATACGAGGAGATGCACAATCGACCTCGAAGTGATTGGGATGGAGCGTTGCCAGGGTCCGCTGCCGGGGTTCGTGCGAGGTGGTTCGACGCGATGAACGAGGGGGTCGCCGGTGCGTAGATTGCGGTTCGGCCTCGAAATCTGGGTGAGCAGCGAGTGTGCCAGGTAACGGCGGTCTGGAGCAGGATCCGGGTTTGGTAGTTGTCGAAGTTGAGCGACCGTTGGGCGTCGTCGTCGAGGGCATCGCACTCTGCTTCGTAAGCATCGAACGGGCCGGAGACCGGCTCTTGGCACACCACGCTCCGATGGAGCGATCACCTTGAAGGACCGAATCCTACTCACTGGTGTTGTGGTTCGAGTGGCACATCCTCCGCGAATGCTACTGGGACGCGATTGGTTCCAGTTCGAGGGGTCTGTGGAAGATGACGTGGATCGTTGGGGGGTCGCGCACGTAGACGCACCCCCTGTTCCGCATCCGTCTCCGGCCGTTCAAGCTTTGGCGACGCAGGAGGGATACGACGTGCGCCTCAGCAAGTACTCAAGGGTGTGCTCGAGTTGGCTAGCGGTTTAGTCATCCTGAATCTAGAGTTGACCGAGGGCGAAGGCGAACGGCGTCGTGCCCGCCTCGAGGTCCGCGTGCGGTTGGGTGCCACACGACGTGGACGCTGCCGCACCGTCCCGTTGTCGTACGACTAGGGCCATCGGCGGGCGCCGGTGTCGGCACAACACAATCGGCCAAGTGGCCTGCTGGCCCTGATGCACGCCGGGGGTGGCGTCACATCCTCGGTGTAACAGCGGCACGGACGTAGGCTCCTGAAGACCCTTCAAAGTCGACAAGGAGAACGTCCGTGCCAGTGAAGAGGCTAACCGCGACTGACCGTGTCCGTGCCGAGATCGATGAGTTGTTCGCTGACCCGCAGCAGGAGCTGGGTCAGGTCCTGGAGCAGGTCGCCGGACTGAG
>PWTE01000137.1 GCA_003563915.1 Nitriliruptoraceae bacterium
ACACGTGCACGATGCCGTTCGCGTCGATGTCGAAGGTCACCTCGATCTGGGGCACGCCGCGCGGCGCCGGCGGGATGTCGGTGAGCATGAACTTGCCGAGGGTCTTGTTGTCGCTCACGAACTCGCGCTCACCCTGCAGGACGTGCACCTCGACCGACGGCTGGTTGTCGTCGGCGGTGGTGAACACCTCGGAGCGCTTGGTCGGGATCGTGGTGTTGCGCTCGATCAGCTTGTGGGTGATGCCGCCCTTGGTCTCGATGCCCAGCGACAGCGGGGTCACGTCGAGCAGCAGCACGTCCTTGACGTCGCCCTTCAGCACGCCGGCCTGCAGGGCGGCACCGATGGCGACGACCTCGTCGGGGTTCACGCCCTTGTGCGGCTCCTTGCCGCCGGTCAGCTCCTTCACCAGGTCCTGCACCGCGGGGATGCGGGTCGAACCGCCGACGAGGATCACGTGCTGGATGTCGCTGACGTCGCCACCAGCGTCCTTGATGGCGCGCTGGAACGGGGCACGCAGCTTGTCGAGCAGCTCGCTGGTCAGCTCGTTGAACCGCGACCGCGTCAAGGTCTGCTCGAAGTGCAGCGGACCGGCGTCGGTCGCCGTCAGGAACGGCAGGTTGATCGTGGTCTCCTGCGACGAGGACAGCTCGATCTTGGCCTTCTCCGCAGCCTCCTTGAGGCGCTGGACGGCCATCTTGTCGCCAGACAGGTCGACGCCCTGTTCGTTCTTGAAGGTCGTGAGCATCCAGTCGATCAGGACCTGGTCCCAGTCGTCGCCACCCAGCTGGGAGTTCCCGGCGGTGGACTTGACGTCGAAGACGCCCTCGGCGATCTCCAGCACGGAGACGTCGAAGGTCCCGCCACCGAGGTCGAACACGAGGACGGTCTGCTCGTCCTCCTTCTCGAGCCCGTAGGCGAGCGCGGCAGCAGTGGGCTCGGCGACCAGCCGCAGGACCTCGAGGCCCGCGATCTCGCCGGCCTCCTTGGTCGCCTGACGCTGCGCGTCATCGAAGTAGGCCGGGACGGTGACGACCGCCTGGGTCACGTCGTCGCCGAGGTAGGCCTCCGCGTCGCGCTTGAGCTTCATCAGGATGCGGGCCGAGATCTCCTGCGGTGTGTAGTGCTTGCCGCCGATCTCGGTCTTCCAGTCGGTGCCCATGTGGCGCTTGACCGACCGCACGGTCCGGTCGGCGTTGGTCACCGCCTGACGCTTGGCGACCTCACCGACGAGCACCTCGTCCGACTTGGACCACGCCACGACCGACGGGGTCGTGCGGGCCCCCTCGGCGTTCGAGATGACGGTGGGCTCGCCACCTTCCATGACCGAGACGACCGAGTTGGTCGTCCCGAGGTCGATGCCTACGGCCTTCGCCATGTGCGGGTCCTCCTGCGTACGTCGTGGTCAGCTCCGGCCCGCGTGTGGTCAGCGGGCGTGCCCGCACCTCGGCGGGCGGTCCACGACAGAAGGTACGCACGGCGCAGCGGTGCGCAAGGGGCTTGAGTCGGAGCGACTCAGGTTATCTGAGTGGTACTAACTCAAGGGTGTTCAGCCCCTACGCGGTCCGTCACCCGGTCAGTGGTGGTCGTCGGGCTCCGGCTCGCGCACCGCCGGCCGCCACTCACGCGCGAGCGGTCGACCGGAGGAGGTGAGGCGCTCACGGTGACGCCAGAAGTCCGTGAGCAGCGCGAAAGGCAGCAGCACGATCACGGTCAAGAAGACCAACTGCCAGGTCGCCATGGCACGTCCCTCCCGGGTGGCTGCTAGCTCAGCCTACCGGGGCGAGCGCGCCACCTGGCGGTCGGGTGCCGCCGCGGCCAGACGCTGCCGTGGCGCCTTGATCGGTGCGGGCCCGAAGCGGTCCCGCTTGGCTGACGGGGGCCGTTGCGCGTGGGACGCGAGCCAGGGCACCACCCACATGGGCAACAACGGCCGCGACACGAAGTAGCCCTGTGCCTGGTCGCAGCCGTGGGCGAGCAGCTCACGCATCGTGTCCTCGTCCTCGACACCCTCGGCGACGACGGTCAGGTCGAGCGCGTGGGCGAGTTGCACGACCGACCGCACGATCGCCAGGCCCGACGGCTCGTTCATCCGGCCGACGAAGGCCCGGTCCACCTTCAGCTCCTCGACCGGGAGGTGCTGTAGGGCGGCGAGCGACGAGTACCCGGTCCCGAAGTCGTCGATCGACAGGCGCACCCCGAGCTCACGGAGCTCCTCCAGCACCTGAGCGGACCGCCGCGGATCGACCTGCAACGCCGTCTCGGTGATCTCCAGGATCAGGTCGTTCGGCGTGAAGCCGTGCAGCTCCAGCAGCGCGCCCACGTCCCGGGCCAGGCGCTTGTCGAGCAGGTCCCGCGTCGAGATGTTCACCGCAACCGGCAGCGGGTAGCCGGCCTCGTGCCACACCGCCGCATCGAGGAGCGCGATCCGCAGCACGTGACGGGTCATCGCGGTGATCAGGTCCGTGTGCTCCACCGTCGGCACGAAATCGCTGGGCAGGATCAACCCGTGCTGGGGGTGGTTCCACCTCAGCAGCGCCTCGAACGCGACGACGCGACCATCCGCCAGGTTCACCTGCGGCTGGTAGTCCAGCTGCAGCTCGTCGAGCCGGATCGCCTCCTCCAACCGGCTGACCAGCGACACCCGCCCGGCGACCGGTCGTACCTCGGAGGCGGCGACCCCGACCGACACGCCGCTGCGCTTCGCGCCGTACATCGCCGTGTCCGCCCGACGGAGCAGGCTGCTCACGTCCGTACCGTGGTGCGGGAACCAGGCGACGCCGATGCTCGCACCGATCGTCAGCCGCACGTCGGAGATCACGTAGGGGCGGCTCACCTCGCGGACGAGGTCCTCACCGAGTCGGACGAGCTCCTCGTCCTCCAACGGGGAACGCACCACGAACGCGAACTCGTCGCCACCGATCCGCGCCGCCAGATCCAGCCCTTCGAACTTCGCCAGCCTCGCCCCGACCTGAGCGAGCAACCGGTCCCCGATCTGGTGGCCGAGCTGGTCGTTGACCTCCTTGAACCGGTCGAGGTCCATCACGTACAGCGCGAAGGGGTCGAGGTGGCGGTCCAGACGCATCAGCGCCTCGAGCCGTTCGTCGAGGTGACGACGGTTGGCCAGGCCGGTCAGCCCGTCGTGCAGCGCCTCGTGACGCTGCAGGACCGCGATGCGGGAGGCGCGGTACATCGCGACGATGACCAGCAGCACGAGCGGCGCCAGCAGCAGGCTGTGCGCGCTGATGACCACCACCGCCGGCGACAGCCCGACCAGCAGCAGCGTCACCGGCAGGTCGTAGCTCGCGCGGTCCTGTCGCAGGATCACCGCCGGTCGGCGACCGTGTTCGACCGCGCTGATGCCGACACCGATGGCCAGGTCGACGAGGTAGGCGACCATCCCCGCCGGCAGGACCACCAGCAGCAGCTGCCACGAGGCCTCGTTCGTGCCCTCCAGGACCACCAGCTGCCGCGACGGGTCGCCGAGCACGTGGAGGACGCTACCGGCGGCCCCGTACACCAGGGCCGTGCGCGCCACCTCGATGATCGGCCGGATCCACCGCGGTGAGCGGACGATCCGGGTCGGGATCAGCGCGGTGACCGCCAGCCCCAGGACCGCGATCTCGAGGGGGGCCGTGAGCAGGAGCCCGAACGCGAACATCGTCGAGGTCGGGACCTCGGTGGCGTGGCCCCGAGCCAACACCTGGAGCGGGTACCGGCGCGCCAGCCCGTGGAGGGCCAGGAGGACCAGCGGCGCACCCCAGCCCTGCCCGTCCGGCGCCGCAGCGGTCGCGAGCAGGAACACCAGCAACACACCGGCGATGATGCAGAGACCGAGCGCCGCGATGCGGAGTCGTCTGCCGGCTGCCTCGCTGACCACGGGCGATCCCTCGGAGGTGAACAGAGCGGTACACGGAACCGTGACGGGGACGTCACGGTCCAGGTATCGGTCACCGCACGATGCATCTGAAGCAGGGCCCGGTCACGCGACCAGGGCGTTGGAAGCTCGTCAGGTGGACCCGGACGTCGTGGCGTGAACCCGGACGTCGTGGCGTGGACCCGGACCCCGTCAGGTGAGCTCGACCCCCGCAGCACGTTCCAGGAGCCGGACCAGCTCGACGTGGTCGGCGTCGAGACCCAGCTCCTCGGCCGCCGCCTCGGTCAGCTCCTGCACGAGGCGCAGCACCCGCGCATCGACCCCGGCCTCCTCGGTCACGCTGCCCGCGAGCCCGACGTCCTTGGCCAGCAGCGGCAACCCGAAGGTCAACGGGAAGTCGCGGGTCAACGCCCGCTCGGGCAGCAGCACCTCGGTCGCGAAGGAGCGCCCCGACGAGCCGTTGATGACCTCCAACGCGGTCGACGCCTCGACACCCGCTCGGGTCAACGTCACCAACCCCTCACCCGCGGCCCACAGGCTCGCGGCGAGCATCGCGTTGTTCACCGCCTTCACCGCCATCCCCGCCCCGATCGGCCCGACGTGCACGATCCGGGCCGCCACGGCCTCAAGGACCGCGCGGACCTGCTCGAGGTCCTCGGCCTCGCCCCCGACCATCACGGTCAGCCGCCCGGCGTCCGCGCCGTCGACACCTCCGGACACCGGGGCGTCGAGGTAGCGCACCCCACGCTCGGCGAGCTGCGCCGCGACGTCCCGGGTCCCTGCGGGCGCACCGGAGGTGTGGTCCACCCAGACCGTCCCGGGAGCGAGGCTGGGCCCCAGTGCCTGCGCGGTCGCGGCCACCTCGACGTCCGTGGGGAGACAGGAGCAGACGACGTCGACATCCCCCAGATCCGTCAGGTCGGCGACGGCGACGCTGCCGTACTGCTGCTGGTGGCTGAGGGCGACGTCGGTGGTCCGGTTGTAGACCTTGGTCGGGAAGACGTCGGCGAGGCGCGCGGCCATCGGTCGCCCCATCGCTCCCAGACCGACGAAGCCGACGCGCAGCGACGGGACGGTGGACGAGGTCATCGGCGGTGCCTTCCGTTGCGGTGTTGTGGCGGTGATCCGGACCGGGAGTGTCGTGCCCTCGGACCTTAGGGAGCCGGCGCGGTCCAGGTGAGCTCGGCGCCCGGTGCGAGGCCGTTGTCCTCGAACCAGCCCTGAGCGACCTCCAGGGCGGCGACGTAGGGTTCGTCGGGGGTGTAGCGGGGACAGTCGTTCGGGTCGGAGGCCTCGCAGGGGTCCATCGCGAGGATCGTGTGGACCACGCCCTCCGCGTCCGCGAAGGCGATGTCCAACGGGATCACGGTGTTCCACATCCAGAACCCGCCGGTGCGGGGGCCATCGAACAGGAACAGCATCCCGACGCCGGGGGGCAGGTCCGTGACCTCCATCAGTCCACGGGCGCGGTCCGCAGGTGCGGCGGCGACCTTGACGGCCACCTCGATCGGATCGCCGTCCCCGGCGGTGGGAGTGAGGGTGACGGTGGCCTCGGGAAGGTCATCGATCTCGGGGTGCAGGGGCGGGATCTCCACGGTGGCCGAGGGAGGCGCGGAGGGAGGTGGCGAGGAAGGCGGCGGGGAAGGCGGCGGCGTTGGTGCCGGAACCTCCGCCGTGCTCCCGTCCGCTGGCGGGACCGGAGAGCCACCACCGGCCGTGACCACGACGACGGTGCCGAGCAGCGCCACCAGCAGCAGCGCGCCGACGACGACCAGTGCCCGCCGGCGCGCGGCCGGGTCCGACCGGGCCCGGGAGACGGTCCGGGCGTCGCTCGGTTGGCGCCGCGGGCGCGGCGCACCGCGGGTACGTCGAGGGGGGGCCACGACGCCCACGGTAGTGTTCGACGTCGCTCGCGCCGTACGTGCTACCTCGAGGTCGCCGCCGGCCCGTACCGAACCTGCCCTTCCCCGCAGCCTCACCGCAGCCCGACCCCGCAGGAGACCGCCGTGCCGTTGCTCGCCGTCACGACCGTCGGAACCGACCGACCCGGCATCGTCGCCGCCGTCACCCGCGTGTTGCACGAGCGGGGCGGGAACCTGGAGGACTCGGCGATGACGATCCTCGGGGGGCACTTCGCGATCGTGTTGCTCGTGCGGACCGATGACCGGGCCGAGGCGCTGCGGGACGCGCTGGCGGACGCGACCGGCGGGTTCGGACTGAGCATCTCGGTCACCGAGGTGGCGGGGGACCGTGCGATCGTCGAGCCGACCCACCTGCTGAGCGTGTACGGCGCGGACCGTCCGGGGATCGTCGCGGGCGTGACCGCCGCCCTGGCCGAGGTCGGGGCGAACATCACCGACCTGGAGACCACGGTCATCGGTGGCGCCCGCGACGGTGGGGGCGGCGACGACGGCGAACCGGTCTACGCGATGGTGATGGAACTGGAGGCCGAGGACGAGGCGGCGCTGGCGGCGGGGCTGGACGAGGCGTGCGGGCAACTGGGCGTCGACCACACGCTGCGGACGATCGATGCGGAGACGTACTAGGTGACGGTCCGCTCGGTCGTTCGCTACCCGGCCCGCGTCCTCAAGGGGATCGCGGGGCCGGTCGGGTCCATCGGGCCCGTGGAGCGCGGGTTGGCGGCGGACCTGGTCGAGACGATGTACGACTCGCCGGGCTGCGTCGGGCTGGCGGCGCCGCAACTGGGCGTGCCGTCGCGGGCCTTCGCGCTGGACGTTTCGGTGATGAAGAAGCCGCCGGAGGGCAACCACGGGCTGGTCGTCCTGTTCGACCCGGACCTGGTGGCCGCGGACGGATCGGAGATCCGACGCGAGGGCTGCATGTCCGTGCCGGACTGGACCTGTGACGTTCGCCGGGCGCTGCACGTGGTGGTGCGCGGGACGACGCCGGAGGGGGATGTGCGGGTGATCGAGGCATCGGGGTTCGAGGCGCGGGCGCTGCAGCACGAACTGGACCACCTCGACGGGCTGTTGATCCTGGACCGGGTGGCCTCACGCGCGGACGTGTTCGCGCGCAAGCGCTACGCCGACAAGGGCAAGCACCTGAAGTAGCGGGACGGGCGGTCGCGGTACCCAGGCAGCCCCGCCCGTGACGTACGACGCACATGCCACGGCCCGGGTGAGTGACCAGGGGCCGGGGCACGGTGGAGAGCGTGAGAGCCAGCGGAGAGCGCGAGGGGCAGATCGGCTTCCGCGGCTCTCCGGTGCGCGCTCCGCTCTCCGATCGGATCGGGGCACACCGGCGCGCCAGCTGATCCCCCCGACCCGGTTGGCCCACACCCTCATGCGGAGCGGCGGCCGGCGTTCCGCCTGGGTGGGATCTGGCCCCTACCGATGCCGCGTCGACGCTGAGCCGCGATCGCAGCATCGATCGCACGCAGGACATGCTCCCGTTCCAGGTGCCAGTCGCGCCAGTCGACCGGGACCCGGGACCATTCGGTGCTCGCGAAGGCTGCCTCGCGGCGGCGGTCGATCCGCCGCTGTTCGCGGGTCCGATGGAACGCATCGCCGTCTGGCTCCACCGCGACCTGCCAGAGTGGCAGCGGGACATCGATCGTCAGACCGATCCCATCCGCCGTGTCGAGGTGTCGCGTGCCGCGCTCGGGGCGGTACCCGAGCCGCTGCAACTCCTCGGCTACCTCCCACTGGAAGTGCGACTCGACCTGCAGCCCCGCGAGCTGTTCGCAGCAGCGTCGCAGCGTCGCTCTCCCCCTGATCGGACCTGCGCGTTCCAGGCGAGCCTCCACCTCCACCGGTGAGGCGAGCTGCCGGTGGAAGACGTCGATCAACCGGGCACGCAAGCGGTCCAGAGGCAGTGCTGCGCAGGACAGGAGTAACGCCGGCACGGAGAGTGTCGGCACGCCGGCGATCGCCACCACGTCCGATGGCTCGAACCAGCGGGACTGCACGACCCGGAGCCGGCGAGCGATCGCCTCCTCGAAGGCAACCTTCGCGCCGTGTGGCACCAGCACCGTCGGGTGGCTCGGTGGGCGAGCCTCCAGACCGTGCAGCCAGGCGGCCGTCTCCTGAGATGCAGCCACGGGATGCGGGCAGCTCGCGGCCGCGACAACCAGATCGCGCTGGACCGACGGGCGCGAGGTCGGGTGCAGACGCACCCGAGGAGCCGGTCTGGGCCAACCCTCACGCGCGGTGCGGCGGTAGAAGGTCGACGCGCTGATCCCGTGCTCGCCTGCCAACGCCACGTCGCCGACGCCGTGGCGTTCCGCTACGGCTGCGACGAAGGCGGGCCAGGGATCCATCGGGCCAGCATGACAGAGGTATGCCATCGGATGGATCTGGATGCGGGCGAGCTGTGGAGAACCGGAGCGCACCAGACAGGCCCACCTGACCACACCCACACGGACCTGCTGACGGAGAGCGTGAGATGCAGTGATGCGGCCCCCGCTCTCCACTACGACCCCGGCTCTCCACTACGGCCCCGGCTCTCCACTACGACCCCCGCCCTCCACTACGACCCCCGCCCTCCACTGCGGCCCCGGCTCTCCACAGCGGCCCGCTCCACCCTCGGCCGCTCGCGAACCTCTGCTCGCACCACCATGACCCGAACCACACCCGCACCCTCCGCGTTGGGCCGGGCCCGCCAGCGGTCGTACACTCCGCGCACCGTCGCGCGGTTCGGGTCAGCGGAGGCAGGTCGCGCGCCTGCCCGACCGCAGCGCAGCGGTTCGGCAGCCCAACACACACCGGGCCACCGCGCCGACACCAGGCCAGCAGGGGAGGGACCTGTGGAAGCCGAGACGCTCCTCACCATCTTCCGGATCGTCGCCGGGTTGGGGGTGATCCTGTTCTTCGGGGCGTGGGCCGTGCGCCGCGCCACGTTCCTGGTCAAGCTCACCACCAAGGGCGCCCGCTCCAACCCCGAACGCAACATCAAGCGCGCCTTCAAGGCCAACCTGCGCCACGCCCTGGTCAACATCTTCGGCAACAAGAAGCTGCTCAAGTGGTCGCTGGCCGGCGTCGCCCACTTCTGGGTGATGTGGGCCTTCTTCATCCTGCAGACCACGCTGCTCGAAGCCGCCGGCGAGCTGTTCGTCGGCCCCACCTTCCAGCTGCCCTTCCTCAACGACATCGCGATCGGCGGGGTCACCGCCTACGACGTGCTTGGGTTCTCCCAGGACTCGCTCGGCCTGCTGTCGATGATCGGCATCGTGATCTTCGCCGGTCTGCGCTTCTCCCAGGACCCCCGCAACCACGACCGCAACTCCCGGTTCGCCGGCTCCAACCTCAACCAGGGCTGGTGGGTGCTGATCGCCGAGACCCTGGTGATCTGGACGATCTGGACCGCCCACGGCATCCGCGCGGCCGAGGGGTACGCGCCCACCGAAGCGGCCTTCGTCTCGATCGCCTTCGGCCGCGTCTTCGAGGGCCTCGACCCTCTCTTCCTCGAGTGGATGGGCGCGATCAACCTGGTCGCGCACCTGGCCATCGTCGGCGGGTTCCTGGTCTTCACCCTCCACTCCAAGCACCTGCACATCGTCACGATCCCGTTCCAGGAGCTGACCCGCGACCCCAACAAGGACAAGGCGCTCGGCGGGCTGTACACCGAGAAGATCGACATGGAGGCGATGGACGAGGACACGATCCTCGGCGTCGGCCAGGTCGAGCACTTCACCTTCGACCGCTTCCTCGACTTCCAGACCTGCACAGAGTGCGGCCGCTGCCAGTCGCAGTGCCCCGCCTGGAACACCGGCAAGCCCCTCTCGCCGAAGATGCTGATCCAGGACCTGCGCGACCACATGTACGCGAAGGGCCCCTTCCTGCTCGGCGAGGTGGAGGAGGCGGAGGCGGGCGACGTGATCAACATCCCGCTGGTCGGTGACGCGCCCGGCGAGGCGTCCGTCATCGACTACGACGTGCTCTGGAGCTGCACCACGTGCGGCGCGTGCGTCGAGGAGTGCCCCGTCGACATCCAGCACGTCGACACGATCGTCGACATGCGCCGCTTCAAGGCGATGATGGAGTCGAGCTTCCCGCAGGAGGCCGGCGGGATGCTCCGCAACATCGAGAACTCGGGCGACCCGTGGGGCGTCGGCCAGCAGAAGCGTGAGGAGTGGACCGAGAAGCTCGACTTCGACATCCCCCGCGCCGAACCCG
>PWTE01000203.1 GCA_003563915.1 Nitriliruptoraceae bacterium
GACTGGCTGGCCCTTTGTAAACGGTAAACTAAAATGGATGAATTTCGGCCAATAAAAACGGATGATATTTCCCACTCTCTGGAAGTTATCTGTTAAGATTGACAGATAACCAAGGAGGTGGAGATCATTTGTTGAGGTGGAACATGTATAGCGAAATTCATCAGTTAAAGGCAATTGGTATGAAGAAGGCCCAGGTGGCTAGGAAGCTTGAGATCGATGTCAAGACGGTAACGAAGTACTGGGAGGCTGATCCGGAGCAGTTTCAGGAAATGGTGCAGGCCGGCCGGAGCCGCAGCAAGAAGCTTAAAGCTTACCGGGACGTTACATTAAAGTGGTTAAGAGCAAACCCGGATATGAGTACTGCCCAAATCCTGGACTGGCTCAAGGAACACTACAATGACTTCAGTGTTCGTGAGCGGACCCTTAGGCGTTATGTAGATGAATTGAGAAAGAAACACAATATACCTAAACCGGCGCCTGTCAGGCAATACCAGGCCGTAAGCGAACTGCCTCCGGGCAGGCAGATACAGCTTGATTTTGGACAAAAAAGAGTTCGCAAAGCTGACGGAGGATACATTACGCTCTATGTTATGGGCATAGTGCTTGCTCACTCGCGTTACAAGTATGGAAAATGGACTGACAGGCCCTTTACAGCTGCTGCCTTTATTCAGATACTTCTTTTTTGCTTTGAGCATCTAGGGGGCTTATGTGAAGAGCTGGTCATCGACCAGGACAAGCTTGCGGTGGTCAGTGAAAATCACGGTGATATTATCTACACCTATGAGTTCGAGCAATTTAAGCGGCTGATGGGCTTTCAAGTCTATCTCTGCCGCAAGGGTGACCCGGAAAGCAAGGGCAAGATCGAGGCAGTGGTTAAGTATGTCAAGAGAAACTTTGCCAACCACCGCCTTTTTACCGATTTAAGATCCTGGAACGAATCATTTTATGAGTGGTTGAAAAGGACTGGCAACTACAACATTCACGGAACGACAAAAAAAGTACCGGCAGAAGTATTTTTGTCCGAGCAAGAATACTTAAAACCGGTACCATCAATGAGTGTTCCTAAAGAAATTGTAACAAGAACCGTTCGCAAAGACAACACCATCTTGCACCGGGGCAATCGCTACACAGTGCCCTACGGCACTTACCACCCCGGTTGTGAGCTAAAGCTTGAAGAAGCAGGTGAAACAATCAGGCTCTTTAATCGGCAAAGCGGCGAACTGGTTGCCGAACACGTGGTTTCTTTTGAAAAAGGCAAGCTAATCCAAAACAGAAATCACTTGCGTGATCACACGGTTAAACTAGAGCAGCGCTATGAAAAAGCGTTAAACATTTTAGGCGATAGCCCCGAGGCAAGAGCTATGCTGGAAGGTATCCGTCGTGAAAAGCCGCGTTATGTGCGCGAGCAATACCTGATCATTGAAAAAATGGCTGAAATGTATGAAGCAGATATTGTTCATGAAGCACTCAAATTTTGCCTCAAACGCGAGCTCTACTGTGCAGCAGACTGCTTGGATATTGCTGACTGGTTTGAGCGAGAGCAAAGCACAAAGGAGGCTGAAGAGTTAGCTATTCCAATACCAGGCTGGCTAAAAGTGAAGGCTGAAAAACGTGATCCCGCTTTAGCTTACGCCCACCTTGCTGGAGGTGGAGTTCAATGAATCATCAGCTTTCAGAAGTTAAGACGTTGCTTGGGCAGCTTAGGTTGCCCGGGGCCAGAGATAAGCTGGAAGAACTGCTGGCAGCTTCGTCTAATGCGGAGTTGACTAATCTACAGTTCACCCATCAGCTGTTATCAGAGGAACTTGCTGTCCGTAATGCTAATTCGCTTCAAAAAAGGCTGAAAAGGGCAAGATTCCCAGAGCATAAAACGATTGAGCAGTTTGATTTCGGCTTCCAGCAGTCGGTTAGCAAACAGCAAATGTTAAGGTTGCTGGACATGTGTTGGGTTGAGAGAGCATTTAATTTATTTCTCTTAGGCCCTCCAAGCGTAGGCAAGACTCACCTGGCCTTGTGTTTGGGCATCAGAGCGGTAGAAATGGGCTACCAGGCCAGCTTTGTCACTCTCGATCAGTTGATTGATATTTTAAAAACTGAACCGGCCTTGTCACGAAGCAAAAGGCACCTGAAACAGATTATGGCTTCGCAGTTGGTGATCATTGATGAAGTGGGTTTTTTGCCCGTCAATCGTCAGGAAGCAAACATGTTTTATCAGCTGGTGTCTCATTTTTACCAGCAAACTTCTGTGATCATCACTTCTAATAAAGGCTTTGAGGATTGGGCTGAATTCATAGGCGATACGGCAATTACTACCGCTATTTTAGATCGCTTGATTCATAACAGCGAAATTTTTAACATGAGTGGTGATAGCTACAGGGTCAATCATAGAAATACCATTTTGTAGTAAAAAACGTCCATTTTTAATGGCCGTTTTTCATCCAAAAGTATTGACCGCTTACAGTTGTCCTTGAAAAGGGCTGCAGATGGATTAGAAATAGTTGTATGGCCTGGCCACAACTATTTTGCACTACCTCTCAAGGCAGCATATAACGTAGAGGGGGATCTA
>PWTE01000048.1 GCA_003563915.1 Nitriliruptoraceae bacterium
ACTTGACCACCCCGTCATACACCCTGAGCAGATCAGCAACCAGCCGACGGCGCCCCGCCCCCACAAACCCCGGCTCCAACATCCCAACCACCCTCCCCAGCCTGACCGACTCCGTGGACCCTAACCCCTGGATCCCCCCGGCGGCGCACTACCCGCGAACACTGCTGACAGGGTCCGTGGTTCGCCGGTCACCACCGTCGGGTGTTCCTCGCGATCGGTCACGGGGCCGGGTTCGTCCGACGGCGTCTCCCCTGCGGGGTGGAGCCCACCACGTCGAGTCCGAAGGCGTCCAACGCGCGGGTGAGTGCGTCGAACAGCTGTGGCGCGTCATCCTCCGTGAAGCCGGTCTTGTCGACACGGTAGGCCCAGTCCGTGCGGGTCGCGATGCTGGCCAGCATGGCCGCATCGGCATCCCCGAGCCCGAGGGCCAGCACGTCGGGCGCGTGCTCGAAGTCCTCGGTGAGCGCCTTGTACGCGCCGAGCCAGTCCTCCTGCTGGTTGGGGGTGCCGCCGGTCAGGAACATCACCGTGGGCCGCAGCACCTCGTGCTTGGAGCCCTGCAGCGCCGCCACGTCCTGCGTGATGGCGTCACGGACCTGCTCGAACGCCGCCCGGTAGGAGCACGTGCCGCCGAGGACCAAGCTCGGAGCGACCTCGATGCGACGACAGTCGGTCAGGGGCTGCAGCACGTGGGCGCTGTCCGCGAATCCCAGGACGCCAAGGGGGATCTCCGGGGGGTCGGCTGGCGCGTCGTGCAGCGCATGCAGCAGTTCGTTGATGCCGGCCCGCAGTTGCTGCTCCTTGTCGAGCATGGCCCCGGACTCGTCGACGACGAGGTACAGCGGCAGCACCGGTGTGCCCGGATCGTGGAGGCTGGCCGCCGCGCGGTCGAGCAGGGCGATGGCCTCACGGGCCTCACCGGTGGGCAGCGTGTCGAACAGCAGCGCATCGAGCTCGGCGAGACGCAGCGCCCCCCGGTCGCTGCCGGTGGCGATCCGTGCGGCCTCGAGACCTGCGGCCTGCGCGGGGACGTTCGGCCACAGCAGGCTGCGTGCGGCCGCGAGCACCTCCGGGTTACTGGAGCCGGCGCAGGCGGTCACATCGATCAGTTCGGAAATGGGGAGGGCTTCGGCGAGGAAGGCTGCGGGCACGGCCGCCTCGACCAGCGACGGAGCATCCGCCTGACGATCGCCGGCCTGCGGTGCCTGGCGGGCCGGGTCGCCGGCTGTCGTCGGGGCCAGGCCCTGTCTGCGGGCATCGAGCACCCGCCTAGCGCGGTGCTGCGCCTGTCGTCGCGCGAAGCCGGCAGCATCCCGCTGGCCGGCCAACGTCAGATGCCGGCCGAGGATCACGGTGAGTTCGTCCGTCTGGTAGCCGGACGGGATCAGGAGCTGCGCGGTGACGGAACCGTCGGGCTGTGGCAGCATCGACAACCCTGCGGTGAGCATCACGCCGGCGTCGGGGCCGGAGGTGACGATCTGTGTGGTGATGCGCTGCGCCGCTGCGATGCCCGCGAGCAGCGGGGTCGGTTCGAGGCGCACGTGAACGATCCGGCCGTCGAGCTGCGCAGCCACGGACGCGACCCAGCCGTCCAGGCTGTGGTCGATCAGCACCGAAAGCGGGCTGGCTGCGGTGATCTGCGGTTGGTCGGCACGGTGGGTGGGCCGCCCGGCTGCAGCGTGCTCCGGTGGCTCCAACCTCGGGAGGCCTCGAGGAAGCACGGCATGGTCGGACGTTCCGAGGCGTTCGCGCAGCGTGGCCAGCAGGGGGCCGACGACTGCCGACGGCGCAGCCTGCTGACAGGCGAGCAGGGTGTCGAGCAGGTGCAGCGCACGGGGATCGTCGCCGGGTGCGTGAGCCGGCCAGTCGGGTCGGAGCAGGCGTAGCGCCGGTGCCGCGAGATGGGCGAAGTGGTTGGCCAGCGGCATCAGGGCCAGCTGACCCCAGCGGTATGCGAGTGCAACGAGCTCCGCCGCCCACAGCCCGTCGACGGGTCGGGTGCGGTCATCGAGGTAGGTGGTCAGCAGCGCCATGCGGCCGGCGATGGCCTGCGCCTCGGTGACCTCCAGGTGCGCCTCGAACCTGGCCGGTTCGTCCGGGCCGTGTGTGGCGGCAGCCTCGAGGTGTGCTGCGGCGTCCGCGCCGGTCAGCGAGGCGACGAGCTCGAGATCCTCGTCGTCGACACTGCCGGGGGGCAGGTCCGGCTCGTCACCGACCGTGGGCACCTCGAGCGCGAGCAGGCAGTCCGGCTGCTGGTAGTCGAAGGCGGCGCGCACGCCGCTCGGCAGGGTCAGCACAGCGATCCCCGCAGCACCGACGTCCCGAATGCCCGCACCGACGTCGAGGTGCCAGTGGCGAGCTCGGGGGGATCCGCCGGGGGAAGCGGTGAGCTCGCCCCGGATCGTGGCCGACGCGGTCGTGTCTGCGCTCATGGCTGGACCTCCTGATCGGACCGGAGGGAGGAACCGAGCGGGTCGTTGGTCTGGTGGGCGGGCTGCTCGTTCGCGGTCTTGGCCGGGGCGGGGGACGGGTCATGGACCTCGCGCAGCTGCTGGTAGTGGTCGAC
>PWTE01000157.1 GCA_003563915.1 Nitriliruptoraceae bacterium
ACGAGCAGCTCGCCGGCGAGAGCGATCCGGTGATCGTGGCAGCAGCAACGGATGAGGGCAGGCTCCTGCTCACCCTCGACCGCGGGATCGGTGACCTGCGGCGCTACCCGCCAGGTAGCCATGCCGGCGTCCTCGTTCTTCGGCCCGTTACACAAGACCCGGACAGCATCCTGGCCCTCTTCCAACGACTCGTGCGAAGCCACCCGCTTGCCGAACTCCGCAGCTGCGTCGTAGTGGTTGAGCCGCGCAAGGTCAGGATCCGACGACCCGTCCAGGACCCTCCCTCGTGATCCCAGAGGGCGCGCTCGATGAGACCCGGCGGTGGGCCGATCGCCAAGTACGGGAACACGCCCACGACCAAGCTCGTCTCGAAGTGGAGGTCACCGAACGCACCAACACCTACGGGGGCTGAACCAGTTTCGAGCGGTCCACCAATCCTCATGTGATGCCCGAAATCACGGTTCTCGAGCGGGTAGTGGTACTGGCGTTCTTGCCTGGCGAGGAGCGGGTTCGCTGCTGCTGATCGCTGGAGCGCCACGGTCACGTGTCGGGGTGGGGGACGTCGACGACGTGGAGTCGGTCGATGGCCGCAAAATCGTCCGGGTTGCAGGTGTAGAGAGGGAGCTCGTTGGCGACCGCCACGGCCGCGATCATCGCATCGTACGACCGCGCTGCGGGCTTTCGTCCTGCTCTGCGAAGCGAGGCCGCGACCTGACCGAACGCCCGCGCGGCGGCCGCATCGAACGGAAGCGGATCGAAGTCTGCTTCGGCCTGCTGCAGGTGGGCTTGCCGCGCTGAACGTTCTGCCTCGGTACGGGCGACGAGGGGGCCGACGGACAACTCTGCGAGCGTGATGGCCGAGATGAGTGGTTCGGTCGGCAGCATCGCCGGGTCGTCGAGCTGCGGCAGCAGGATGAGCGTGTTCGTGTCCATCAGGCCGCGGGCCGGCCGATCCGGCACCGCCGTCACAGCGACGGATCCAGAAGCTCGTCGACATCCTCACGCAGTCGGTCAGGGTCGAGGTGGGGAAGCCGGCGCCATCGCTCGAGCAGCACCTCGGCTTTCACCGCCGGACGCGCAACCGGACGGAGTTCGGCGACCGGCTTGCCCGAGCGGGTCACGGTCAGGTGCTCGCCGGCCGCGACACGGTCGACGACGTCCCCGCCGTGATTGCGGAGCTCGCGGATGTTGACCTCGGATGCGCTCATGACCCCATCGTATCACGCGTGAGACAGTCCCCAAGCCTCGTGTGCTCCTCGTCGAGCGACACTCATCTGGCAGGCCTGCCTCATGGTTTCGTTGTGGGCGGATCCCGCGGCCGACCTACCCGCCCGCAATCACGGCTGCCGAGCGGGTCCGTCGACGTTGTGCTGCGGGGTCTTGTGGCTGGGTTCCGTCCGTAGGGCCGCACCTGTCGCTGGCGGAAGGGCCAGACATCAGAGCTGGGCCAGCAGTTCGCCTGGCGTCAGGACGCTGACGTCCTCGGCGTCAAGATCGAGCAGGTCCGAATCGCCCGAGACGAGCAGATCGGCGTGCAGTCGCGGTACAGCGCCACCAGGTAGTCGTCTTTGGGATCGCCGGTTACCGCAGGGATGTCGGTGGGGTCCGTCCACCGTTCACCTTCGCTCTCGAGCCGCCCCACGAACCGGTCCGACTCGTGGATGCTGATCCACCGTCGGAACCGATCGCGCGCCAGCACGTCGCGAAGCTCCCCGATCAGGGCCGGGCAGACCACGACGTCGAACGGCCGGTCCGTCAGCCACCGATCGAGCAGCTCGGCGCTGACGCCCGATGCGACCGCCGCCGAGACGAGCACGTTCGGGTCAACGACGACCCTCACTGTCCTGCGCGAGCGGCACGCTCGTCGTCAGCCAGCCGTTGGGCCTCGTCGTCGCTCAAGCCGCTGCGTTGGCGGATCTCCGCCAGCAGCTCGCGGACGTCGTCGTTGTACAGCTTCCACGCAGCCTGCTTGCTCACGCCCAGGGCCTCGCCGATCTGCGACCACGAGGCACCCTGCTGGCGGGCCCGCGCGATCGTCTCGCGCTGCCAGAGATCCAACTGCCGATCGGCGGCACGAAGCCCGCGCAGCTGGCCGAGCGGGTCGACCGAACCCAGCTCGACGGCGAGACGCATCTGCTCGTCGTCTCGTTCGGCGCCAAGTCGGGTGCTCATGCCCCCAGTGTCACCTGCAACAAGGCGGTCGTCAACTAGGGTTGACATCTTGGCCCACGGAGGCATGCCATCGACCCTGGAGGCGCCCCCTATCTCCACGGGCCCGGCCGATTATGCGCGCCCGAGCTCGGGAACCTCCGCGCGCATACTCACGGCTGCCGAGCGCCTTACCCGGCAGCCGTGACGGTCGATGCCTGCATCAGCGGGCTCCGGTGGCGCCGGCGAGGTAGGTCGCGACGATGTAGGTGGGGTTGCGGTCGAGTGCGCCGCGGGCGCGGTCGTATCGGCGGGTCTGGCGGGGGTCGGCGTGCCGGGCGAAGTCCTGCACGTCACGCAGGCTGCACCCGGCGTCGAGCGCGGCGGTGATCGCGGCGTGCCGCAGCGAGTGGGGTGA
>PWTE01000355.1 GCA_003563915.1 Nitriliruptoraceae bacterium
AGGCGGCGGTCGTCGGTTCCTACGAGCGGGGTGACCGCAACATCAGCGCGACGCGGTTGCTGGAACTCGCCGAGTTCTACGAGGTCTCGCCGGCGGAGGGCCTTCCCGGCGAGAAGGTGGCCCGTACGGACGGCAGTTCCGGAGGCGTCGTGTTGGATCTCCAGCGGCTGGAGACGCTGGATGACCACTGGGGTCCGGTTCGCCGCTACCTCGAATCGATCCAGGTTCAGCGTGGCGATTTCAATCGCCAGATGCTGTCGATCCGTGGTGAGGACCTCCGAGCCCTATCGGTCCTCCACGGGGCGTCGCCGGACGAACTCCTCGTGAAGCTCCGCGAAGCCGGCGCCATCCTCGAGCGTTGACCCGCACGTCGCGGTGCGCGCGGATGGGCCGTGCCCCCGGTGCTAGGGAGCTGGTTCTCCGATGGTGCGGTTCAGTGCATCCAGTACCGCACGGGCGATCGCATCTGGCTCCGCCTCCCGGACGAGCGCGCTGCCGGTGAGCGTGATGGTCTCGCGCGTGGTGCGCACCTGGAGCAGCGATACCGCGATCGCCTGCCCGAGCCCCGCGGTGACCGTGATCCCCTCGAGGTCGACCCGGCACTCGTCGCCGATGAGCTCATGGGCCGCGTGTAGCGTCGCGTAGGCGACCGCGCGCTGGGTCCCCTGAGGTGACGCCGCACCCTCACCGATGCCGGTGTAGCGCTCGTCACCGTCGAGCAACACGACCTCGGCATTGGTGGTCAGCCCGGCGCGAGAGGTTGCGACCCGCTCGATGATGACGCGCGCGGTCGCGGCGATCGTCGTCTCTTCGTCGAGTTGGACGACGCTGACCACGCGGTGATCGATCGGCACGCCGAAGCGTGCCATCAAGAGGGTCTGGACGTCACGGACGGTCTGCTTGGGCTGACGCTCCAGTGAGGTCAGGACATGGAGTTCATCGACCTGGCGATCGAACCCCGCGACGAGGCGTGCCCCGAGGACCCCGGGCATCGTGCAGATCGTCCGCTCCACCGCGGCTCGCTGGTTGGGGTCGTGGAGATCCGTGCGCTCCGCGGAGGAGGCGAGATCCACCTCCAGGTCGAGGTCGGTCATATCCAACGTCTCCGATCTGGAACCCTCGGCGCTTCCGGCGGGGGATGCCTGCGTGAGCGTAATGCGGATCACCGGGCGACGCGGCGTAGGTGGCGCAGTGAACGGCAGGGGCACGAGATAGCTACGGGGTGGTGTCCAGATGGGCGACTATGCTAGTCTCCACGAGGCACGGGAGCCCAGACGCAGGTGGGGGCCGAGTCACCGAAACGAAACTGGTGTTAGGCCGAGTACTGAGATGTGGTGTAGACGCCGTAGTGGCCAGGTCGTACAGTCCCACCCTGAGTCTCTGAGCGAAGGCCGCCCAGAGACCACCGGTCGTTGACGACCGGGCCCTGAAAACTGCAGAGCGAGCAGTGCGCGGGGGAGGTCAACCGCAAGGAATCTGACCACCCAGCGACCCCACGGGTCGCAAGACGCACGACAGACACGATCCCGCGCTCCGGCGCGGGCCATCGAGCGAAGCGGATCTTCCGGTAGCCCATTAGCGGACGCCGCCGGCTGGTACCCAACACTCGATGGAGGTGTTACATGTCGAAGAAGATCTTTCTCGCCATGGCCAGCCTGGCAGCACTCGTGCTGTCCAGTGGCGCCAGCGCTAGCTGGATGTAGTCCGCTGGTGGCCTCCCCCGCTCACTGCTCGCGCTGCCTTCCAGAGGGGGATCCGTGCGCGCCAACTGGGGTGCATTGCACTGGTACATCACCAGCGTCTTCCTCGCTGGGTTGATGGTCTTGGGTTGGGCCACGACGACAGCGGCGTGGATGCCGGCTTTGGCACTGGCTGCCGCAGTGGGAATCTCCGAACGGTTCCTGGTTGCTGTCCGCGACGACCTGAGTGTGTCGCTGACCAACATCGTCGTTCTCACGGCCATCGTCATCGTCGGTACGGGCGAGGCGATCCTCGCAACACTCGGTGTCGTTCCTGTGTTCTTCGGGATGGCAAGGAACCAGCGGATCCTGCGCGGGATCTTCAACAGCTCACAGTTGCCGTTGAGTGCAGTGGCCGCCGCCGGCGTGTACGTGGCGGTACTCAGCGTCGCCGACTCCGCGTTCCCCTCAGCCCATTCGCTCCTCGCGATCGCACTGGCAGCCCTGGCTTACGCGTTGGTGAACTATGCCCTCGTTGCGGGGGCCATCTCGTTGTCGACTCCCGACCGCTTCTGGACGACGCTGCTCACGGCGGTCCGCCCGATGCTCGTCCAAGTTCCTTCGTCTGCGGCGCTGTCAGCACTCGCCGCATTGCTGTGGCTGCAGAGCCCGTGGGCGGTGCTCTTCATCGCGGTCCCGGTGCTCGTCGCCCGTTACGCCCTGACCACCTTCAACCAGGTGGACAGCGCCTACGACGAACTCGTACGTGGCTTCGTGACCGCGATCGAGATGAAGGACGAGTACACCCGGGGTCACTCGGAACGGGTCTCGCGCCTGTCGGAACTGGTCGCCGAGGACCTTGGCCTGCCCTACGACCAACGTCGCC
>PWTE01000060.1 GCA_003563915.1 Nitriliruptoraceae bacterium
AGGATCCGGGATCCATCTCGAGCCCGATCAGCTCGGGCATCGGGACATCGGAGGCCTGACGGACAGCGTCGTGTATCGCGTACTGCTGTGCCGCGTCGTACGGCGCCAGCAAACCGTCCGGGGGCTCGCGCCGTACGGCGATCCCACGCTCGCCGCGTCCGCCCTCGGTTCGAGACCAGCTCGCCGTGGCCGTGAACGTCTCCCAGCTGAAGCCTTCGGCGTGACGTTTCAAGCCGACCACTTCGCAGTCCGCCACACCCCAGTGTCGGCCCAGCCAGGCCGCCAGGCCAGCCGCTATCCGGTCGTCGTCAGCGGTCACCTGGGACGGCGTCCGTGACGATCGGCGATCCCCGGACCCTCCAGGTACTTACCGACCTCCAGTACCCCGGCGCCCACCTGGCCGGTCTCCGCCAACCGGAAGTCACAGAACGTCTGCACGTCCATGTACAGCCGGGAACGATCCGGTGACCTGGCGTTGAGGTAGAGACGACCGTGATCCTCCTCGAGGCGGGCCGTCACGGTATGGATGTCGCCCTCGACGGTCCGGATCCGGTAGGTGATGTCGTCGCGCAGCTCTCCGATCGGTTCGCCGGGCGCCATCCAGTAGGCCTGGGAGGTATCGACGTGCGCCACGGGCACGTTGCCGTCGGCCGTCGAGACGAATCCGCCGTGCTTCTCGTCGGGGAAGGAGGACTCGAGCATGACCGAGCCCTGCACGTAACGGTCGTCGAAGGACGCGCAGATCCAGTGGTGGTGACGGAACTGGAAGTCGTCGCGCCAGCCCCAGGAGTGGTCCCGGTTGCCGTACCCGGAGAACTCGAACCGCCTGCCCTCGAACTCCCCCGCCCTTCCGGTGATCGAGCCGGTCGCGAGCAACGACTGCTCGTAGTGGTTGAAGGGGAAGACCGACAGCCCGATCGGGCCCACGGCGGAGACCCCCTGAGGCTTCGGGCCGTCAGCGAAATCGAACGCGGGGAACCGGGCTCGGTAGGTGAAGTCGGCGTCGATCTCGTCGCCGTGGTAGGTGAGCCGGAACACCTGACCGGGCTCGACGATCTCGAGGCGGACGTGGTCGTCCTCGATCGGGTGCAGCCCCTCGAGCTGCGCCGGGATCGGGCTCCGGCTCACGTGCCTCACCTGGGAACCCTGCAGGTGGAACTTGGCGGTGAAGATCCCCTCGCCCTGCTGCGGACGCAGGGAGAAGTGGAAGAGTGCCGCGAGCCCCTGATCGCGGTCCACCGCGGGAAAGACCCAGTTCTCCTTCCAGGTCATGAAGGCCTGAACGGGTACGGGGTGGGTGAAGTCGTCCTGTGGCTCGATCACGGCCGCTCCTCACACTTCGACAGCCACGCCCGAACCTACCAAACGATCGGTCAGACATCGGTCAGTTACCGGGGGCGTCACCACGACCTGCCCCTGTGGTCGGTGGCGAACCCGCGCGCAACCCGATGGCACGTGCGACCTCCTCCGGGAAGGCACCCACCGCATCGCGGTCGACGTCATCCCTCGCCACGAGCCCGACGAGCACGAGATTCGAGAACTCCCGCGCCACCTGTTCCGGGGGGTTTGCGCCGTCGTCGCGCCACCACTGGTAGATCCAGTTCATCATCCCCAGGATCGCCATCGACGCCATCTTGGGGTCGACACGATCGTCGACGACCCCCTCCTTCTGACCCTGCACGAGCAGATCACGCAGGAAGGAGTCGTAGAGGTCGCGCTCCTTGACGATGCGCTCGCGGTGTTCGCCGTCGAGCGACCGGAAGTCATGGAAGAACACGCCGATCTTGACCAGGTTGCGCACGTTGGAGGTCAAGTGCCCCTCGACGAAGGCGCGCAGCTTCACCAGCGCATCCCCGTCGATCGCTTGCCACTCGGCGAGCGATCGCAACGACTCGCGGTGGACCTCATCGATGATGCGAAACAGCAGGTCCTGCTTCGAGTTGATGTAGTAGTACAGGCTGCCCTTCAGGATGCCGACGGCGTCAGCGACATCCTGGATCGACGTGGCCTGGTAGCCCTTCTCGTGGAAGATGCGCGCCGCGGCGTCGTAGATCTCACGCAGTCGCGGGCTGGGCTCGGGCTCGTCCTCCGGCAGCATGGGCACCGTCATCCGTTGCGTCACGATGGCGATCCTGTCCTGACGTGGGCGGTGGTGAGTCGCGGCACGCACCAAGGCATGCTCGCAGATGGGCTGACCCATCGCCCGCGGTCGGTCGGCATCCGGTGCCGCCCCGGCTGCCCGGAGGTACGTGTCAGACCGTGGCGCCACGGGATCGAGGTCAACGGACAAGGATACCTTACCGGGGCCCACGTCAGGCAGCGAGGACCGGCCACCGACCCTCAGTGCCGGACCTCAGTGCCGTGTCGGGTTCCTCGCGCGGCCGCGACCTAGGCTCAGATGTCTGGACATGGGGGTTCAGGCCGCGGCTTCTGAGTAGTGCATGGCGAGGTGGTAGGTGACGGGCAGGTCGGTGCCGGGGTAGACGACGTGGTGGGTGTTGAGCTCGTCGATGAGCCCGGTGAGGGCACGGCGGTGGGCGGGGGTGTCGGGCGGGTCG
>PWTE01000158.1 GCA_003563915.1 Nitriliruptoraceae bacterium
ATACGTTCGAGGGCGCTCTCGGCTCGAGCCACATGCTTGTCGGTGTAGAACTCGATCACATGCGGCTCGAAGACGGCCACCACCGAGACAGCGTCGGCCTGTGCGGCGGCGCCGAGCGCCAACGCCGCTCCACGTGAGTGTCCGGCCAGCCCCACGGGTTCACCGACACTGTCGATGAAGGCCGTGACGTCTTCAACGAGCCTGTCCGGATCATGGTCTGGTCCTGCGCCGGACAGGCCCCTGCCGCGCAAGCTCATCGAGTAGCAGGTGAACCGCTCGCTCAACTGGGGCACCAGGAACGGCGCGTTCTCGCCATCTCCGATACCCGAGACCAGGACCAGCGGTGGCCCCGTGCCGTGGACACGTCCGGTGAGCTCGGTGCCGTCAGCAGAGACGGTTCGATGGATGCGGTCCTCGCTCACGGCCTCCTCCTCGCAACTCGCCGCTGCTCAGCTAGCTAGAGACCCACGTCCCCGACGAGCTGGCTGTCGACCACCAACCCTCCCGCATCCTCAAGGACGGGTCAAGAGTCCAGTCCGACATCAAGTGACCGGGTGCATCGCTCGTGCCGACGGCGATCAGCCGATGAGGCCGAGTTGCATCGCGATGGCGGTGGCGTCGAAGTAGCTGCGTTCGTCGGCGACCAGGCCGTTGTTGTCGAGCGTCCAGAACACGCCGGACGTGAAGGAGATCTTCTCGCCGGTCGGGTCGATCACCGAGCCATCGGGCATCGGCATCGGCCCGTCGTGTGTCATGCGGATGGCAACCGGGAATGCCGCCCGCTTGTCGTTGGCGACAACCGGGCCGCCCAGCTCCCAGTGCACGTCGGAGAAGCTGCCCCAGATCCCGCCGATGACCGCTGCGAGCGCTTCACGTCCTTCGATGGGTTCGGGGTAGAACGGGTCGTGCAGGACCGCTGTCTCGGCGAACTGTGCGGTGTAGCCGGCGGCGTCGCGTTGGTTGAACGCGGCGATGGCTTGGTTGACACGTTGCTCGGGTGACATCTGTTGGATCCTTTCCGTGGCGTGGAACGGCCGTCGTGGCCTCACACGAACCTGGCGAAGGACTGCGGTGGCGTCCATCCCAGAATGCTGGGGGTGTGCTGCCGGACGACCTTTGGTAGACAGGATGTGGAGGCAGACAAGGACGGGTGGGATGCCGGGTTTCCGGGTGAGTTCGTACGCCAGGGGGCGGGTTCTGGAGCGGGTCGAACGGCTTGCCCGCGAGGGGCTGGACGCCGGGGCGTTCCTGTCGGCAGCGGGCGAGGAGCTCGCACTGGCGGTGACGTTCTGTACCGATGTACTCCCGAACCCGTCGTGGGTGACGCTCGACCCGTCTTCGCTGCTGATCACGAGCCTGATCGAGGCCGATCAGCGCGAATGGCAGTGCGAGATGTCCCCGCAGGAGTGGTCACAGTTCGAGTATGGCTCCGCAACGTTAGGAAACCGGATCAGCGACGTGGTGCGCCATCCTCGGGGCGTGCAGACGGCAACCGAACTCATCCACACCCATCCCGACCGAGCCGACGAGTGTCGCGAAGCGCTGGCCTACATCGGGGCCGAGCACGAGGTGCTGGTCGCGCTGAAGGCAAGTGACGGGACGCACTGGGGAGCGTTCTACCTGACCCGCGAACCCGGCCGACCGGACTTCTCTGCTGAGGAGCTCGAGTTCCTGCGACTGGTGGCCCCACACCTGGCCGAAGGGGTCCGTCGTGGCCTGCTGCTCGGCGAAGCGTCCGAACCAGAGGGACCCAGCGCACCAGCGATCGTGGTGCTCGGGCCCGATCTCGATCCCGAGTCGTACACGCCGGGAGCACAGCAGTGGCTGACAGACCTGCCCACACCCAAAGCAGGGACGATGCCGCCCGCCGTGCTCTCCGTGGCTCAGACGGTCCTCCACCAGCGCGACGAGCCCCGACAGACCGCCAGTACACGGGTGCGCTCGCAGGATCGGGGCTGGGTGATGCTGCACGGCCAGGCGCTGGCAGGCAACGGCGATCTGCGCGTGGCCATCACGATCCAGCCAGCCGGACCGGACCGCATCACCCCGCTGCTGATGGCCGCGTACGGGCTGACCGAACGGGAGGAGGAGGTCACCCGGCACGTGCTGCAAGGCAGCTCCACCGCCGAGATCGCCGAGGCACTGACCATCTCCCCGCACACCGTGCAGGACCACCTCAAGAACGTGTTCGAGAAGACGTCGGTCCGCACCCGCCGAGAGCTCGACGGCCGGGTGTTCACCCGCCACTACCAGCGGCGCGTCGAGGACAACGGCGAACGCGTCGAGCTGGCCAGGCCCATCCGCGGTGGCCCCTTCCCCGACCGAGCACACAGCGCCGACCCGTCACTTCACCCTGGCAGACACCGGTAGCCGGAGAACATCGGCAACGGACGCGATGCCTCCTTCGAGTAGACCAGTAACCAACGCCCGTTGGTCCCACCGGCTGGCGATGCCACCACCGTGATCTCGATCGCGGCTCGTCTACGGCCTGGCGCGCACGACTGCTTCCCCGACAGCGTCCCGTCCGGGCACGCCAAGAGCG
>PWTE01000186.1 GCA_003563915.1 Nitriliruptoraceae bacterium
GTCGCGCAGCGCGGACACGAAGTCGCGCAGCGCCTCGTCCAGGGTCGATCCGTCTGCTGCGACTGGGTGTCCTGGGAGCAGCACCGTCCAGCCGTCGTCCTCCGCGATGATTTCGGGAGCAGGCACTGCGCGACGCAGCACGTCGCGCAGCAGTGGGGCAGGAAGCAGGGCGAAGCCTTGGTCACCACGGTGGAACACCACGGGGCGACGATCCGCGGCGGCGTTCAACGACGCTGCCCACGAACCGCGCACGGAAGTCGCGGTCGGTTCCTTGGCGGTGTCCATCACTCACTCCGTCGCGCATGCCCATCGAATGTACGCTACGTACAGAATGTACGTGGCTGCGACGGTGAGCGCAACGCTCCATGGAATCCAGATCGCACCAACAATCCTTGATCGGCCTCGCATCGGATCCGGGCGTCAGTGGATGGACGAGGATGCCTACTACCACCTTGACGGCAGCGGCACAGCGTGTTCACAACCTGCCATTCGCACCTGCCACCCGTGGCTCTGGAGGGGGATCGCCCGGCCCGGCAGCAACGCCCGGAGTCTCCTGGCGACGCGGGGTCTCTCGCTTGCCGTAGTGTTGTCGGGTTCTGTCGAGATCACTCCGCGCACCCGGACTGCGCGGAAGGCGCGCCGGACGACTCGCGTCGATGCGCATCAGGTCGATTGACAGGAGGACCAAAGTGCCCCGAGGTTTCAGTGCCTCGCAGGCGCCGCTGCGGCTCGAGAAGCGCCTGGCCTCGCTCCGGACGCTCGAGTGGGTCAACATCGCGTGGCTCGCGTTGCTGCTGCTGTGGTGGGCGCCGGGGTGGCAGCAGGCACCGGTGCCCGCGGGCACCTGGCAGCGAACCCTCGCGTTCCTGCCGGTGGCCGGCCTGCTCGCTGTCGGTGGGTGGTACTGGCACCGCAAGCTGCAGCAGCTTCGGGACGGACGGTCGCTCGAGGACGCGATGCCCTTCCTCCACCGCGCCTGCCGGTACGCACGTCGCACGTTGACGGCGATGACGATAGCGATGGCCGTGTCGTGGCTAGCTGCGGTGGGCCTCACCGCGGACCGAGCCTGGGCGACCCTGTTGATCCTGTTCGCCTGGGCCGAGTACCTCAACTACTTCCACGTGCAACTCATGCACGACACCAGGTCCGATCTAGCCCGGCTGCGCCGCACCCGCCGGCTGCGTCGCTCATGGCTCGCGAGCGACCTCGCCGCTTGGCAGGAGAGCAGCAGCTCGCCCTGAGCGACGGGGTGCAGGAGAGCAGTACAGGCGGCCGAGACCGAGCGCCAACGCCCGTTGCAGCGATCTCGGCCTCAGTGGGTAAGGAGATCGGGGTTGTTGGCGATGGCTTCGTCGATGCGGTCGCGGGTGAGCGCTGCGGCGATCACGTAGGCCGCTGCAGCGAGCGCGATGGCGGCCATGAAGAGCGGTGCTTGTAGTCCAGCAGCGCGTGCGAGCAGGCCACCAGCGAGCGCTCCCAGCGGTGCGGTCCCGAGTCCGACGACGCGAACACCGGCGATGACGCGGCCCAAGAGCCGTGCGGGCGGGATGGCCTGACGAAGAGACCGCGCGACGACGTTGTAGACGGCGACGGCGGCCGCGGTGATGAACAGCAGCGTTGCCGCGAGGATCGGCCCGCGTGACAGGCCGATCGCCGCGCTGGTCGCAGCGTTGATCCCGATGGAGGTGAGCATGACCTGCCGCCGGTGGAATCGAGCCGTCAGACGGCTGACGGTGAGCGCGCCGAGCAGTCCGCCGGCAGCAGCGACCGCGAGCAGGACGCCGAATCCGAACTCCGAGAGGTTGAGCAGTTCGGTGGCGAGCAGCACCATGATCGACAACATCGCCGCCGCACCGAAGTTCGCCAGCGCTGCCGAGATCGCGATGGCTCGCAACATGTTGTGGGTGGACACGTAGCGCAGCCCCTGAACCACGTCGTGGCGGAGCTTGGTACCTGGCTCATCCTCAACCGGCGTGACGGGGCTCAGGGCGCTCCCAACGAGCCAGACCAGCAGCGCCGCAGCGAGATAGGTCGCGGCGTCGATGAAGAACGGGACCGCAGCGACGATGGCGAACAACGCCCCGCCGATGGGAGTGCCGACGATCTCGGTCACCATGTCGGCGCTGATGAGCCGTCCGTTCGCGGTCTCGAGCTGATCGGCCCGGGCCAGTCGTGGCACTGCGGCCTGTGCCGCCGAGTCGGCGAGCGTCTCGCCAACGGCGATCACCACCGCCGCGGCGTAGAGCAGCCAGATCGTGACCGTGCCGGTCGCGACCGTGACCGCGAACAGTGCGGCGATGACACCTCGGCACAGCTGCACGACCACGATCAGGCGGCGTCGATCAACCCGATCGACCACAGCGCCGCTGACCGGGCCGATCAGCAGCCACGGAAGTGACGTCAGAGCGGTCACCCCGGCGATCAACAGCGGATCACGGGTCAGCGTGACCGCCAGCAACGGCAGCGCGACAGCCCGGAACCCGTCACCCAGGTTCGAGGCCGTGAACGCAGCCCAGAAGCGCCAGTAGTCGCGCGACA
>PWTE01000152.1 GCA_003563915.1 Nitriliruptoraceae bacterium
AACGACGGGTCGCTGTGCACCATCCACGCCTCCACCTCGAAGGAGACCTTCAAGCGGTTCCAGATGTACGCGGCGATGACCCCCGAACGGCTCGACGCGGCGACCACCAACCTGCTGGTCGCCAACGCCGTGCACCTGGTCGTGCACATCGGCTGGGTCGACGCCCGCCGGGTGGTGACCTCGGTCCGGGAGGTCGTCGACGTCGACGGCCCACAGCTGGTGTCCAACGAGATCTTCCAACCCGGTCCGGATGGGCGTGCCGTCCCGGGGTTCCCGATCCGTGACGACACCCTGCAGCGGCTGATCGCCTGCGGATTCGAGCCGCAGCTGCTCGCCAACCGCGACGGGTGGTGGGCCACATGAGCGCCCTGGTCGCACTGCTGACGGGCGGCCTGGTCGGGATCGGGCTGTGGCTCGCCGTCGGCGCCGTCGCCGGCTGGCAGCTGCTCCCCACCCGCAACCAGCTCGCCGTGAAGGTTGACCAGGCACAGCAGACGCTCACACGGTTCGGACTCGCGGTGCTGATCGCGGTGGTGGTGCTGATGGTCACGGGGTGGCCGGTCGCCGCCGTGTTCGCCGCCGGCGGGACGGTGCTGGCACCGCGGCTGTTCGGGGGGAGCCGGGCACGGCAAGCCGCCATCGACAAGACCGAAGCGATCGCCTCGTGGGCAGAGTCGGTGCGCGACACCATGGCCGCCGCGGCCGGACTCGAAGAAGCGTTGACTGCGACCGCAGTCGCGCCCCCTGCCGCGATCGCCCCCGAGGTACGGCGGCTCGCCGAACGGCTGCGGCATCAGCGGCTCACCGACGCGCTCGTCAGCTTCGGTGAGGAGCTCGACCATCCGTCGTCCGACCTGGTCGTGGCCGCGCTGACGATCGCGGCGCGGATGGAGGCGGCCGATCTGGGTGGGCTGCTGTCCCGGCTGGCGGTGTCGATCCGTGATGACGCCACGATGCGGGTCAAGGTCGAGGTCGGCCGCCAGCGGCTTCGCACCTCCGCCAAGATCATCCTCGGGTCGGTCGCTGCGACCGTCGTGATGCTGATGGTCCTGAACCGCACCTATCTCGACGCCTACGACAGCCTGCTCGGCCAGGCCATGCTCGGCGTTGTGGGTGGGGTGTTCGCCGGTGGGTCGTGGTTGATGGCCCGTATGTCCGACATCGACCTGCCCGAACGGTTCGTGCCCCGCACCACCAGCGACGTCGGACAGGGGGCGAGCCGATGATGGCGCCGCTACTCCTCGGACTTGCCTGTGGTGTCGGGCTGTGGGTCGCCGCCGTCGCCCTTCGACCCCGACCGGTCCCGCTCGCCCAAGCCCTCGCCGACCTCAACCGCACACCCGCGACGACAGCAACGACGTCGGCCGGGCCGATCACCGGCCGGCTCCTCGACCTGCTCACCGCCCTTGGCATCCGGACACCGCAGCGCGAACAGCAGCTCGCCCTGGCCGGCATCACGGCTGAAGCGTGGGCGCGGGACAAGCTGATCGGCGCCACCGGCGGGCTCGCCGTACCGCTGATGGTGTGGGTCGCGCTCACCACGATCGGCATCCAGGTCCCCCCAGCGGTCGGTCTGCTGGCCCTCGCCGGCGCGGTGGCCGGCTTCTTTCTCCCCGACCTGAAGCTCAAGGAGCAGGTCGTCCAGCGCCGCAAGGCGTTCCAGTACGCGCTGTCCGCCTACCTCGATCTGGTCAACGTCATCCTCGCCGGCGGCGGCGGGATCGAAACCGCACTGGTCGCGGCAGCCGACGCCGGCGACGGGTGGGCGTTCGCCCGACTCCGCCACGCCCTGCACCGGGCCCAGCGCATCAACCAGCCGCTGTGGACCGCGTTCGACGACCTCGGTGCCGAACTCGGCGTCAACGAACTGCGGGAGCTCGCGTCGTCAATCGGGCTGGCCGGTGCCCAGGGCGCCCGCATCCGTGCGTCGCTCGCGGTCAAGGCCGACACGCTCCGCTCGCATCAGATCGCCGAGACCGAAGCCGCCGCGGAGGCGACCACGGAGCGGATGAACCTGCCGACCGCGGTGCTGCTGCTCGGGTTCCTGATCTTCATCGTGTTCCCGGCCGTGACCGCGATCACCGGCGTCAACGCCGACACGTGCACCCCCGGTGAGCCCCACTGCCCCACCCCCGCCAGCTCGATCCCCTGACCACCAACCGACGGACGGACCCGACAGGAGCCCCCATGATCTGGCTACATCTCCAACTGGCCGCATTCGCGGCGTTCGTCACCGGCTCATACCAACGGTTGCGTGACGAACAGGACGGGCTGACCACCACCGAGATCGCGGTGGTCACCTTCCTGCTCGTCGGTGCCGCGATCGTGGTGATGGGCATCATCTACGTCGCCGCCCGCAACAACGCCGACAACATCCCCGTTCCCGAAGCCCCCGCCTGATGGCAACCGGGCAGCTTCGTGACGAGGAAGGGGTGATCGCCTCCCAGCTGGCGATCCTCATGCCCGCGCTGCTGCTGCTGATCATGCTCGCCGTGCAGTTCGGCCTGTGGGCCCATGCCAGCCAG
>PWTE01000061.1 GCA_003563915.1 Nitriliruptoraceae bacterium
CCGACGCCACGATCATGGACGTGATGGGGATGAACACCTGGGTCGACTCGCGCTCGATGCGGATGTCCCCGGGGAGCCGTCCGAACCAGCCGAAGGCCCCGCTCCACACGAGCGCCCCGATGACGACCAGCACGACGCCGGTGATCATGATGAGCGTGCCGACACCTCGATCCATCCCGTCAGGGTAAGGGCCTCGCGCCTCCGCACGGTGACCTGACGCGGTCAGGAAGACCCCGGCCCCCGTCCGCGACGCCACGGTGCACACGCCGACGGGAAGTGGCAGCGGTCGCTCACCGACCGCGACTACGCCCCACCCTGCGCGGGCTGAGCCCCAGGGGGCTGTTCCGGCTCGTCGACGCGGGCCTCGACACCATCGGCGCGGTCCATCGGCCGGTGGTACTCGGTCCACGCCGGGACGCGATGCGGGATCCCGACGTTCGTGGCGAACAACTCACCGAGCCGTGTCCGGCGGCCATCGCCACGTAGCACGCCCGGCCAGCCTCGATGCTGGTGGTAGGCCGACGTCGCCGCGAGCACCTTGGTCGCCAGGTGCAGGCGCCGACGGTCCTTGCCCACGTACACCTGGTCGACCACCCCGGTCGACGGCAGCCACCGCACGGCCGCGACCTGCTGCGCGGCCCGCACGGGCAGCAGCATGAAGGTCGGGTCGTCGATCACCCGGTCCGCGGGGAGGTGATCGGTGTCGAAGGCGACGAGGTCACAAGTGAGCGGGTCGTGGTCGTCGTGGGGGATCGCGACGTACCAGAGCCGCGATGCCCGGGGGGCGAGGTGCTCGGAGACCCGCACCACCGAGCGGCCCTCCGCGTCCAGGTAGGCACGCCACTCCAGGATGGCACCGTCCAGATCCTCGTCACTGACCGACGTGACGATCTCGCCGTCGACCGGGAACCGTTCGCTGGTGTAGCAGGTCACCTGCCAGGTGCCGGTGGCCCGGTCGTACGCCTGCCGGTGGTACCGGGCGTTGTGGATCAGGCGCCCCACGGCGGGATCAGCGACGACGTCGAACCAGTCCCGCGCCAGCGAAGGTCAAGCCTCCACCCAGCGCCAGCAGTCCGAGCGGCGCGACCCCGGTGGCGGGCAGCTCGTCCTCCTCGGTGTCGTCGGCGATCTCGATGATCTCGGCCTCGTCCTCCTCGACCGGGGGCTCCTCCGCGACCTCCTGGACACAGACCACGTGGGTGCCGGAGTCGTCGGTGGTGAAGTCGCCCACGCCGGTCGCGACCGCCTCGACGTCCTCACCGCAGTCGACCAGTTCCCATCCCTCGGGCAGGTCGCCGGCGACCTCGTAGTCGGCGCCGATCTGGAAGGCGGCGAGACCGTCCTCATCGCCGGGGATCGTGACGAGCTGACCCTCGTTGCCGCTCAGCGTCATCTCCCAGCCCTCGTCCGGTGCGTCGGTCGACTCACCGTCGGCGTCGTACCAGGTGGCCTCGAGATCGAGGACGACCGCGCTAAGGATGGTCGGGTCCTCCATAGCCAAGGTCCAGTTGGCCCGCCGTACTTCCTCGTCGAGCGGGTTCACCTCGGATGTTTCGAGTTCCTGCGCGGTCAGGCCATCTTGGGCATCGGCATCTTGGCCCTGCTCCGGGAAGACGATGTCGTCGAGATCGAAGGGGCTCGGAGCGACCTGATACGCGGTGAATGGGCGGATGAAGTTCAGCGCAGGATCGATCCCCTGGTATCGCCAGTCGACCTCCAGCCGGTAGTCGGCATCGACGATGAACGCGTACTTGATGACCCTGATCGTGTCGCCCGGCCGGTCCGGTAGATCCACCTTCGTGTCGTCGTAGGTCTCCGGTGGATCGAAGTCCATGAAGGTGGCATCGGAATCGGCTGCCAGGTAGCTGTCGACGTTGTGTGGGATCTGGTTGAAGATCGGCGCTGAACAGTCTTCGCCGTCGACGGTCGCGACGATCTCCAATCGGTCGATCTGGTCGGTGACCTCTTCCTCGCCGTCGAGTCCCTCGGCATCGAAGAAGACGGTGAGTTGGCCCTGATTATCCTTCAGGAAGTCACCGAACAGGCCTTCCTCGCAGGGTTCGTACATCCCGTCGTGCTCGGAGGCGGGCTGGATCTCGCCTCCGTCACCTTCACCGTCATCTCCGTCGTCGCCGTCACCTTCGCCGCCGCCACCGTCCTCGGCGAAGGCCGACGCCGATCCCAGCAACAGGATCGACGCAAGCGAGGTCCCGAGCAGCCGGCGCCAGCCACGAGGACGAGTTGGTCCGTTCGCGACCACGACGGTCTGACGTGATGACGTTCCCCTGACGCGCATGACCCCACCTTCCCCGGACCCCGAGTGCAACCTGAAGTGGCTGGTTCGCAAGGATCCTGCATCGACCGAGACGTGCCGCTGAGGCAGCCCGCGGAACGCTAGGCCATCGGTGCCGCCCATCCGCCGCACGGCGACGATGTCTCCGCAGAACGCACGTCGCTGCGCGCTCCAGGTTCGCGGTCCTACGACCACTACAGTCCGGCGGTGAGCAAGAGGCGGGGTGTGGTGAACGACGGGAGCTACTCGAAGGCGGCGGTGCACCTTCTGGTGGTCTGTACCGCCAACGTCGCCCGCAGCCCCCTCGCTGCGGCCTTGCTCCGTGCCCAGATCGGGACACCCGGCGTGACCGTCACCAGCGCTGGCACGATCGCCGATGCCGACCTGGTGCTGACCGCCACCGAGGAGCACCGAGACCACTGCGGAGGGCTGGCACCTGGGGCAGGGCCTCGCACCTTCACGCTGCAGGAGTTCGCTCGGCTACTGCAGGAGACGCCGTTCGAGCAGGGTCCCGTCAGGATCGCGGACCGGCTGCTGTGGTTGCGCTCCCAAGCCCACTACGCCCGCCCACGTGAACCGGAGGACATCCCCGATGTTGTCGCGGCAGGTGAAGCCCCGAAAGGTTCCACGTCGGCCGAAGCCGGCTGCTGATGCGCCAGTGTCTCGATGATGTTGCGGTGGTCGGCGCAGAACGCGAGGTCGCGCTCCCGCAACACCTGTGGCCCTATGGCTGTGAGGTGATGCGCGGAGGATCGCAGCGATCCGACGTCCCGCACTGCCATCCCACAGAGGGATCGTGCCAGGGGACCGGTCGGCAACAAGCGCTTCCGAGCCGGCCTGCGACACCGCCGACGGGTCGGCACCCGCCAGCCGGTTGGTGCCGAACTCGCAGGTCACGGGCCGTTCGGTGTTCGCACGGAGCGTGACGCACGGCACGCCGAGCACGGAGGTCGCCTCCTGCACCCCGCCGGAGTCGGTCAGCGCGACCGCCGCACCATCGACCAGCCCGATGAAGTCGAGGTAGCCCATGGGCTCAACCACCAGAACACTCGATGGCCGGACGATGCCGAGCTCGTCGAGCCGGGCCGCGGTCCGCGGATGTGCAGGGAACACCAAGGGCAGTCCTGACACGTCCGCGACCGCATCCACCAGTGCCTGGAACGACCGGACCACGCAGGCTGCCCCGAGCCGGGCCAGAGGAATCGTCCGCGAGCCGAGGCCGTTCGACAAGCACGAAGCGATGAGCCTCCACGGTGCGAGAACCGGCCCATCAAACCTCGCTGATCAGCTGCGTGCGTCCGTTCACCGCAGGAGTCGCAGGATCACGTTCACGACGACCGTGAGCACGAACGATGCCACGATCATCGACGTGGTGGGGATGAACACCCGGGTGTACCCGCCTTCGAAGTGCAGGTCCCCCGGGGAGTCGACCGAACCAGTTCAGCGCGCCGGCGGCGATCATGACGCCGACCACCCCGGCTTCCCTGATGTGTTCCTCACCCACCCTGCGAGGTGCGGATGTGGCTCCGGCCGACACCGTTGGCCGCCGGGAGCTCCACCACGAAGGTGGCGCCGCCTCCGGGGGTGTCCTGCACCCACGCCTGCCCGCCGTGCAGCTCCACGAACCCCTTGACCAGGGCCAGCCCGATCCCGGTCCCTGGCTTGTGGGACGGCACCGACGTGCCCTGTTCGAACCGGTCGAAGATGCGGGCCTTGAGCTCGTCGGGCACCCCCGGACCTCGGTCGATCACCGCGATCCGCGCCGCGTCGTCGGCCCGCCGCAGCTCCACCCGGATCTGGGTCCCCGGAGGGGTGTGGATCGTGGCGTTGCGCACCAGGTTGGCCACCACCCGGCGGATCGTGACCTCCTCGACCTTCACGTCACACGGCTCGGCATCGACCTCGACCGGATGCTGGTCGGCGTCGACCTCCTCCAGGGCCTCGAGGACCAGCGCCGAGAGTTCGTGCTGCTCGGTCATCACGGTGCGGCTGCCCGCCGCCAGGCGGTTGAGGTCCAGCAGGTCGTCCAGCAGCTCTCCCAGCTCCTTGGCGTTGCCCTCCAGGCGCTCCAGCAGGTCCTCGCGCCGGGCCTCCTCCAGCTCCCCGTCGTGGCGGTGAAGGATCTCCGCCAACCCGAGCACCACCGTCAACGGGGTGCGCAGCTCGTGGGACACCGCCGTGAGGAAGTTGGTCCGCAGTTCCTCCAGCGCCCGCATCCGCTCCACGCTGGCGCGTTCGCGGGACAACGCCCGGTCCAGCGCCTCACGGGCACGTTCCTGTTCCTCGATGTCGTGGAGCAGGACGGTGATCAGCTCGTCCTCGGCCTGCTGGATCTCCACGCGGGCGCGGCGGCGCTGACCCTGGCTGCCCACGATCCGCACGGTGTGCTCGCAGGGTTCGGCGCTGGCCTCACCCAGCTTGGTCGCGACCTGGTCGCGATCGTGCGGGTCCGGGATCGCGGCGAGCAGTCCGGCGCCCTCGTCGGGGAGCAGCTCCGAGGCGCGGGAGTTGGCGAACCGGACCCGGTGGTCCGGGGTCAGCACCACCGCCGGCAGCGGCATCTCGTCGAGGACCCGCGACAACAACGCCAGCTCGCCGGCACGTTCCTCGACCAGCGCCTCCAACCGTTCGTTCTGCCGCGCCAGCTCCTGCCGTAGGCGGCGTTCCCGCAGCTGGTGACGTACCCGCAACAGCAGCTCGGTCGTGTCCACCGGCTTGTGGAGGAAGTCCGCGGCTCCCAGACCGAGGGTGCGGTGGGTGTCCTCGAGCCGTCCGCCACCGGTCATGATGATCACCGGCGCGCGTTGCTCGACCGGCCGCTGCACGACCTGGTGCAGCACGCCCGTCCCATCGAGCTGGGGCATATGCAGGTCCAGGAGCAACAGGTCCGGTCGCAGCTCGTCGTAGCGTTCCAGCGCAGCCAGCGGGTCGGTGAAGGTGGCGATGCGCTCGTAGCCGTGGGCCTGCAGCACCTGTTCGAGCACGCGACAGATCAGGGGCTCGTCGTCGATGACGAGGATGCAGGCGTCGGGCCACTCGGCGCGGGGCGTGCTGGTCATGCCTCTCGGTCCGGTCGCGGTTCCAGGGCGGTGGCGACCGCCATGAGGAGCACCTCTGTGCTGAAGGGTTTCTCGAGGACCTCCGACGCCCCTGCCTCTGCGGCACGCCGACGGTTCTCCTCCCCAGCGAGGCCGCTGATCGCGATGATAGGCAGCTCGGGGTCGAGTCGCCGTATCCCGTGGATCGTCGTCACCCCGTCCATCACCGGCATCATCAGGTCGCAGACCACCAGGTCGACCTGATCATCGGTGTCCGTGAACCGCGACAGCGCCTCAGCACCGTCGGCGGCCGTGAGGACGCGGTAGCCGTGGGACTCCAGGGTCTGCTGGGTGATCGTCCTGACGGCGGCTTCGTCGTCGACGACCAGGAGCAGCTGGCCCTGCCCGGCCGGCGGTGACGGGTCCTGCGCGGTGGTGCTGGTCGCCGAGATGTCCCCGACCGCTGGCAGGTGCAGCGTGAAGGTGGTGCCGACACCGGGCCGGCTGGCCACCTCCAGGCTGCCGTCGTGGTTGCGCACGATCGACCGCGCGGTCGACAGGCCCAGCCCCGTGCCGGCGGTGCCCGGCTTGGTGGTGAAGAACGGGTCGAAGATCTGCTCGAGGACGTCCTCGGTCATGCCCGTGCCGGTGTCCTGCACGCTCACCGCGACCTCGGGGCCGCCGCGAGCTCCCCGTGCGGCAGCCTGCAACGCATCCACCTCGACGTTGCCGGCCTTGATGGTGAGGGTGCCACCCTTGGGCATCGCATCACGCGCGTTGATGACGAGGTTGAGGAGCACCTGCTGGAGCTGGGTGGCGTCGCCACGCACCGCCCAGACGTCGTCGGTGACGTCGAAGACCACCTCGACCCCGGCGCCGACCGAGTCGCCGACCAGCCGTTCGAGTTCCGCGAGCAGCCCCGGCACGTCGATCACCCCGCGGCCGCGGTCCAAACCCTTGGCGAAGCTCAGGACCTGCCGGACCATGTCGGCGCCACGTCGGGCGCTGGTGAGGATCGTCTCGCGGGCACCATCACCGATGGGCGTCAGCTGCTCACGCTGCAGCAGGTCGGCCGCCAGCACGATCGGGGCGAACACGTTGTTGAGGTCGTGGGCCATCCCGCCGGCCAGCGAGCCGACGCTCTCCACGCGTTGCGCCCGCAGGTACTGCTGCTCGAGCTCACGGCGCTCGGTCTGGTCGATCAGACCCCCGATCATCCGCACGGCCTGACCGGTGTCGTCACGGACGATCGAGCCCCGCTCGAGGACGAACGCGACGGTGTCGTCGGCCCGCAGGAAGCGGTACTCGGCCTCCCACCGGTCGGCGCCGCCGTCGATCGCGCGGTACATCTCGGCGGCGACCGCGTCACGGTCCTGGTCGACGATGCACTCCAGCCAGTCATCGACCGTGGCGTGCGTGCCGGTCCACGGGTACCCGAACAGCTGCTCGATGCCCTCGCTCCACCACAGCACGCCGGTGGCCAGGTCCCAGTCGTAGACGGCGTCGCTGGTCACCTGCGACACCAACCGGAAACGCTCCTCGCTCTCCACCAGCCGGGCACGCAGCTCCGACTGCTCGACGACCAGGCTGGTCAAGCGGGCCAGGCCCTCGGCAACGTCTCGCTCACGCTGCGACGGTTCTCCGGCGTCGCGGCCGTGCACGGCGAGCGTCCCCAGCAGCTCACCGCTGCCGCTGGCGCACGGCAACGACCAGGCCACCGCGTGCCGGGCATCGTCGTCCGTCGTGTCGCCCGTCAGTGACGGTGCGACGAGCCGCTCCACGCGCTGCTGGGACGGATCACGGACGCGCAGCGACACCACCAGCCCGGGGAAGCGTGCCTCCATCGCCTGGACGATCCGCGTGAGGACCACGTGGAGCTCGTCGCCCAGGAGCATCGACTCGAGGATCTGGCGTTGGGTGCGTTCGAGCTCCTGGTCGCCCAGCTGCTCGGTGACGTCCCGGGCGATGCCGAAGACCAGCCCCTCCTCCGGATCGGCTTGGGAGTCCCACGCCAGGGACCGGTAGCGCCCCGCATGGTCGAGGTAGCGGTTCGTGAACCCATCGACACCCGCGCCCTCGACCCCGGGGCCTTCGACCTGCTGCGTCAGGACCTCGTCGGTGTCGGGGACATCGTCGGGGTGGACCCACGTCGTGAAGGGGTGTTCCAGCAGCTCCTCCTCCGTGTGCCCCAGCAACCGACTCATCGCCGGGTTCACGCGCACGAAGTGCCCCTCGGCACGGGCGACGACCAGGATGTCGCGGGACAGCGTGAACAGGCTCTGCAGGTCGTGGAGGTCGCGCTGGTGGGCGCAGTCCCGCACGATCTCGGGATGGAGCTCCTCCAGCAGCAGCAACCGCTCATCGTCGCCGTCCGGGAGGCGGCTGAACAGCCCGATGACCGCGTTGGGTGCGACCTTCGAGGGGATCGGGAGGTGGATCGCGCGCCGCATGCCGGTCGCCTTCGCCACCGCCGCGCGCGCCGGAACCAGCTGGTCGGGATCGACGGTGCGCACGGGTGCACCGGAGGCGAGAGCCCGGAACACCTGGGAATCGTCGCCCAGGGGAGTGGTGCCGCTCTCCTCACGGAACCGGCGAGCATCCGGATCGTCCCGGTCGTGGTCGACGTGGGTGAGGGTGAGCTCGCCGCCGTCCGGCTGTTCGATCCACAGCTCGGCGAGTTCGAACCCGGTGGCCCGCCGCAGCGCCGCGGCGACGACGCGGAGCTGCGCCCGCGGTCCGAGCGCCGGATCGTAGGCCACGCTCAACGCCGCCCGAACCTCCCCGAGCAAGGCCAGACGCCGCTCCTCGGTCACCTCCTTCAGCACGACGGTGAGGTGGTCGCCGTGCGGGTGTGCCCGGGCACGGAACCAGCCGTGCACGACCTGCGAGTAGGCATCGATCTCGACCACCTCGCCGGTCCGCCGGGCCTGCTCGTAGCCACGGTGGAACACGCTGCCCCGACCCTGCGGCAGGACGTCGAACAGCTTCCGTCCCAGGAGCTGCTCCGGGGTGCTGCCGACCATCTGGGCGGCACGCCGGTTGAGGTAGACGAACCGCCAGTCCGCGTCCCACTCCACGACGGCGTCGTCGACGAGTTCCAGGCGGCGGGCGAAGGCTGCGAGGTCCCCCACCGCATCGTCCTGCGCCATGGTGCTCCGGTCGGTCCCGTGGGCGGCCTTCGCGGAGTCTACTCCGCACGGCCCCGGTCGAAGGGGCGGTCCCCCGCCCGCGCAGGCACGGCGGGACCGGTTCCCTGACAGCTGGCCGAGAACGCGGTGCCGGCGCGGTGCGATGCCATCCGGTCGCCCATCAGGAGGGCGTCCGGATGGACGTAGTAACTAGGACGTAGGTCCTAGTCTCTCGGTTAGACTGGCCATGACGTCCCGGCGTCGCGGCCCGACCGAGGTCGTCCCGGTGGACGGGGTCGATCGCAAGGAGCAGCACGATGGGTGAGCAACAGCAGCGACGCAGCGTCGGCGAGCGACGGGAACAGCTGCTGGACGCGGCCATCGCGGTCCTGGCGCGGGAAGGCATCGGTGCCGCGACCACACGACGTATCACCGACGAAGCCGGCCTCGCGTTAGGCGCGTTCCACTACGCCTTCCGGAACAAGGACGACCTGCTTCGAGCGGTGATCGACCGGCTCTCCCACGGCATCGAGGCGATCCTCCAGCAGGCGATCCTGGAGCCGAACGCCACGTTGCGTGACTTCGGCGAGCAGATCATCCGGGCCTACTGGAGCTTCATCGAGGAGACCACCGATCTGCAGCTCGCCCAGTACGAGCTGACCGTGCACGCGCTCCGCGACCCCGAGATGCGCGACCTGGCCGAGCTGCAGTACCAGCGGCTGACCGAGGCCGTCGAACTGGTGCTCGAGGACCACCCGGACATGCCGGACGGTCCGCTCCGGCGCGACCTCGCGAGCTACCTCGTCTCGGTCATGGACGGGCTGGTGCTGCACCGTGTCGTGCAGGACGATGCCGACGCGGCGTCCCGCCGGTTGGAGCTGTTCGTCGCGACGCTGCCGTCGCTGGTGGCCGTGGTGGAGCGTGACCGCGACGGCGACCCGGCACCCGCCCGCTGAGGTCGCAGGGGGCGCGCCGCCGCTCGTCGAAGGACCGGGTCAGACGCCCATGGTGCGGCCGATGATCTCCTTCATGATCTCGTTCGTGCCGCCGTAGATCCGGGCCACCCGGGCGTCGCCGTAGGCGCGGGCGATCGGGTACTCGCGCATGTAGCCGTACCCGCCGTGCAGCTGCACGCAGCCGTCGACGACCTCGCCCATCATGTCGGTGGTCCACCACTTGGCCATGGCGGCCTCGTCGACGGTGAGCTCCCCGGCGTTGAGCCGCTCGATGCAGCGGTCGACGAAGGTCTGGCCGATCGTGACCTTGGTCTGCATCTCGGCCAGCATGAACCGCGAGTTCTGGAACGACCCGATCGGCCGGCCGAAGGCCTCGCGTTCCTTGCAGTAGCGCAGCGTCTCCTCCA
>PWTE01000344.1 GCA_003563915.1 Nitriliruptoraceae bacterium
CAGTGGTTCGATGACGAGGCCCATGGCCGCGGGATGCTCGTCTTCCTGTCCCGCCGCGAGGATCGACGGATCGACTACTACCTCGAGACCGGCCTTCGTGTGGATCCAGCCGGCTACGAGATCGGTGGCGGGATCGGCAGCTGGACGCAGGTCGCCTTCGATATCGCGCGCCTGGTCGTCACCGACCACGGGGTGGACGCCGAGGTGGCGTTCACCGACCGCGACGGGAGGCTGGTCGAGGTGCGCGTCGATGACCGCGACGGGAAGCCGCGTCGCCCGGCCGGGCTGCTCGCTCCGGTCAGCGCTGCCATCGAGCGGCCGGTCAGCCTGCTGATGGTGTGGATGCCCCGCTTCGATCTCGTCCGCACAACCGGTGCGCCGCCGGTCATCCGCATCGGCGGGACGGCGGCCTCGACCGGGCGGCTACCGGGGCGGTGGCTGCACCGCCGGCACCTGATCAAGTACGCCGCGCCGGTGGTGACGATCGAACTCAACCCGGCTCGTGCCGCCGCGGGGTCGGTTGGTCCCCCTGGTCACCATCTCCTCCTCGACCAGGCAGGGGTCCGGGAGGTGATCGCTGAACATGCGGGCCATCGAGCACGCCTGCGGTCGGATCCCGCTGTGCCCGACCTTGCGAACCTGACAGACGGTGCCAGCGGATCCGGACGTTGGTCCATCGAGATCGACGAGACCCGCCTGACCGGAGGGGCGTGGACCGTGACGCGAACCGGTGACGACGTCGCGATGGAACTGCACGTGGACGAGCGCTGGAAGCCGGGCCCTCTGCCATGGTTGATGCGGCTGGTCACCACGGTCGTGCCGGTCTTCCGCCGCTGGCCCACTACCTACCGCTGGCGAGCCGATGTCGCTCTTCGCGGGGAACCGGAGCTGATCGCCCGTTGGGAACGGACCGGCGACGAACGTGGCGAGAGCTACCGCAGCACCACGCGTTCCTGAGTGGTCGTCACGGTCCACGGTTGGCCGCGCCGCGTACCGGGGCTGGTCACGAGGTCGCGGCAGGTTGCGTCTCGCGTCGTTGCAGTCGAGCGAGGATCGCATCGAGGGGCCAGATCGCGACCCAGAACAGCACCGCCCACTCGCCGATCAGGAACGCCAGGCCGGCGCTCGCGAGGAAGCTCACGATCGGCAGCCCGCTGCGTGCGACCTCGAACCAGGCGTTGCGTCCGACCAGGGGTTCGCGTAGCAGTCCCCGTCGGTGGGCGTGCCACAGCATGTAGGCAGCGATCATCGAGGCGCACCCGAGCACGAGCCCGTACAGCGCGAAGGCCAGTGGCTCGCCCGGCCGCTCGCTGAGCACGCTCTGCGCGAAGGGGATCAACACGATCAGCCCCAGGTAGGGGATCGTGAGGCTGAGCAGCCCGGTGTCGACCTTCTGCAGCATGCTCAGCAGTTCGTGATGGGACAGGAAGAAGGTTCCCACCACGGCCACGCTGATGGCGAACGCGAAGAAGCGAGGGGCGGTGTCGGCCAGGGCGCCGGCCAGCGAAGCGTCCGCTGCCTGGGTCGGCAGGGCGAGGTCCAGGACCAGCAGGGTGAGCGCGATCGCGAACACCCCGTCGGTCAGCGCGACGACCCGTCCGAACTCCACGGGATCCGCATCACGGTCGTATCGGCGCACCGTCCTGCCCCTCCCTCGGTCACCGGTGCAGGCTAGGCGGTGATGAGCAGCGCATCGTTCGTCGCTGGAGGCTGACGTCGTCAGCCACCGCTCTGGGAGGTCCAAGTCCTCGGGCACATGAGCCGTCAGCCTCTGGTCCGGGTCGACCTGCGACGTAGGTTCGTCTCATCGCCGTGAGAGGTGCGAGCATGCAACCTGCCCGGATCGTTGGACTGCTCCTGGTCCTGCTGGGGGCGACGTTGCTGGTCGTGACCACGACCGGGATCGGGGGCGAGGTGATCGTCCTGGTGCTCGGTGCCGGTTTCCTGGTCGCCTACGCCGCCACGCGCAGCTACGGGCTGCTGATACCCGGCGCCATCCTCAGCGGACTCGGCGCCGGGATCCTCGCCTCGAGCGGAGGTGTTGCCGGCGACTGGCCAGCGCTCGGGCTCGGGGTCGGCTTCCTGGCCATCGCGGTGCTCGACCGGCTGGCGACGTCCAAGCGTTCTGGCTGGTGGTGGCCGCTGATCCCCGGTGGGATCATCACCGTCGCCGCCAGCACGCAACTCGCTGGCGTAGCCAACGCTGGCCGGTACGTCGGACCGATCGCGGTGATCGTGATCGGGCTGCTCCTGCTGCTACGCGGTGGCGAGCGGGCACCGCAACGGCCGGATCCCGTCGACGACCAGGCCGCGGTCGCACAGGAGGCGGAGGGTCGCGAGTTCTCGCTCTCGGATCCGCGTGACGTCCCTCCTCAGGTAGGTCCACCGAGGTAGGGCCCGGCCGTGGGATCAGAGGTGGGCGATGACCTCGTAGGTCTCGAGGCTGGCCGACTCGACGGCCCCGTCCTTCTCCTCCGTGCGTGACACCTCGCGGGCAGCCTCATCGCCGG
>PWTE01000103.1 GCA_003563915.1 Nitriliruptoraceae bacterium
CGACCTCGTCCGCGAGGTCGAACTCGACGGGTTCGACCCGTCCGTCGACGACGGGATGCGCACCGCCCTGATCCTCGGTAGCGACGGCGGGCTGGACGAGGACGGGGTCCGCGCCGACGCCATCCTGCTGGCCATCGACCCGCCGGACGACGACCCGCTCATCGCGTCGATCCCTCGCGACCTGTGGGTCCATAACCCCTGCACGCAGACGCGGACCCGCATCAACGAAGGGCTCGAGGGCTGCGGTGACGACGTGTCAGGCCCCGAGCTGATGTCGATCATGGTCGAGGACCTGGCCCGGATCCCGATCGACCACTACGCCGAGGTCGACTTCGACGGCTTCGTCCGCATCGTCGACGCCGTCGGCGGGGTCGAGATCTGCACTGACCACCGGGTGCGCGATCCGAAGGCCGACCTCGATCTGCCCGGCGGCTGCGTCGAGGCATCTGGCGACGACGCGCTGGCGTGGGCCCGGTCGCGGCGCACCCAGGAGCTGGTCGGCGGGGTCTGGCGGATGAAGCCGGGCATGAACGCCCTGGTCCGCGACGAGCGCCAGCAGGAGCTCCTCCTCGACGTCGCCGACCGGCTCTCGAGCTTCTCGTCGATCGGTGAGCTGCGGGCCGTCGCGGCGGGGCTGCAGGACGCCGTCGTGCTCGACGACCGCTTGAACCTCACCCGGGCCGTCGCGTTCGCCTGGGAGTACCGCTCGCTCGACACCGACGATGTGCGCCGGTTGTCCATCCCCGTCGCCGATCACACCACCTCGGCAGGTGCTGCGGTGCTGCTCCCACAGGCCGATCTGGCCGACCTGCTCGCCGACGAGTTGGGCCTCGACGCCGATGGCGACCTCGGTACCGATGAGCTCGACGGAACCGACTGACCCGGCCGCGAGCCCGACACGAACGTGCTCAGGTCCCTGTCCGTGCCGGCGGCAGCCCAGTAGGCTGGTGCACCACCGCCCGCGACGGGCGGCCTGTCTTCTGGGGAGGACGCCCACGTGATCGCCTTCACCATCATCCTGCTGGTGCTCGTCGTCGCAGCCATCGGCTGGGTCATCGCCGGCTACAACCGCCTGGTCCGTGCGCGGGTACGGATCGACGAGGCCTGGGCGCAGATCGACACCCAGTTGCAGCGTCGCCACGACCTGATCCCGAACCTGGTGAACACGGTCAAGGGTTACGCCAGTCATGAGCGTGAGACCCTCGAAGAGGTCACGAACGCCCGGGCCAAGGCGATCTCGGTGCAGGGCCCCAAGGACCTGGCCGAGGCCGAGAACGGGCTGACTCAGGCGTTGGGCAAGCTGCTGGCGATCAGCGAGAACTACCCGGACCTGAAGGCCGATGCGAACTTCCGGCAGCTGCAGGAGGAGCTCGCCCACACCGAGAACATGGTGGCCGGCTCCCGCGGGCACTACAACGCGTCGGTCCGGGCGTACGACACCGCCCGCAAGGTGTTCCCGACGTCGATCATCGCGAGCATGTTCAACTTCGAGGACCGCGATTACTTCGAGGTGGAGACGGTCGAGGTGCGCCAGGTGCCGAACGTCTCCTTCGAATAGTCACGCGCTGATCCTCGGTGCCCTCCGGCGGTCTCTACGACGAGCTTCAGCGGGCCAACAAGCGGGCGACGCGCCTGCTGTTGGCCGGCGGGGTTGTCATCATCGCGGTGCTGGTCTGGATCATCGTCGGGATCCTGGCCGGTCCTGCCGCCTTCGATCCGGTGTTCGGCGTCGGGGTCACTGCGGTGGGGACGGCGATCGGGCTGTTCCTGACCTTCATCGCCTACCGGTCCGGGCCGGCGATCGCGCTGCGGGCGTCGAAGGCGCGGCCGGTCAGCCGTGAGGAGGCGCCGGAGCTGCACAACCTGCTCGACGAGGTGTGTGTGTCGGCCGGCATCGCCGGGACCAAGCCGAAGCTGTACATCGTGGACGACCCGGCCCCCAACGCCTTCGCGACCGGGCTGAAGCTCGAGGACAGCCACATCGCGGTCACCACCGGGCTGGTCGAACGGCTGCCGCGCTACGAGTTACGCGCCGTGTTGGCTCACGAGGTGGCCCACATCGTCAACGACGACATCCGTGCGGTCACGATCGCGGTCGCGACCGCCGGGCTCGTCGCGTTGCTCGCCGACGTCATGGTCCGCATGGTGTGGCTCGGGGGAGGACGCGGTGGCCGCAGGGGTGGTGGTCAGGGCGGCGGGGGTGCCCAGGTCATCTTCCTGGTGCTGGGGCTGGTGGCGCTGATCCTCGCTCCGCTGGCGGCGCAGCTGATCCGCTTCGCCGTGTCGAGGCAGCGGGAGTACCTCGCGGATGCGACCGCCGCGGACGTGCTGCGTGACCCGCAGTCGATGGTCAACGCGCTCCGGCGCATCGGTGCGCACCGTCCCGGCGTTGAGCGACGCCAGCCGCTCCACCCGCTCCCGGATGCTCGGGTGGGTCGCGAACCGACGGGCCATCTTCGACGCGCCGCCGGCGTCCTCGGTGTCGTTGGGTTCCTCGAACCACA
>PWTE01000325.1 GCA_003563915.1 Nitriliruptoraceae bacterium
GACCTCTTCCAGATCGAGCTCGGTATGCAACGCGAACCCCGACGGCTGATACGCCAGCGCCGCGGCCGGGTCAGCCTGCTCGGCGACACAGCGCGCCACCCCCAATGCGGCGAGGTAGGACTGGACCGGATCGGCCCGCAGACCGGGAAGTGAGAGCACGTTCATGTCGAGTCCTCCTTCACGAGAGCGCTCGGCCTCGCGCTCGCGCGCCAATCGGCGAGCACGACCAATGCTTCGAGGTAGGCAAGGCGGAACGGGCCGAGGTCCTCGCAGCCAAGGAGGTCGAGGACCTCGGCGATCCACGTGTTCGGTCCGGCGAAGGCGGTGAGCGACTCCACGTCCAACGTCGTCGCCGGCAAGGTGACCCCGTCACCCAGATCGACGGCTGGCAGCTGTTCGCCATGTTCGAGTCCCAGCGCCGTCTCGACATCGTCACGGGACCAGTCAGCCCGCCCACCTCGGCGGCTCGGCAGCGGGCGGACCCCGATCCGGACCTTGCCGTGGTGCGCTGCGACCAGGTATCGGACCAGCGTGTGGTCCTGAGCGCCGAGCACCTCGATGACGGACGCGGACGCAGGCGCGCGCAGTGCCGCCAACGACGCCGCCTCGTGCCGGAAGCCCTTGCGAGAGATGTCCGGGCCAGATCCGGTGCGCGACTTGGCGAGCACGACACCGGCAGGGGTGCGCTCGTCGCGGAGCACGTCCTGGAATACGGGGTGAGCCTTGCCCAGATCGTGGAGGCGCGCTGCGGCGCAGACCTCGCGGACAGGGAGCCCTGGGATGGCAAGCGCGCCGACCAGACTCCGTGCGTGCTGCTCGGTGTCGAGCAGATGCACCGCCAGGGCGACGGGACCGCCGGTGTGGGACAGAGGATCGTCGTCGACCGCCTGGTCGTGGCCGTCGAGTGCCGCGGGTTCGGGGGGCGCCTCTTCGCCGGTGACCGGCTCGACGGCAGCACGGCTGGTCGAATCCCATCCGCCGGCCGGGGTGTACCCACCGGCGCTGGCATCGACGAGTACGACCGCACCCGGACGTAGAGAACCAGGACGTACCGGCCGCCATGCCCGCTCCAGATGATCGTGCATCCACCCGATCGGGCGGTCGGCGTCCTGGACCCATTTGCGCAACTCGCCGACCGGTACCCGCACGAGTTCCTCCGCGTCGGGTCGCAGATCGGCAGCGGGCGCACCATCGAGCGGCCGCCAGGCAACGAAGACGTCCCGCTCGTTGGTGTCCCGCACGTAGGGCGAGACGTCGACATCGTCCCCGGTCAGATCCGGGAGGGTGTCGAACAGCGCCTCGAGATCACGTCGGCGCAGCACCGCGGTCGACGGCGGAGGGTCGAGGGCGAGATCCGCAAGCTCGGCGCCGGTCAACTGCTGGCCGCCATGTTCTTGGAGCAATGCCACCGTCTGTGCGACCTGCTCGTCGTCGTAGGGTGCGGCGTTCTTCGTGGTCACCCACAGCAGACGCGCCATACCTTCTGCTTCGCCACGGCGGTTGCAGCGTCCGGCCCGTTGGACGAGCGAGCTCCAGGCACAAGCCTCGGTGACCAACGTGTGCGAGGAGACGTCGACGCCGGCCTCGAGCGCCTGGGTGCTGACCACGATCCGACCAGCAGCCGGAAGCTCATCGTTCGTGGCGCGGCGGGTGAGCTGGGCACGATCGCCGGCTCGGAACCGCGAGTGGATGAGGACGACGTCGGTGTCCTTCCCCGCCGCCTTCCTGATGGCGGCAGCAACCTTGCGGGCACGGTCGACGGTGTTGACGAACACCAGGGTGCGCGTACCCGGCAGGTGCTCCTCGACGACCCGCTCCGCGATCTTCTTCGGCTGCGGCCCCTTGGCGGCGACGTCGGGCAGCAAGGGCTCGATGCGACGGGTCGCCTCGACGACAGCCGCCAGGTGTGATCCGGCCGGCACATCACCAAGCCCCACTGGCACCGGTGCGACGGGAGCGTCGACGGTGGTGAGCCAGGCCGGGTCGACCGTCGCCGACATCCAGGTCGAGCGGGTCGGCCGCCACGTACCGAGGTGGTCACGGAACGCCTGCAGCTGCCGTGAGGTCGGAAGTGCGGCGCCGAGGAGTTGGACCTCGTCGAACACCCAGTGGCTGTCGTTGTTCAACAAGCCGAATTCCATCGGCCACCGGAACCGACTGGCGGCGTAACCGCGGTTCAATGCCCGGCTGAGCAGCATGTCGATCGAACCGAGAACGACCGAGTCGCGCTCCGGTTGGGTGCGCCACTCGTCGTCGCGGCGTCCGCCGAGCAACACATGCAGCCCGACCTCTTCGTCGACTCCCAGCCGGACCAGCCACGATTCGACGTCGTCGGCGAACTGATCCACCAGCGTCCGCAACGGCAGTGCGACGACCAGACGGCGCGGCGTTTCGGCACGCACCGCAAGGTCTGGGTGCTCACGCCGGCGCCACAACCAGGGCAGCACCGCAGCGACGGACTTGCCGGCGCCGGTCGGCACGCGTAGCAGCTCCGGGAGTCC
>PWTE01000346.1 GCA_003563915.1 Nitriliruptoraceae bacterium
CCGCCCACCAGCTCGCCGACGACAACCGCCGCGAGCTGCACTCGTTGGCCCGGCTCGGCGCTATCTTCGAGGACGCCGCCCGCCACACCACCCACCGGTGGCTCCACGCCAAGCTCGACGGGCACGGGCTCGGCCAGGCGCCCAACGACCCGCAGTGGGGCAGCCTGCTCGACCAGACCCGCCAGCTCGCCCTGCACGGCCACGACCTCGACCAGCTGATCGACCGTGCCATCGGCGCACGCCCGACCGGCGACGCCCGCTCGATCGCCGGGGTGCTGCACTGGCGGCTCGGCCAGCTCGCCCGCGACACCGAACCCGCCCGACCCTCCGGGCCGCTGCGCTCCCTACCTCCCGTCGACCCCGACGACCCGTACGGCCAGCTCGCCCGTGCCGCCGGCGAGCTGATCCGCCAACGGTGGCGGCAGCTCCGTAGCGACCTCGTCGATCATCACGGGCTCCTGGCCTACGCCCGCGACCTCGGCCCCCGCCCCGAGGATCCTGCCGATGCCCGCTCGTGGGTCACCGCCGCCACCGCGGTCACCGCCTACCGCGAACGCTACGGCCTTCCCGACCACGTCCAACTGCTCGGAGAACGTCCCGGGCCGCTGCGACCCGACGCCCAGGCCGCCTACGACCATGCGCTGCACCAGTGCGACCGGTATCTCGCCCGGCAGCACACCCACCTCGCGCCGGCCGCGCTGCAGGCGCTGCGCGACACCGTCGCAGCAACCAGCAGGCCGTCAAGCCAACTCGACCCGGACCAGATCGAGCAGGTCAGCCTCACCACCGACGAGACACGTCGCCGCTGGCGAACAGCCGAGACGCAACCCGACCGTGCCACCTGCAAGGAGGAGTATCAGCGTGCACGTCTCGTCCGCGACGACCTCGAACGGCGTGCCGCGCAGCATCGCCAGGAGCGGCAGGCCGCACGACAGGCTCGCGACCGCGCCCGACAGCTCGCGCTGCTGCCCGAACTGTCGCTCCGTCACCTGCGCCGATGACCATGCCGGTCGACGTGTGGGGCCTGCGTCGTCGGTCCGCGCTGCGACTGCCCGGTCCGGTGGCGCAACGGCCTACGGATCAGCCCGTACGACCAAGGTCGGTGCCGTCAGCGCGTCGGCAGCCAGCTGCCAGCCGGCGCCGAGCAGTGCGGCGGCCCCGAGGTTGAGCACCGGCGTGTCACCGGGAGTGACGTCACTCACGAGCGGGACACCGTCGCGGACGACCCCGATGCGGGTGACCAGTTCGCGTGCGGCATCGCGAGCGTCGGCGGCGTGGGCGGTGGCGTCACGATCACCGCGGCGGGAGACGAACGCCTCCCACAGCAGCAGCTCGCTACGGCGAGGTTGCGTCAGCGCCCGGGCCGCATCGATGGTGGCACGCGCCTGCGGGACCCGTCCGGCGAGTTCACGGGCCATCCAGGCCAGCTGGGCGATGGCGGTCGGTGTGACGGTCGCACCGGCACCTGAGCTCCACGCCCGGTTGCCCTCACCGGCCCGGGCCTGACCCAATTGCCGCTGCTCGATCGAGACCGGCCACCACAGCGGCGCCTCGATCCCGAGCGCGACCGCGCCGCGGCGTAGATCCTCGGCGGCCCGTTCGACCAGCTCGCTGGGCCACCGGCCCTCACCGGCCAGCGTGCCGGAGTCCACGTCGATGCGGCACCATGCGAACCGGCCGCTGGCGAGCGAGCCGGCGTCGACCGCATACACCGCCAGCGCCGTCGCGCGTGTTTGGTCGGTCACCGGCTGGCTCGTCGGGTCTCGACGCCCCGGTCGAGCCACAGCTCGACGCGTCCGTCCTCGTGCACGAACCACACCGACACGTCGAGCCGTTCCAACGGGGTCCGCAACCGGCGCACCAGGTTGCGGTAGGTGGTCGCGTCCGGGAACACCAGCCCGACGTTGGCCTGCGGATGATCGGCCCACGCCAACAGCACGGTCAGCAGCGCACCCGCCGCGTAGTGGCGCGCCTGGGTCGCGACGCTGGACCGGGCCGCATCCGGATACCCCTTGACCTCGACGATCAGCTCCCGTCCGCCGCGCCGGGCCACCACGTCCGGCCCGGACTCACGGGACGCGGTGTCCGCCGCCGTGATGATCTCCCATCCGTCGGCGGTGAGATGTGCGACGAAGACCTGTTGGACGTTGCCCTCCCACGACCAGGCGCGTCCCGACAGTTCGGCCGCGGTCGCCCGACGTTCGACGACCTGACCGCGCCGGCCACCGGAACGCCGCGACCGGCCGGCCGGCGTCCCAGCGTCGTCGAGCAGCACATACTGGCCGTGTCCGACCCGTTTGAGGTCACGGTAGGACGGGTTGTGCTGCGGCGCGTCCACACACATCGCGCTGACGATGTGGGACCGCAACGTCTCGTCGGTGTAGCGGGTCCCGTTGCGTTCCACCTCGGTGATCAGCTGCTTCGGGGAGAACGGCGAGATGCCCCGGTTGGTCAGGTTGCGTGCCGCCTCCAGGATCTCCTGCCGTGCCGTCACCCTGACCTCCCGCACCCGCCGCCCCACCGGACCGACCAGCCGGGTCGGTGTGAGGAGGTCGTCGGCAGCGCGACGGGGGAGACACGCCGCCGACGACCAGGCCAGAAGCGTAGACACGCCGGCCTCTCGGCGGGCGTGGATGATGCCGGCGACGGGGCCGCGACGCACCTGCCGCCCGACTACCGTGCGCGGCCGTGAACGGTGCAGATGTGGTGGAGTCCTCGGAGATCTGGCGGCGACGTCAGGTCGCAGAGTTCTGGAACGTCGGGCTGTCCACGCTCGACCGGTGGGTGGCACGCGGACATCCCCGGCTCCCGGCGCCGCGTCGGAACCCTGCAGGCAAGCCGTTCTGGTTCGCGGCGGAGGTCCGGGCGGCGGCCGCCGCCCCGGAAACGGCCGACGAGACGGCCGACGACCCCACCCCTGCGTCGCGGTCGCCCTCCATCGAGATGAGTGACGCCGAGGCCCTCGAGATCCTGCGACGAGACGGGCGGCGGCACCGCTGACTGGCGCACCGGGTTCGCATCCGGTCCTGGCCGGTTCCCGCTGCCGTTCGGGGTCGTAGGCTGCGGTGTGGCGGTCGAAGGGGGATGTGTGGGTGGCGATCAGATCTCGTGGTTGAGCACGGATGCTGCGGCGGCACAGCTCGGTATCACCAAGCGGACGCTGTATCGCATCATCGACACGGGTCAGCTTCCCGCCTACCGGTTCGGGCGGGTCATCCGCCTGCAGCAGCGTGAGCTGCACGAGTTCATCGAGGCATCACGGATCGTGCCGGGCACGCTGGCGCACCTGTACCCCGCCGCGGAGGACGACGAGCGCTGACGACGCGACGCTGTGGTCTGCGAGACGTCCCGTGGCCGGGTCACCAGCGTCGTCACGATCGTCGCCGGGCGGGTCCTGTCAGCTCAGGCCGCTCGCCGGGTCCGGCGAGGTGCGACGTGTCGTCGGTGCCGGGCCCGCAGCGACACGGCACGGTTGGCCGGCTAGCGGGTGCGGGTGACGCTGCGGCGCGCGTCGTTGGCCGGCGTGGCCTGCCGGGCGCGGTCGAGCGTGTCGGTGAGCGCCGTCAGGGCCGGTTCGGCCCGCACCGTGGTGGCGCGGTCGAGGATGGTGGCGAGTCGGTCGATGGTTCGTGGCGCACGGCGGCGGAGGTCGACGATCAGGTGCTGCAGTTCGACGGTCGGGCGCCGTGCGGTGCTGGTGTCGAGGGTGGTGTGCACCCAGTGGGCGAGGTCGGCCAGGTCCTCGCGGTCCGACCGTGACGGGTCGATGGCGTGGATGCGGTCGGCGAGGGCGGCGTGCTGGTCGAGGACGGGCCAGCCGGTGCGGGTGTAGTGCCCGCTGCCACGTTCCGCGAGTCCGCCGCGGTCCCAGGTGGCCATGTCGATGGTGATGGTGGCCGCCGCCTGTCCGTGGTGGCGGCAGTCGATGCGGCCGGGATGCGCGGTGACGTCGAGGTGGCCGGTGGGGGGCCAGGTCGGGCCGGTGAGCTGGTCGGTGAGGCTGGCGGTGATGCGTCGCAGGTGCCGTTGGGTGTCACGGCCGGGGGGGATGACCAGCCGGAGCTCGCGGCCGGTCGGTGGGTGGCGGGTGAGGTCCCAGACGTGCCAGGCGTGGGGGCCGGCGAGCCGGGCGGGGTGGAGCAGGTCGGGGTCGAGCCGGTCGAGCAGCCCGGACGGGTCGGCGGCCGCGTGGAGAGGTGGGACGCGCGAGGTGTCGGTCATGACGCGGCCGCCTGGTCGAGGTCGCTGTCGTCGATGTCGTCGCTGCCGGCCAGCGCCGGGTAGCAGTCTTCCCAACACTGGCGCAGGGTGTGATCGAGCTGGAGGTGGTCCCATTCGGCGGCGAGCTGGGGGAAGGTGAGTCCGGTGGCGATGCTTTCGGCCGGCTCGTGTTGGAGCCAGGCGGTCAGCAGACGGTGGCGGACGTCGGGCCGGCGCAGGTCGATCTGGCCGGCGGCGATCCCGGCGGCGCGCAGCAGCGACCGCGGGGGCCGGGTGTCGGCCCAGCGGCGCGGGGCGGTGGCGAGCCGGGTGGGGACCCGGGTGGCGGTGGGGCCCCAGTCGTGGTGGGCGGCACGGTCGGCTTCGATGTCGGGGTAGTGGGCGTTCAGGGCGGCGCCGAGCTGGCCGGTCCGGTCGGTGACGGTGCGCAGCCGGATGGCGGGGCCGGGAAAGGTGGTGTCCAGCCCGCGCTCTTCGGCGGTCGCGGCGGTGGTAGGTCCGGCATGACGGTGCATCGCGGCGTGCCGGGCGAGCTGGGCGGGGTCGATCAGCTGGCGCCAGCGGGGCCGGTCGTAGTAGGCGTGGGTGGCGATCAGGGCGGGTGGCAGGTTCCCGGAGAGCATGACGGCTTGGCCGTGGGTGAGGGTGCGCAGGAAGGCGGGTGGGGCGACGTCGATGCGTTCGGTCCCTTGGGAGACGGACACGCCGCCGTCGGCGGCGGCGGACACGGTGTTGGAGGTGACCCACTGGTCGCCGATGAGGTCGGCGAGCAGCTTGAGGGTGTCGAGGTCCTGCGATCCGGGTAGCCACACCGAGGTGGTGTGGTTGGCGATGACGGTGCGTTCCGCGTCGTCGTACAGCTGGCGGATCTGGGCGCGGTCCTGCCAGATGGTCATCAGGGTGATGCCTTGGCCCGCGCCGGTGGACGCGATCTTGGGCAGGGCCTTGAGCGGGGCGATGTTCCCGGCCTCGTCGAGCATGAGCAGCAGGGGCGGATTGAGCGGCGCGCCTTCGAGCAGGTTCGCGGACAGCTCGACGGCGACGCGGTAGACGGCCTGCACCAGGGCGACGAACACGGGGCGCAGCTCGGCCTGTTCGTACTCGGGGGCGACGAGGTAGAGGGTCCCGCCGGTGGTGAGCAGTTCGGGGATGTTCAGGGTCGTGTCGGTGTCGCCGGGGGTACAGGAGGTGGCGGCTTTGACCCGCGGCGAGCCGAACCCGCGGAAGATCGCCATCGCGGTGCCAAGCACCGAACCGCGGGTTTCGGGGGGCAGTTCGATGATGGCGTGCCAGGCGGCTTGGGCGTCGTCGTCGCCGAGGTCCTCGAGGATGTCGGCGACGTCGAGGAACGCGGACCGGTCGACCCAGTGGGACACCTGATGGATGGTCTGGCCGGTGGCTGCGGCGGCGTACAGCAGCGGGGCCAGCAGTTTGGTGGCGAGGGTGTCCCAGAACTTGGCGGTGTCGTGCTGGTCGGCGACGGCGGCGGCGTCGGTGAGCCAGGTCGCGGTGCGGGTGGCGTCAGGGAAGGTGGTGGAGGTCAGAAGCGGGGACCAGCGCACCCCGTCGAGTCCGGTGGAGCCGGTGGGGTCGAACAGGTGGACCGGCCCGTAGCTGGCGGCCCGTCGGGTTGCGGTGAGGTCGTACACGTCACGTTTGACGGAGGTGACCACCGCGGGGCCGTCCCAACGCAGCAGGTTAGGGACGACCAGCCGGGTGGACTTGCCGGTTCGGGTCGGGGCGATGACCATCACGGAGGTGCGGGCGGGCGCGAGCACGTCCCGGCCGTGGTGGGTGCCGATCAGCAGCCGGCCGGCCGCCGGCGGTTCGCTCCCGGCGGGCGGGGGGTCGGCGAGCAGCCCGACGAGCTGTCGGCGGGTCGCCCACACGCGGGAGCGGGTGCGTTCCCCCAGGCGTTGCCGGTGCAGGGCGCTGGCTTGCCGGTCGGCCCACCAGCGGGCGGCCTGCCAGCCGCCGGCGATCACGCCGCCGAGCGCCACGGTGAACAGGCTGCCGGCCCGCCAGCGGCTGACGGGCAGTGAGGCGAGGGTGGCGAGTTCGCCGGTGGCCAGCAGCCGGGTGACCTCGGCAAGGCTGGTGCGCAGGCCGGTGCCGGCAGCGAGGTGGTCAAGGTGGATCGCGGCCGTGGCGAGGGCCGCGACGACCAGCACGGCGGTGGAGGCGAGCAGCACGAGGGTGGCCCAGACCAGCTCGAGCTGGTTGGGGCCGCCAGCGTGCAGCCGGCCGGACCGTGGGGTGGGCACGCGGGGGTGGGTCATGATGCGGGGCCGGGGTCGGCGGCATGCATGGCCGTGTCGGTGTCGATCAGCGCCTGTTCGGTGTCGGAGAGGACGTGGTCGACCAGGGTGATCTCGCGGCGGTCGCCGGCGACGATCCACAGGCCGCGTCCGCGGGGCAGCCGGGTGGTCATGCGTGCCTGCACGGCGTTGAGGTCGAGGGTGTCGCGCAGCAGCGGCTGTTCGGAGGGACGTTGCCGGTAGATGATCCAGGTGCCGGAGTCGGCGATCGCACCTTCGGCGAGCGCCCGGGTGGTGGATCCGGCGGGGCCGGCGGCGGCGGTGTCGGACAGCCGGTGCAGGACGTTGACCACGGCGATGCCGAGCTGGCGGGCGAGCTTCTGGTTGGTCTGGGTGAACCGGGCGGTGGCGTCGTCGGCCATCAGCGCCCAGGCTTCGTCGTTGAGCTGCCAGCGGCCCCGGGCGGTGACGGCGGTGGCCAGCTGCAGCCACGACGCGGTGCAGATCATCACCAACGGCAGGGCCGACCGGTTGGTGCGGTACAGCTCGGCGATGTCGACCACGGTGATGTCGGCGAGCGCGTCGGCGTCGAGGGTGGTGTGTCCGGCGAACATGCCGCCAAGGTCGCCGTGGGGGTCGACGAGCCGGGCGAGGGCGAGCGCAAGTTCGCGGGACTCGTCCACGACCTGCTGTTGGGCCATGTTGGCCCGTTCGGCGACCGACGGGGGCGGATCGGTCAGCGCGTCGGCGAGGTCGGGCAGGGTGGCGGTGGTGCCGTGCCGGTCGACGGTGTCGGCGGTGGCGGCGAGCTGCAGTCCGGAGATGCGGGCGAGCGCGGCACTGACCACGACCATCTCGAGCTGCCGGCAGGGCCGGTCGAGGGTGGCTTCCAGCAGGCCCCGCACGCAGGCGAGGTTGCGGTGGAACAGCGCGGTGGGGCTGAGCAGATGTCCGGCGGTGCCAGGGTCGAGCGGGTTGAGGACCACGCCGCTGCCGGGGGTGAGCCGGACCGGGTCAACGCCGGCGGCGGCGGCCAGAGCGGCGTACTCGCCTTTGGGGTCGATGATGTGGGCGCCTCGGCCGAACTCGATGCCGCGCCACACCAGGGTCTTGACCAGGGCGGACTTGCCGGAGCCGACGTCGCCGAGGATCAGCACGTTGGGGTTGGCGAGCCGGCCCTGCCGGTAGCGGATCCACGGGTCCCACGCGAACGTGCCGCCGGTCGGGGCCGGGCCGATCGCGATCCCGCCGGACGATCCGCCGTGGCTGCGGGAGGCGACCTGGAACGGGTAGGCGGCCTCGAGCGTGCCGGTGGACACCTCGAAGGGTTCCGGCGGCAGCTCCAGCAGGATCCGGCCGGCGAACCGGCGGCGCTGCCCACGCCGGTTGCCGACACCGCGGTAGCGGTGCAGCGTGACACGACGTTCCGTCAGTTCGTCGGCACGCTGGCGGGCCCGTTCCTGCTTGAGCTCGCTACGGGCGGCCCGGGGCGCGCCGGTGCGACGTCGGGTGCGGGCCAGCCGGCGCCACGGCGTCCGTCGGCGGGTCATCGTGCGCCCCGACACAGCGGCAGGGTGAACCCGAACGCCTGCCGTTGGGTGCCGGTCAGCCGGCGCAGCTCGACCCCGCAGCGGCGTGCCGCCGCATCGACCTGTCCGACCGCCGCGTCGAGCGCGGCCGGGTCGGGTGCGGTGACAGTCACCAGCCACACGACCCGGTAGACGGCCCGGCCGTCGACGAGGTCGGCTTCGCGCACCGCCGCGTCGGCGTGGGCACGGCGATCCCGGGCGGAGCTCGAGAACCCCCACCGGGCCCGCACGGCCTGTTCGGCTTCGGACGACACCTGTTCGGTCTGGGCACGACGTTCCGCGACGTGCATGGAGGTCGGCACATACAGCAGCGACATGCGCCGCCGGGCGGGGACCCCGATCAGCAGATGCTGGAGGAAGTCGCCCGTGATGGGCCGCGACGGTGGACGGACGACCTGCAGCGTGGTCGACCAGCCGCCGTCGTGACGGACCGCGGACCACTGGTCGACCATCGCCGCCGGGCCGGCCGTGGCCGCCGCGACAGCCGGGTCCTGCCCGGCCGGCTCGGCGTCGACGTGGTGGGTGCCGTCCGGGTCGAAGGCGCCGCGGAGCAGCCCGGCCAGCTGCGCGGCGGACAGCCAGCCGTGCACGGTCAACCCGGCGGTCCCAAGCGCGTCCTCGACGGCAACGGCCCGGTCGATCAGGACCCGGCCGGCCCCGGGCAGTCCCCCACCGGCCTGGCGACCCGCCCGGCGGGCCTGGCGGGTCTCCAACGCGACGGCGAGCAGGCAGCGGTGCTCCTGGGCGTGATGGGTGCAACGGTCCAGGACCTGCCGGTAGGAGTCGGCCGTGGCCGGGCTGCCGCGCCCGCCATGGCGGCGATGCTCGGCGTCGAGGTGGCCGGCCGTGGCCGCCCCGACCGTGTGGACGACCTGGAGACGGACCAGCTCAGGCATCGCCTGGGCCAGGTGGTCGAGCATCGCCCCCCACGCAGAGATGCGGGCCTGTTCGTCGTCCGGGTCGAGGAACAAGAAGTCCTGCCCGGAGAGTTCCACGACGGTGACCAGCCGGTCCCGGAAGGTGTCGCGCAGCATCCCGTAGCGGCGGCCGTCGCCGCCGGCGACACCGTCCGGGGCGAACTCGTGCAGCTCGAGGCCGAACAGCTCCCCAGGCAGATCGAGGGTCGTGTCGGGCAGCGGGCCGGTCAGCTCCGGCGAGCTGTAGAACTCGTTGTTGCGGGTCGCGGCCGCCCACCCGAATCCGACCCACACTGGCAGCCAGTCGACCGCGTAGCGTCCCCCGACCCGCACGAACATCCCGACGGTCAGCAGCGCCAGGACCACGCTACCGCCGGCAACCACCCCAACACCGCCGACGGTCATCATCACGATGAACACCACCCCAGCCGTCCCGACGGTGACCAGCCGCGACAGCGACAGCCCGAACGCGACGCTGGGCTCGACCCGCACCGGGAACTGGTAGCTGCGCAACTCACCCACGGCCCGTCTCCCGAGGATGCGACCGCAACGCCGAGCTCCACCCGACCGACACCGGCGACACGGCGGCGCGATCGTCCTCGCCCGGAGTCGGCACCACGGCGAGGTGCCGGCCCCCCACGTCCCCTACCGGGGGGTGCGGGGCCGTCCCGTGGCCGCGGCCGTGAGCGGTGGCCGTCGCCGGAGCTGCCGTCGCGCCGGAGGTCGCGCTGGACGCGGCCGGACGTCGCGGGCTGCCAACGGCCGTCGCGGAGGACGTTGCCGCGCCGGCGGCCGG
>PWTE01000376.1 GCA_003563915.1 Nitriliruptoraceae bacterium
ACCTCCACCGCTCGTCTCGGAAGGCGGGTGCCGGCCGGTCGCCGTCGCGCGGTCAGCGGTCGAGCACCGTCCTGAGGGCGAGCGACGGGGGACGGACACGGGGGTCGGCGATGGCCGGCGACGACACGATCGGGCGGAGCCTCCTCCGACTCGGCTACCTCAGCCTGCTCCTCGCTACGGCCCACCTCTGGGGCCCCGAGCTGCTGCGTCTCGGTGTCGCGACCGGGTGGGGGGTGTCGGCCCAGATCCCGACCGATCCGGTCCTGGTCCTGATGGCGGGTGTCCGGCTCGTGGCGCTCGCGCTCGGCTGGTACCTCATGATCTCTGCTGTCGCGGTGCTGCTCGTGCGTCGTTGGGGAGGCTGGCGCAGCCGCGCGTTCGTTCGGCGAGCGGTGCCGCGCGCGCTGCGGGGCCTTGTCGGTGGCCTCGTGGGCTCGGCCCTGCTCGCGCAGGCCACCACCTTCGCCCCCGTAGGGGCGGCTCAGGCGGCCGAGGAACCCTCGGTGGCACCGATCCTTCGGATACTGGAGACGGGCAGCGGTGAGGCCTCACCACTGCCCCAGGTGGAGGGGGCTGACCAGGAACGGCATCACCGGGTGGCGCCCGATGATGCTCAGATCGGCGTGAGGCTCCGCCCGCGGCCACACGGGGGTGAGCTGCGGCTGCCGTTCGATCTCCCCCGGCAGGAGGAGCACGTCGTCGTCCCGGGTGAGTCCTTCTGGTCGATCGCGCAAGCCCGCCTCCTTCGACGAGGACGCGCCGCCGACGATCGGGAGGTCGCCGCCTACTGGTGCGAGCTGATCGCGGCCAACGAGGACCGGTTGGTCGTCGCGGGTGACCCGGATCTGCTGCTCCCGGGGCAGCACCTCGTCCTGCCGCAACTCCCGGCGACGGGCGCCAACCAGGAGCACTGACCGGAGGTGAGGGATGACCGATCACGACCTGCAACGGACACGCTCGGGGGGGGCGTCACCCGACCCCTACCTCCGCCTGCTCGACGCCTCACGTCACGACGACGCCGTCCACCGTCGGACCGCGACGCGCGACCTGCGGCTGCATGAGGCGGAGCTGGCGACCTTCGGTGGTGTCGTCCACGACCTCGCCGAGGCCCGTGCTCGCGTCACCCTGCGGCTTGCCACCGGGCGTGAGCTGGGTGGGCGGCTCACGGCCATCGGGGTCGACCACCTCGCACTCCTGGGTGCCGACGACGCGATCCTGTTGGTGCGTACCTCCGCTGTCGCCGCGCTGCTGATGCCGCCCGGGGACCCCGGAGGATCCCTCCGCGACGCTGGCTCGCTCTCCGGGGATCGCGCCGCGCCGCAGCACCGGCTCCTGCTGGATGTGCTCACCGGACTGCACCAGTGCTCCGATGACGTCGCGGTCGGTCTCCTGGGATCACCCGACCCGATGCGCGGCCGGTTACGTGCCATCGGTGAGGACGTCGTCAGCTTCCACGTCGCCGGCCGGGGACGGATCCTCATCGCGGCTGCCGCGCTCACCGATGTCGCGTGGTGGCCGCGATGACGACCTCAGTCCTCGTCGTCGACGGTCCCGGCATAGAGGTGCTCGAGGTCGCCGGGCGTGATGCGCGACCGTTCGATGAACGCGTGGACGTCGTCCTGCTGCAGGCGGATCACGCGCCCGAACTTGTACGCCGTCAACTGTCCCTGATCGATCAGTCGGTAGAGCGTCCGGGTCGTGATACCGAGCTGGTGGGCGGCCTCACGGGTCCCCAGCCAGATGATCTCGTCCTGCGCCATCTCGTGCCCTCCGCATCGATCCGATGCTACCTCGGTGGACCTGGCACGGGGCGGACCTTCGACCAACGCCCTGTGGACAGCGCCCCTCAGGTGCCGACGGGAGGTCACACGGTATGACGGACACGGAGCTGCGGACGTCACGCTCGGCCACACCGTCGGATGCGCCCAGTGCCGGACGCATCGTGCGCCGTCGCCGACTCCCAGGAGGTCGCGCCGTGGTCGGGGCGCTGCTGGTCGCGGTCGCGGCGGTCGTGGTCTTCGCGTCCTACCTCGACGCGGTCGGAAGCCCGACGGATCGCTACCTGGTGACGGCGACCGCGATCACGGCTGGCACCGCGATCGCGGACGAGGCGACGGCACGTGAGCTGTTCACGGCCGCGGCACTCGACCTGGCCGATCCGGTCTCCCAGCGGGCGGTCCGGGAGCAGGATCTCCCGGCGCTCGTCGGTCGGACCGTCGTCGTGCCGCTGGCTTCCGGCGAACTGGTGCAACGCAGTGCGCTCGCTGACGGTGCGGCCGGAGGCACGGACCACGTCCTGTCCTTCGCCCTGCCGTCCTCCTCGGCTGTCGGGGGGAACCTGGCCGCTGGTCAGACGATCGATGTCGTGGCGACCTCCGGCCGCGGAGGGACGGCGCGGACGGGCTACGTCGTCCGGGCGGTGTCCTTGATCGCCGTCGAGTCCGTCGGCGGGGGCAGCAGCGTCCTGCTGACCGTGGCGTTGTCCAGCGTGGAGGAGGTGCAGATCCTCGGGCACGCCGTGAACACGGCGGAGGTGTTCGTCGTCCGTGCGCCGACCGACGGGGACCGCTCGATCCCGGATCCGGTCGTCGACGGGGATCCACAGGGGGCCGGCGAGGTGGAGGATGGCTGACCGTTACGTCCTCCTCGGGGTCGCCCCGGCACGTTCGGACTGGTTCCGACGGGTTGCGACGTGGGCGGCCAACGCCGCGCTGCCCGCCGAGTTCGTCCGGTGCGTGTCGCTGGAGGAAGCGATCGCGAGGCTGTCCGGGGAGCGGCCCTTCTCGGCGCTGCTCGTAGATGCCGCGATACCGGGGCTCGACCGGGACGTGCTGGCTGCCGCCGTGGCCAGGGGCTGCGCGCCGATCGTCGTCGGGGCCGAGGATCAGGAGGCGAGGTGGCGCGATCTGGGCGCGATGGCCGCGCTGCCCCGCGAGATGGACCAGCCCCAGCTCCTGCAGGCGCTCGCGGACGTGGCCGACCGGGTCCCCCGCGCCCAGGTCGAGTTGCCGGTCCCGGTCGACGAGATACCCCGCTCTCAGGGCCGGCTGTTCGCCGTGACGGGACCGGGAGGCACCGGCGCGTCGATCGTCGCGATCGCGCTCGCCCAGGGGCTCGCGGGTCGTCAGGCGGTGCTTCCCGGGAGCGTCGGGGACGATGCCTCCGCGCGACGGCCATCCGTGCTGCTCGCCGATCTCTGTCGGGTCGCGGATCAGGCGCTGTACCACGAGGCGCACGAGCTGGTTCCCGGCGTGCAGGAGCTGGTGGAACTGCACCGGACGTCGCGCCCCGGTCGCGCCGAGGTGCTCGCCCAGACGTTCGACGTCCCCGCCCGGGGGTACCGCCTGATGCTCGGACTCCGCCGACCACGTCACTGGGTCGGACTGCGCCAGCGCGCCCTCGAGGCCGGTCTCGACTCCCTGCAGTGGGTCGCTGATGTGGTCGTGGCCGACGTCGATCCGGAGGTCGAGGGAGAGACGGAGACGGGATCGCTCGACGTGCAGGAGCGCAACCTGCTGGCGCGCAGCACGCTGTCCCGGGCGGACCTGGTCCTGGTGGTCGGCCAGGTCTCGATGAAGGGTGCGGCGGCCCTCGTGCGCACCGTGGGCGAGCTCGTGGATCATGGTGTCGAGCCTGAACGGCTGATCCCGGTCGCCAACCGCTCGCCACGGTCCCCACGTCGGCGTGCGGAGATGACGACGACGGTGGCGCGGCTCCTGACCTCGGCGACCGGAGTACCGGCCGAACGGTTCGCGCCGGTGCTCCACCTACCGGACCACGATCCGGAACCGGCGCTCCGAGACGGGGTCGCGCTCGCCCCACCGCTGCCGCGATCGGTCAGCCGTGGGGTGGCGGGACTGCTCACGCAGGTCACCACCCACGACCATCGCGCCGACCCTGCTCCGATCCGGATCGCCCCCGGCTCGCTGTCGACCTTCACCGCCGGGGAGCCACCTCGATGAGCGCTTCCACGTCGACCCGCCGCCCGCCGGTGCCCCCGACGGCCCCTGCAGGGGACGTGTCCCCGCTCGCGGTGATCGAGCGCCGTGTCCTGGAGCGTGCGGAACGCGAGGCCTTCGACCCGCAGGACGACCCCGACGGCCGTCTCCGGCAGCTCCTCCGCGACGAGGTGGAGCGCTGGCGTCTGGACTTCAAGCACGGGCGACAGGCCGTGGATCTCCCGGATCCCGGTCTGGTGGTGGAGCGCGCGGCGCGCAACCTGATCGGGTACGGACCGCTCGACCCGCTGCTCGCGGACGACGACGTGTGGGAGATCATGATCAACGCTCCCGATCAGATCTTCGTGAAGCGGCACGCCGGCGTGTCCGGCTACCACGACGAGTCCTTCCACGATGACGACCACGTCCTGCGGACGGTCACGAAGATCCTCGATGACGCCTCCGGTTCGCACCGCAAGCTCGACCCTTCCGAGGGGTTGCAGGACGCCCAGCTCGACGGTGGCGCACGGGTCCACATCGTGCACCGCGACATCGGGCGGGATGGCCACCTGTTGGTCAACATCCGTCGCTTCACCGGGGTCGCGTTCCGATCGCTCGACGAGCTCAGCGAGCGCGGGATGATGTCGCCACAGGTGGCCAGGTTCCTACGTGCGGCGACCCGGTCCCGGCTGTCGATCGTGTTCGCCGGACCGCCCGGGTCCGGCAAGACCACGCTGCTGTCGTGCTGCACGGCGGAGCTCGACCCGGGCCTCCGTGTCGTCACCGCCGAGGAGGTCTTCGAGGTCGACGTCCCGCTTCCGAACGTGGCATCGATGCAGACCCGGGCGGCACGCGTCGATCGCCCCGAGATCGACCTGCGGCGGCTGGTGTCGGGGTTCCTCCGGATGGCACCGGACGTCGCGATCGTGGGCGAGGTCCGCGACCGCGAGGCGCTGCCCCTGCTGCTCACCCTGTCGTCCGGGGTGACGGGCTACACCACGATCCACGCCGGTTCCGCACGGCAGGCCCTGTCGCGGCTCCGCTTCATCTGTCAGCTCTCGGACACGCGCTCGGAGCTGCCGCTCACGGCGCTGAACGCGCTGGTCACCGACGCGATCGACATCGTCGTGCACTGCGATCGTGTCCACGGACAGCCGCAGGTGACCGAGATCATCGCCGTCGAGGAACAGCAGACGGGACCGTCGTCGCCGGCGTTCACGGTAACCGAACTGTTCGACCGTCGGCGCGCCGACGGCGGACTGGCCTGGACCGGTGCGCTGCCGGGTCGGGCGGCCGCGGCCTTCGAGGCTGCAGGAGCCGACCTCGTGGCACTGCTCGACGACGGGTCGGTGCCGCCGGTGGTCGGACCGTGACCGCTGAGGCGCTCGGTCTCCTGCTCGCCGTCGTCGCCGCCTACGGCGTGCACCTGCTGTACACGGCCGTGGTCCAGGGCTGGCGGGGGCTGGCTCCCGCGCCAGGGGCCTCCGTCCGACCGTCTCCACAGGAGCGCCTGCGCGACCGGCTGGTGCAGGCTGGTCTGGGAGAGGTCCGCCTGACGGAGTTCACCGCAGCGATCGTGCTCCTGATGCTGCTCGGAGGGGCGATCGGCTTCGCGCTCTTCGGTGGGTGGCCAGCCGCGGTGACGCTCGCGATCGCCGCGGCGGCGGTCCCGGTCGCCGGCGCACGGGCGCGCCGGCGTGCACGCCTGGAGGTCGCCCGCGAGGCCTGGCCCCGCCTGCTCGAGGAGCTCAGACTGCAGGTGGTCAGCCTGGGACGATCGATCCCGCAGGCGCTGTTCGCCGTCGGTCAGCGCGCTCCCGACGACCTGCGGCCCGCGTTCGAGGCTGCCCGCCGCGAGTGGTTGCGATCCACCGATCTGGAGCGCTGCCTCGATGTCCTCCGCGCACAGCTCGCGGACCCGACGGCCGATGCCGTCTGCGAGACCCTGCTCATCGCCCACGAGATCGGGGGGAGCGACGTCGATCGCCGCTTGCGGGACCTGATCGAGGACCGTGTGCAGGACCTCCAGGGCCGCAAGGATGCCCGTGCCAAGCAGGCTGGGGTCCGCTTCTCGCGGCTGTTCGTCCTGCTCGTCCCCGCCGGCATGGCGGTGGTCGGTCTGGCCATCGGTGAGGGGCGGGAGGCCTACGCCGCCCCGTCGGGCCAGGTCGCGGTGCTGGTCGCCCTGGGGCTCCTCGCCGGTTGTTGGTGGTGGGCGACGGTGCTCCTCCGGCTCCCCGACGAACCCCGCGTCTTCGCCGCCCGTGATGCCTCGAGGACGCCATGACCGGACCCCTGTTGCTCCTGGCAGGCGTCACCTTGTGGGTGGGGCTGACCCTGCTGTTCGCCGAGCTTCGCTGGTTCTCACGCCGGCCGCTGGCCCAGCGCATCGGCCCCTACCTGCCGGGTGGTGGGGCGGTCGAACGCCATGGGCTGCTCTCCGTTGGTTCGCTCCGTGAAGCCATCGGTCCGCTGTCCCGGTCGGTCGGAGCCCGGGTATCCCGCTTGGTCGGTGTCGTCGAGGATCTGGACCGTCGGCTGCGTCGGGTCCACGCGGATCTCGACGCGACGGCCTTCCGCGTCCGCCAGCTCGCCTGGGCCATCGCCGGTTTCGCCGGAGGTGCGACGCTCACGGTGGTGCTCCGTCCCCCGCCGGCGTGGGCCATCGTGTTCACGGCCGGGAGCATGCTGCTGGCCTTCCTGCTCGTCGAGCACCAGGTGACGGTCGCCTCCGACCGCTGGAAGCAGGCCGTGGCACGGGAGCTACCGGTCATCGCGGAGCAGCTCGGCATGTTGCTCTCGTCGGGCTACTCGTTGACCGCGGCGCTGGAACGGGTCGCGCGTCGCGGACAGGGTGCGGTGAGCCGGGACCTACGGCGGGTGCTGGTGCGGGTCAGGCAGGGGGTGGACGTGCAACCCGCCCTGCGTGAGTGGGCGGAGCTCGCCGACGTCGAGGCGGTGGATCGGCTGGTCGCCGTGCTGGGTCTGCACCGTGAGGCGACCGACCTCGGACGCACCATCTCGGTCGAGGCGCGAGCGATACGGCGTGAGCTCCAGCGGGAGGTCGTCGCGACGATCGAACGTCGCGGTCAGCAGGTCTGGATCCCCGTGACGGTGGCGGCCCTGCTGCCGGGAGCGATCCTGATCGGGGTCCCGTTCGCGGCGGCCCTGCGCGGGTTCCTCACATGAGACGTCCGAGGCCACACGCTCTCAAGGCCCTACGGGTGGCCGCCCCACGGGCTTCCGCACGGTGGGGCGCGGTCCTCGCCACAGCTGTGGACCGCCGGTCCCGTACGGATCCGGGACTGCTAGCGTCGACGCACGAGGTTGCGGACCGCCCAGGCGGCGTCACGGCCTCACTGTTCGTTCACGTGCGAAGGGTTCGCACGTCGGATCATCGGGGGGTGACCGATGCAGCCCATCTGGGCCAAGTGGCGACGTATCCGCTTCGATCAGTCGGGGGAGGGGGTGATCTCAGCGGCGATCGTGGTGCTCATCATGGCCGTGATCGGTGGCGCGATGTTCCTGGTCTTCAGCGACGCGTTCGGCGGTGCGTCGGACCGCATCACCGAAGAGATCGACACGATCGTCGACAGCTAGACCCGCTCAGCAGCTGGACGGCTGAGCAGGCCAGCTCACCCGTCACGGCGGTCTTCGGGCTGACCATGTTCCTGGCGATCCTGCTCCTGGTCAGCCAGGTCCTGCTGCACCTGTTCGCGACCTCGGTCGTCGCGGCCGCGACCACGGATGCGGCGAGCCAGCTCGCGACCGCGGACCGGGGTTGTGGCCACGGCGACGGGGTTGCCGCGCAGCTGGTCCGTGGCCGTCTCGGACGCTTCGGCGAGACCGCTGCGGTCCAGGTGGTGTGCGTGGAGCAGGCCGACGGGACCATCCGGGTGGACGTCCTCGCCCGCTCGCCGGCTCGGGCTCTGGCGACGGAGCGGTTCGGGCTGCGGGTCGGCGACATCGAACGGACCGCGGTGGTGCGTCGGGAGGAGGTGGTCCCGTGAGTGAGCGTGCGACCCATGAGGAGGGGTTCGTCGCCGGAGCCGAGGCGCTCATCTTCGGGCTGCTGATCCTGCTGCTGGCCACGTTCGTCGTCCTCAACGCGTGGGTCGCCCTCGACACCAGGTTCGCGGTCGCTGGCGCGGCTCGGGACGCGGTGCGAGCCGTGGTCACCGCACCTGTCGGGGCGGACCTGGGTGAGGTGGCGATCACGGCCGCGACCGGTGCCTTCGCGGCCCAGGGGCGCGACCTCGCCCACCTCGAGGTGGAGTGGCTCGGAGGCGGCGGCCCTCCAGCGCAGGCGCGGTGTGCGGAGGTCCGCCTCCAGGTGCGGACCGTCGTCGACGTCGTCGCGGTCCCGCGGTGGACCGACCGCTCCAGCTACCGCGTCGCGGCCGAGCACGCGGAGCGCATCGAACCCTTCCGCTCCGGACTGGAGGCGTCGGTGTGTCCGGCGTGAACGGTGGCGTGAGGCCCGGCGCGTGCTGGCAGGACGAGGAGGCCAACGTCCTGGCCCTGGTGCCGGCGGCGGTCGTGATCGTGCTCGGATTGGCGGCCCTGGTGCTCGACGGAGCGCTGCTGTACCTGGGGGAGCGGCGGGTCGCGGACCTGGCGGCGGCCGCGGCGACGGACGCCACCGGCTACCTCGTCGAGGAGGCCTTCTACGGAGAGCAGGGTCGGGTGCAGCTCGACCAGGCAGCGGGTCAGTCCCGCGCCGAGATGCTCGCAGCCAGCCTCGGCGAGGATCGGGGGTTCGAGGACGTCAGCTGTCAGATCGTCGTCGACGAGGCCGCGGTCGTGGCGCGCTGCCGTGCGGTGGTGAGACCGGTCCTCGCGCCGTTCTGGCCGGGGCTGGGCTCCGAGGTTCGCGTCAGCGCGGAGGAGCGTGCCGTCGCGCTCGACCCCATGGCCCTGCCCTGACCCGGGGGGACGAGCACCTCGCTCGGGTAGCGTCGAGCGGGGGTACGCCAGCGGCTCGCTGGCAACGAGGACGTGACGGAGGGTGCGGTGCTCGGCTCGCGGGATCGTCGGATCCTGGCCCTCGCGATCCCCGCCACGGTCACGTTGATCGCCGACCCCCTGATGGGGTTGGTCGACACGGCGGTCGTGGGCCGGTTGGGTGCGGCGCAGCTGGGGGCGCTCGGGCTGTCGGTCGCGGTGCTCAGCACCGTGGCCTGGATCTTCAACTTCCTGGTCTACGGCACCACCTCGACCGTCGCCCGCGCCGTCGGTGCGGGCGACCGTGCCGCAGCGGGGCGACGGGTCGTCCACGCGACCCAGGTCGCCCTGGCGCTTGGGCTCACGGTCGGGGCGATGCTCTACCTCGCCGCACCCGCCCTGGTGCGTGCGCTGGGAGCCGTGGACGTGCTCATCGACCCGGCCGTCACCTACCTGCGAATCCGTGCGGTCGGGGTACCGCTGGTGCTGCTGGCCTACGTCGGACACGGGGCCTTCCGCGGGGTGTCGGACACCCGGACGCCGCTGGGGGTCGCGGTCGGCGCGAACGTCGCCAACGCGGTGTTGACCTACGTGCTGGTGTTCCCGTTCGGGTTCGGTCTGGCCGGTGCCGCGTGGGCGACCGTCGCGGCCGAAGCGGTCGCCGTCGCCGCCTTCGCGGTCCTGTTCCGGCGGGTCGGGCTGCCACTGGCCGGGCACGGTCGCCCCAGCCGTGCGCAGTTGGTGGCGATGGTCGTGGTCAGCCGGGACCTGTTCCTGCGGACCGGCGGACTGCTCCTGGGACTGCTGGCCATCACCGCGGCAGCCGCGCGGGTCGGTGCGGTGCCGGCGGCGGCCC
>PWTE01000109.1 GCA_003563915.1 Nitriliruptoraceae bacterium
GACGAGCTCGCCCGGGCCTACGACGCAGCCGCAGAAGCGGCTGCGGTACGTGAGCGCTACCTCGCCGACCGGCGCTCGTTCATCACGGAGTCCGTCTTCTCGCACCCGTCCAAGGTCGATCTGGTCACGCGGGCCGTCGAGGCAGGCTATCGGGTGCACCTACGGGTGCTGATGGTGCCGGCGGACCTGTCGGTAGCGCGTGTGGCGCAACGTGTCCTCGAAGGAGGACACGACGTCCCCGAACCCAAGATCAGACAGCGACACGGGCGGCTCTGGACCCACGTGGTCGCTGCCATCGAGCACGGCTACGAGACGCGCGTGTACGACTCCTCGGGTCAGAGCGGCCAGGACTTCGTGGAGGTTGCCCGCTACCAGTACGGAGCCGTGCTGGGCGAGACACGCTGGCCCGAGTGGGCACCGTTGGAGCTCACCGGCGAGCAACCCACGTAGGCCGCGACAGAACGCCCGTTGGCGCTACCCGCTCGTTGCGCCTGCGTCGCGCCCGCAGCGCGGACCTTGGACGCAGCCCGAAGGACCGCGATGGCGAAGTCCTCACGACCACGGCTCGTCATACGCGCGACGGCCAGTGGGAGCCCCCGCCCGAGATCGGTGATGGGTCCGACACGAGGTCGGACGAGTCGAGTGGATACTTCGATTCCGAAGTCCCGGGCGGCACCGCCATTCTCATCCACTCCGGGAGGGGACCCCAGGCCGCCATGGATCGCTGACACCCCACTCACAACCTGGGTGGCGTGTCCGAGCGCACCGCGACGGGGTCGCGTCGCCACCCCGTCGCGGTGCGCCGAGCCGGTCAGGTGGGTCGCCGGACCGACGCGAAGAAGGAGCTGAGTTCCCCGGCGACGAACTCGGCCGCAGTCGACGGTGCGAAGTGGCCGACGCCCGGTAGTGGTTCGCAGACGTGCGGGTCGGCGACGTGCTCGGCGACGTGCTGCTCCGCGTCGGCGGCGAAGGTCTCGTGCAGGGTTCGCTCGCCCCGTAGGAGCAGGACGGGCACGGTGATCTTGGCGAGCTCCGATGGGTCGGTCGGCTGGGGCCCGTCGTCGGCCATGGCCTCCTGGAGGTCCTGCAAGAGCATCGGCACGTAGCGTGAGTTGTGCTCGAAGTAGCCCGCTGCCTCCAGGGCGGCGATCTCGCTGTCGGTGGCGACTGCTCGGACGAAGGCCCGCGCGGCATCGGTGAGCCGGCCGCGCCCGGCCGCCTCGGCTGTCTGCTCGATGACCGCACCGACACGGGCCAGGTCGTCTTCGCGCAGCACCGATGTCACGAAGGGCTCGTAGACGGCCACGGCTACAACCGCAGCCGCCTCGGCCGCCGCGTGAAGCGCCAGCGTGGCGCCGTTGGATTCGCCCATGATGAGGACCGGCTCGCCGATGCTGTCAACGAACGCGACGGCGTCCTCCCGATGGCGTGGGGGCGCGTGGTCCGGGCTGTCGCCCGAAAGCCCTACACCGCGGGTGCCCGGCAGGTAGCAGGCGAACTGACCGGTGAGGTGAGGCAGCAGCGCTTCCCAGCAGGTGTCGCCGTCCTCGAGCAGGCCGTGGAACAGGACCAGCGGCGGCCCGTCTCCGTGCACCCGGCCGGCGATCTCCGTGCCGTCGGCGGAGATGGCTGCGTGTATCCGGTCATCGCTCATGGTGGTCGCTCCTGATCGGTTGCGTGGATGCCGTAACCATGGCGGATCGGACCGTGAAGAAGACCACCCGACCGGGTGGTCTCCTCCTGCGATGTGTTGCCGGGCCGGCTCAGAGCTTGCGGCGGGCGGCTTCGACCGCGAGCTCGGTGCGCCCCTCGACCGCGACCTTGGCGTAGACGTGGGTCAGGTGGTATTTGACCGTGTTGACGGAGATGAACAGGCGTCGACCGATCTCGGCGTTGGTGTGGCCTTCGGCGACCAGCCGCACGACGTCGCGTTCGACGGGGGTCAACGACGCCCAGCCGATGTGCGGACGTTGACGCTCGCCCCGCCCTCGGAGGGCGTAGCCGACGGCGTCGTCCAGCGACAGCTGACCGCCCTCCTCCCAACATGCGGCCGCGCCGGTGGTGCCCAGTGCGGCGTGTACAGCGTCGCGGGCATGACCGAAGCGGTCAGCCTCCAGCGGGAATCGAGCGATGCCTGACTCGGTGTGGAAACGTTCGGATGCCGCGAGCAGCCGCAGTGAGCGCTCCGGCTCGCCCAGTGAAACAGCTAGCTCGGCGATCGTCTCCAGAGCGGTAGCGGCTCCGGACCGGTCGCCGTAGTCGTCCAGGAGCTCGAGGCTGTCGTGAGCCAGCTCCCACGCCTTGTCGAGGTCCCCGTCTTGTTCGGCCAGTTGCGCGAGACCCAGCAACGAGCGTCCGAGAGGGAACGGCATGCGCGGGTCGGTCGACAGGGTCCGGCTGGCCTCCAGGTGCGCTCGAGCGTCGTCGTGGCGCTCGTCGACCTGTGCGAGCACTCCCAGCAGCCACTCGCCGTTGGACTCGTCCCGGCAGCTGCCGCCACCACGGCCGATCCGCACGATCTTTCCAGCCACGGTCCGAGCTGTTTCCATGTCGCCGGATGCGTAGGCCGACAACGCGAGCCAGCGGCGGAGGGGCAGGTCTGGGAGGGTCCCCTCCAGGCCATGTCGTCGCAGGACCGCCCGCGCCTGGGACAGCCAGTCTTGCCCCTGACCGTGATCGCCTTGCAGCACGGCGGCCGCTCCCAGGCCGATGAGCCCGTAGGTCTCCCATATGGGCCGTGCGACCTGCCGGCTGAGCTCCAGGCCACGTCGAGCGTGTCGGCGTGCCTGGTCGAGCCGACCCGACAACGCCAGCCACCACCCGAGGGTCGCGTGGACCGACGGCAGTTGGAAGACGAGCTGGTTGGTCTCGCACACCTCGACGGCCTGCTCTAGCAGGTCGCACCCGGCGTCGATCGTCCGGCGGACAAACAACGCCCCACCAGCCATGACCAGGACGTAAGCGTGAGTCGCAGCATCCTCGCCCCGCTCGGCCAGCTGGACCGCCTCCTCGAGATCGGCGTCCACCTGCTCGCTGGTCGACCTCCCCGACCACGCCCCCATCCAGGCTCGCAAGCCCAGCGCGGCGGCGAGCGCACCACCCACATCGGCCGCACGCGACGCGTCGACCGCCCGACTCGCCAGCCGACAGGCGCTGGCAAACTCGCTGCCGCCGGCGGCCAGTGTGGTCGCAGTGAGCAATCCCCGCACGCGCCCATCAGCATCGGCGTCCGGGGCATCGACCGCGGCAAGCAACCGCCGGTGCACCTCCCCGGACAGGCCGCGCTCGAACCAGAAACGCACGATCGGCTCGGTGATGTCCACCAGCCTACGCAGGTCTCCGGACTCCGCCGCCCAGTCCATCGCCGCACGCAGGTCATCCAGATCTGCCGCCAGCCGGTCCATCCACGGCTCAGGTCGCCCACCGGAGAGACCTTCCTGGGCCCGGCCGGCGAGCCTGACATAGCACGCGAGGTGGCGGTGGCGCACCTGGGCCGGGTCGTCGAGCTCGGCCAGTCGCTGCTGTGCGAACGCCCGGATGGTCTCTAGCAACCGGTAGCGGGCTCGGCTGTCGTGCTCGGCGACCTGCAGCAGCGAACGGTCGGCCAGCGCGCTGACGAGGTCGAGCACCTCCGCCTCTGTGATGTCGGGTCCGGCCACGACCGCCTGCGCGGCATCGAGATCGAACGTGCCGGTGAACACCGACAGGCGTGCCAGCGCCAACCGTTCGGCGTCGGCAAGCAGACCGAAGCTCCAGGCCACCGACGCCTCCAAGGTGCCCTGCCGCGTCGGTGCGTCACGGGCCGTGCCGGTCAGCAGCCGGAACCGGTCCGACAGGCCCGCGGCGATCTGCTCCACCGACAGCACCCGTATCCGAGTTGCGGCGAGCTCGATCGCCAACGGGATCCCATCCAGACGCCGGCAGATCTGCGCCACGGCAGCAGCGTTGCCATCGGTGAGCACGAAATCGGGCCGGGCCTGACGCGCCCGCGTCTCGAACAGCGCCACCGCATCCGCCGCCATGACCACGTCGACCGACCGCGCCTGCGGATCGGGTATCGGCAGCGGGGGGACCTCCCAGGTCGTCTCCCCGCCGATCGCCAACGGCTCACGGCTGGTCGCCAGCACGGTCAGGTGCCCACACGACCCCAACAGGCCGCCCACCAGTTCCGCGCAGGCAGAGACCACGTGCTCGCAGTTGTCCAGCACCACCAGCCCGTGCCAGGCACCCAGCCTGTCGATCAGCGTGTCGACCAGTGCCCGCTCGGGCTCCTCACGGACCCCGACCGCATCCGCGAGCCCCTGCGCGACCGCGCCAGGATCGCCCACCCCCGACAGCTCCACCCACCAAGCCCCATGCTCGAACCCGGGCGCCACATCGTGTGCGACCTCTAGTGCGAGCCGGGTCTTCCCGCAGCCCCCCGAGCCGGTCAGCGTGACCAGACGCGACTCCGCGACCAGTTCGCCGACCTCGGCCCGCTCCTGCTCCCGGCCCACCAGGGACGAGACCGCAACCGGCAACCCCGCCCGTCCGTACACCCCGTGGACGCCGACCAGCCAGGCGGTCGCCGTCCGCTGCGCCCTACCCGTCGCGTATGCCATCGTGACCCCCAACCAGCCTTGCCTGTGCGGGGCCGGGGAGCAAGCGGTGTGCTCTTGCTCTGGATGCAGTCATGCGCGGCTGAGCCCTGCGATGCCGGACCGCTATAAGAGAATCGGTCATCCCAAGCCCGCGGCCGCGACGGGAAGAAGGCTGGATCTGAAGGGCCATCCGACCGACCCTCAGGAGCACCCCCAACCGACCGGCTGCGCTCCGTGCGACCCGCGCCCATTCGGAAGCAGCACCGTGCACGCTCGCCGCTACCCATTCGAGAAGCGGCCCGAACCGACAAAGGGCATCGCAGACCCAGACGGCGCGTGCACCGAAACGACCAGCATGCGACCACGGCCACGTGTCGGGTCGTAGAACCGAGTGCATCCGACCAAGCACCGATGAAGCGCCTCCAGCTGGCGAGAAGCGGCCGTTGCAGCTGAAACGCGATGCCATCCCCCTGGCGATGGGCGGGCCTGCGGTTCGGTCGTGCCTCCCGTAACGAGCGGAGGGCCCGAGCGGTCGTCGTGCGGCCGGGGCAGGCCCGGTGGTGACGTTGGCCTCTGGCGCGGTGACGGCGGCCTGGGGATGGTGGAGGTCGACGCGGCGGGGAGGCGCTTTCATGTCCTCACGTGCGAAGCTGGTCCGGGACGTGCGGGTGCTCACGACCGGGGACGGCCTGGTGCATCACGAGCACGTCTATGGGACCCGGAAGCCCGAGCTGGTGTGGATCTTCTTCGGGCGCCGGTGGGTACGCCTGCCCATCCACGTCTACCTGATCGATCATGTGGACGCGGTGGTGCTGTTCGACACTGGCCAGGACCGGGCGGTGGTGACCGATCCCGACTACTGGCCCGATCCGATCACCGGGTTCTTCTTCCGGCACGTCTTCCGCGACATCCGCATCGGGCCGGACGACACGCTGCCGGCCCAGCTCGACAAGGCCGGCTACGCGGCGTCGCAGGTGGACATCGCGGTCATCTCGCACCTGCACAGCGATCATGTCGGTGGGATCGCCGACATCCCTCAGGCACAGCTCTACGCCGGTGCGCAAGGGTTCGACTTCATGCGCGAGAGCGACCATCCCGAGCGTGCCACGGTGTTCCGTGGCCGCATCGAGCTGCCGGGCGCGCGCTGGAACATGATCGACTTCGCCCCTACCGACGATCCTGCGCTCGCCCCGTTCACCGAGGCGTTCGACCTGCTTGGTGACGGCACCCTGATCGTGCTGCCCACCCCCGGCCACCTTCCCGGGTCAGTGTCGCTGCTGGTGCGACGTGACCACGTGCCGCCGCTGCTGCTGGTTGGTGACCTCTGCTACGACGAGCAGCTGTTGGAGGCCGACCAGGTCCCGGCGGTGTGTCACGATCCTGACCAGCTGCTGGACAGCTACGCGAAGGTCCGCGCGCTGCAGGCACACACCCCCGGGCTGCTGGTCCTGACCGCCCACGACCCGCACGCCGCGGACAAGCTGCGCGCCACCGCCCGGACCGGTCCACGATGAGCCCCACCCCTGACGGACACGGCCGTCACCGCCTCGCCAGGGCAGCGCTCGCAACAGCCGGCGCCATCGCCGGGCTCGTCGTTGCCGTCATCGTCACGCTCAACCTGCACATCTTCCTCGGTGTCCAGGACGGCTACATGGCGACCCCGACCCAAGTGATCGACCGATCCGTGTGGATCCTGGTCGTGGATGCCCTCATCCTCATCGCCCTCCCCACGGCGGCGGCCACCCTCGTCCTCCGCATCCGACGCCCCCGTCACGAACCGGACCACAGCGCGACACCTCCTCCAGACAGGCCATCGACACCCCGGCACGACCACACCACCGACCAGCCGCCGAAGCCATGAGGACGTGCGCGTCGACTCCCACGTCTACCCGCGCATAACCAGACCTGCGGTTCCCTCGGCGATCGTGACCAGGTGTTGATGCCTTCTCGGAGCGCGAGGCAACACCGCCCCGTACGAGACCGTCGCGGTCCAGGACCTGCGGACCGTTCGAACTGTCGCAGGAACCGTTCTCGAACCACGCTCAGTCAGCCGACCTCGACTCGCCAACCTCACATGCGGTCCGCTGCCCGATGATCAGGGCGAGCGAGCCGATGGTCGCCGTACCCAGTGCCTGCCCCACGGCCGACTCGTCGGGGACCAAGGCCAACGCGGCCACGAAGCCCAGCAGCGCCCCTCCGACCACGAAGAGCGCGTGAACGGCTCTCACCTGGAACGTGGACCTGTTCTGGGAACTCATGAGCCCTCCTGCGGTAGCTGCCGCGCGCACTCCATCGGGTTGGTGCCGCGAGTGAGAACGAACGAGTCTCCCACGGATCCGACCTCACTCCGCTGAAGTCACCGAGCGACACCGCTCGGTCGTGTGACCTGACGCGGAAGCGTCAAGAGCGGTCCGGCAGCATCCCAAACACTGGCCTCGGCGGCTGCAACGGCTGGGCCACCTGAGGACGATCACCATGCCGACCCGCTACAGGTCACGGCGGCGGAGCACCGGCGTTCGGGGCATCCGGCGCCGACGCCACGACGAGGCGACCGGGACTGGCGCGATGGTTCGTGGGACGTGTGACATGCTCTAGCCTGGGGTGGCGAACCGCCAGCGGCGTCGAGGCGGTGTTGACAGGGCCGGCCCCTTGCACGCGGGTGATGAGCCAACCCCTCTCCCTAGCTCCTGGGGGCACGCTATCCCCGCGATGAGCGGATCTGGCCCATCTCCGTCTCGCATGGTGTTGCTGACCTGCGGAACCTCCCATTGGAGCGTGTCGGCAAGTGTCATCAGCTCGGGAGCCGACACTCAGAGTCCGTCTGCTCGCCGCGCGGGTCGCCAGCGACAGGACGGCCGTCGCCTTCCTGCGTGCTGCGAACACCACTGACCATGAACCTGAGGAGCACCTGATGCAGGACCTCCATGACCGACGGGAAGATGCCGTTCGAGCCCTCGACAGGTTTCCCGCAGGCCTGCGCCACCCCCTTGTCATCACTGTCGCTGCGCTGATCGGCGCGGTCCTGCTCTTCCTTGCGGGCGTGCGTGTCGGAGAACTCACCTACGACGTCGGCTGGGTCGTTCCGGTCGTGCTGGTTGGCCTTCTTGTGGCAGGCGCTGCGGCGGTCGCCCTCGGGGTCAGGCTCGACCGTCGTCGCTCGACCAGCAGACGCCAGGACCGCTGATCGGCGCCCATCCCTGTTGCCTGCACGGATCAGAGCGCTGCTCCCTCGACGAACTGCCCGTCTCGCGATGATCAGGCAAACCGCCGGTCGCTGCCGCGACCAGACCATGCACGACCGACGCAGCTCCTGGCTCGCGCCCCGACGCTGCAGGCTGGCCTGAAGCTTGCCGGGTAGCGCCCCGGGAACAGCGCCGGGACCACGAACACCCACAGCAGCCCGGCAGCCTGCAGGCGTTCACCGAACAGCCCGACGGGCACCGACACCGCGACCAGGACCAGCGCCAGCACGATCTGGGTCCGGCGCGGCAGCCGCGAGTGGTAGGCAGCCAGCCCCGCACGAGTGACGACACCGACGATGCCGACGGGGAACAACACCCCGGAGAACAGCCGATACGTCCAGTCCTGCCCGACGAACAGACCCATCGCCATGACGGCGACCAGCGTCCCGACCTGTGCCGCCACCCCGACCCTCAACCGGGGCTTGGCCGCCGACGTGGGCTCTCGCGACCCGCCGCTCACGCACACCCCGAACCGGTGGCTACCGGCACCGTAGCTGGCGGCCGGTCACGCGCAACCAGCCGCTCCAACGTCGCCGCCCGCAGCTACCGTGGAGGACAGGCCCGCACTTCCCTGGTCCCTCGCGGGTAGGGCTTCCGGCCCTGCCGGTCCTCGTGTCTGACAGCGACCATCGCGCTTCGACGTGGTTGCGGTGTGCTCCGCGGGCTGCTTCGACGCGGGTATCGGAGGAGGTGGATGGTTGTGACGGTGACCGCCAAGCCAACAGCCGTGGATCGGGTGGTGGCCCAGCTGCTGAGTCGGCGCGGCATCCGCCATGCGGTGCTCGCCGCGGAACGTGGCGACGGGACCCTGAGCGCCGTTGCGGCCGCCGGCCCCGTCGTCCCGGACGGCCCACCGCTACAGCCCGACACGCCGTTCCACTACGCCAGTGTCACCAAGCTGTACACGGCCGCCGCCGTCATGCAGTTGTGGGAGCAGGGCAAGATCGATCTCGATGTCGCCATCGGCACCTACCTGCCCTCCGGGCTGGTCGATGGCCTCCACCGTCTCGACGGGGTTGATCGGACCGCGCAGCTCACCGTGCGCCACCTGTTGTCGCACACCTCGGGGCTGCCGGACTACTTCCTGGACACCCCGGAAGGGGAGCCGAGCTTCACCGATCGGATCGAGGCGGGCGACTTCGTCTACACCCTCGACGAGGTAGCTGCCCGGGTGCGACGGCTCAGCCCGTCCTTCCCGCCGCAGGACCCGGCGTCGCAACGGCAGCGTGCCCGCTACTCGGACACGAACTTCCAACTCCTTGGCGCGATCGTCGCCGAGGTCACGGGACGGCCGTTCCAGCAGGCGGTCGAGACGCAGATCCTCGAGCCACTGGGGCTTCGGGACACCTGGTTCGCCGGTCACCCCCGCGGTTCCCAGCCGCGTGAGGTCGCGGCGATGTGGTCGGGGGGGACGGTGCTGGACCGTCCGCAGGCGATGGCTTCGATGGCCCCGGAAGGGGGGCTCATCGGCACGGTCGCCGATGCGCTGGTCTTCCTGCGCGCTCTGCTCGCTGGCACGCTGTTCGAGCACCAGGACACGTCGGCAGCGATGCAGGCGCGCTGGAACCGCTTCGGGCTACCGCGTGACCGAGCGGCGATCATGGCGCCGGGTTGGCCCATCGAGTACGGGCTGGGCATCAAGCGTTATCGGCTCCCCCGGCTGCTGAGCGCGGGTCGCCGGTCGCCGACGTTCATCGGGCATACCGGGGCGAGCGGATCGTGGCTGTTCTGGTGCCCGGAGCACGACCTGTACCTCGCCGGGACCGTCGACCAGACGCTCGCTGCCGGGTTGCCCTACCGGCTCCTGCCCAAACTCGTTCGGCA
>PWTE01000242.1 GCA_003563915.1 Nitriliruptoraceae bacterium
AAGGGCGAGGGGCGCATGCTCGTCTGTCGCCGGTGCGGCACCCGCACCAGCTGCCCGACCTGCAGCTCATCGCTCGCCCGACGCCCGCACGGGGTGTTCTGCGAGGGCTGCGGGTGGACGGCTCGTCGGGTCCCTCCCTGCCCGGACTGCCGAGCGACGGACGTGGTGCCCCTGGCCGCCGGTGCCAGCTGGTTGGGTGGGGAACTCGGCCGCACGGTCGACGCCCCCGTCGCGGTGCTGGAGGGCTACGGCCGCGCGGCACCGCCCCCACCAGCGGTGCTGGTCACCACCCGCGGGTCGGTGCTGGACCAACCACCCGGCCGCGTCGACGCGGTGGTGCTCCCGGACCTCGATGGTTCCCTGCGGCGTCCGACCCTGGATGCCGCAGAGGACGCCCTGCGCCTGGCGATGACCGTGGTGGGCTGGGTGGTCCACGGTAGGCGTGATCCCTCGGAGGGCCGCGTGGTCATCCAGACCACCGAGCCGGACCACCACGCCATCGCCGCGCTGGCTGCCTGGGATCCTGGGAGCTTCTGGCGGCACGAGGTCGCCCTGCGTGCCCCGCTGCGTTTCCCCCCGCTGGCGCACGCGTTGCGTCTGGAGGCCGCTGGGGAGCCGCAGGAGCTCACGGACGCGCTGCACGCGCTGCTCCCCGAGGGTGACGAGCTGCTGGGTCCCCTCACGGTCGAGGATCGACAGGGCTTCCTGATCAAGTGCGATGACCGATCGGCGACGCTCGCGGCGTTACGCCCCTGGCGGGAGCGCGCGAGCCACGATGGTCGGGAGGTCCGCCTGGACGTGGACCCGGTCGACGCGATCTGAGTCTCGCAGCGCAGCTGGCTGGGACGGTCGGAGGCTGCGCCGTACCCTGTCGGCGACGTTCTCCCGTCCCGCCCGACCTGCCTTCCCGAACGGACGCTGCCTGTGACCACGCTCGAGGTCCGCATCTTCGGTGATCCCGTCCTGCGTCAGAAGGCGCACGAGGTCCAGGACTTCGACGGGCGTCTCGCGAAGCTCGCGGGGGACATGTTCGACACGATGCGGGCCCACGAGGGCATCGGTTTGGCCGCCAACCAGGTCGGCGTGCTCAAGCGGCTGTTCACGTGGGAGATCGAGCGCGAGGACGAGGACCCGATCGGTTCGGCGGTGGTCAACCCGGTCCTGCTCGATGCCTCGGAGGAGCTCCAGGAAGGCGACGAGGGCTGCCTGTCGTTCCCAGGTCTGTTCTACCCGCTACCGCGCCCCTTGCGGATCGAGGTGTTCCACCAGGACCTCGGAGGCGACGAACACACCGTCCAGCTCGAGGGGCTGCTCGCGCGGATCTGGCTCCACGAGATGGACCACCTCAACGGCATCCTGTTCCTGGACCACCTCGCGGCCCACGACCAGCGGGAAGCCAAGGAACGGATGCGCCTCTACCGGTTGGAGCAGGGGCTGGACGAGCCAGCGCCGAAGAGACCGGGCGGGCTGCTGCTCGGGCGGGCGCAGAAGTGACGCTGCGGGTCGCGTTCCTGGGCACCCCCGAGGTCGCCGTTCCCGCCCTGCAGGCGCTGATCGAGGACGACGACATCGACCTGCAGGTGGCCGTCACCAACCCGGACCGCCCCAAGGGGCGCAGCAAGCGTCCGGTGCCGCCGGCCGTGAAGCAGGCCGCCGAGGCTGCGGGGATCACCGTGTGGCAACCGCAGCGGCCCCGTGAGATCGCCGAGGACCTGGCCGCGCTGGACCTGGATGTCTGCGCCGTCGTCGCCTACGGCGCGCTGCTGCCGAAGGATGTCCTCGAGATCCCGCGGCTCGGGTTCGTGAACCTGCACTTCTCCCTGCTGCCCCGCTGGCGCGGCGCCGCTCCCGTCCAGCACGCGTTGCGGGCGGGGGACACCCGGACCGGGATCACGACCTTCGTCCTCGACGAAGGGATGGACACCGGTCCGGTCATCGAACGGGTCGAGGTCGACATCGACCCGTCGGAGAGCGCCGGCGAGCTCCTGGCGCGGCTCGCGGAGCTCGGCGCCCCCGTGCTGGCACGTTCGCTGCACCGGCTCGCGGCCGGTGAGCCGCCCGAACCGCAACCCGACGACGGCGCCACGATCGCCCCCAAGATCACGCCGGACGACGTCGCCCTCGACCTCGCCGCGTCGGTTCGCGAGGTCGTCGACCTGGTCCGCAGCGCCGACCCGGCACCAGGAGCACACACCACGTTCCGTGGCGACCGCTTGAAGGTGTTCCGGACGGTGCCCGTCGCGGCGTCGGAGCTGCCCGCCGACGTCTGGTCGGGTCCCGATGAGCCGGGTCGTCTGGTGCACGTCGACAAGCGTGGGGCCGTGGTGGCGTGCGGGGACGGCTTCGTGCAGCTCGCCGAGGTGCAGCCCGTGGGCAAGGCCCGGATGGACGGCGCGGCGTTCGTGAACGGCTACCGGCCAGAGGTGGGCGAACGCCTGGGTGCCGACACGTGAGTACCGGCCTGCCGGCACGGCGGGCAGCGCTCGCCGCCCTGACCGCGGTCGAGGAACACGGTGCGTGGTCCAACCTGGCCGTCCCCGAGGCCATCGGGCACCTCGATCAGGCGCAGGATCGTGCCTTCGCCTCCCACCTCGCCTACGACACCCTGCGTTGGGAGGGCACGTTGGACTGGGCGCTCGGCCAGGTGCTCTCGCGGCCGCTCGCCGAGGTCGAGGCTCCGCTGCGCCGGGTGCTGCGGCTCGGTGCCGTGCAGCTGTTGCGTTCCGGGGTCCCTGCGCGGGCCGCGGTGGACACCTGTGTGTCCCTGGCTCGCGAGCAGGTCCCGGCAGAGCGGGCCACGGGCGCCGGCGGGTTCGTCAACGGGGTACTGCGGGCGCTCGATCGTCGGCGTGACGGTCTGCCCTGGCCGGACGCCGCGACCGAGCCGGTCGCCCACCTCGCGCTGACGACAGGCCATCCGCGGTGGGTGGTCAGCGACCTGCACGTCCGGTTCGGGCACCGCCGTACCGCGGCGATCCTGGCCGCGGACAACGATCCTCCCGGGTTGACGTTGCGCTCCGTCGGGGAGCGGGACCCGCTGGTCGAGGAACTGCGCGCCGAAGGGCTCGATGCGACGGCGGGCTGCCACCCGCAGGCGGTCCGCGTGCCGGGTGGCGACCCACGGCGGCTCACCGCCGTCCAGCAAGGGCGCGCCGTGCCGCAGGACGAGGCGTCGATGCACGTCGTCGACGCCTGTCAGGTCACGGCCGGCCAGCGGGTACTCGACCTGTGCGCCGGCCCCGGTGGCAAGACCAGCGCCCTCGCGCAGCTCGTAGGACCGGAGGGGCGCGTCGTCGCCGTCGAGCTGCATCCGCACCGCGCGGACATGGTCCGCCGCACCGTAGCGCGGCTCGGGCTGGAGGTGGACGTGCTCGTCGGCGACGCCACCGACCCTCAGACCGTGGGCGAGGCCCGGTTCGACGCGGTCCTCGTCGACGCCCCCTGTACCGGGCTCGGGACCGGACGTCGTCGTCCCGAGGTGCGCTGGCGCAAGAGGGCCACCGATCCCGCCGACCTGGCGGTCGTGCAGCGCCGCCTGCTGGAGCGGGCCGCGCTGCAGCTGCGGCCGGGTGGCCGCCTGATCTACGCGGTCTGTACGTGGACGGCGGAGGAGACCGACCGGGTGGCCGACCACCTCGATAGCGTCGTTGCGGGCCACCTGGAACCCGGCTCGCGCCGCCAGTTGCTGCCGGACCGTGACGGGACCGACGGGATGTTCATCGCCACATGGCAGCGCCCTGCCGACGAGTAGGGTGCGGGTGTAGGTCGAGGATCGGGAGACACGCGTGACAGCAGCGACGGTGCCGGGAGCAGCACAGCCGCGGGAGTACCCCGTACGTATCGCTCCTTCGATCCTCTCCGCCGACTTCGCCGACCTCGGTCAGGAGGTCGCCGAGGTCGCACCGGCGGTCACGACGATCCACGTCGACGTGATGGATGGCCACTACGTCCCGAACATCACGTTGGGTCAGCCGGTCGTCGCCTCACTGCGAGCGGCGACCGACCGCGAGCTCGACTGCCACCTGATGATCACCGACCCACGGACCTACGCGCCGCAGTTCCTCGAACTGGGCGCCGAGTCGGTCACCTTCCACCCCGAGGTCGAGGACGATCCGCTGTCGCTGGTCCACGAACTCCACGAGCGGGGCGGGCAGGTGGGTGTGGCGATCAAGCCCGCCCATCCCCTCGCGATGGTCGAGGAGCTGCTGCCCCATGTCGACCTGCTGCTGGTCATGACCGTGGAGCCGGGGTTCGGAGGTCAGGCGTTCCTGCCCGAGGCGGTGCCGAAGGTCGCCGAGGCCGTGGTGTGGCGTCACCGCCACGGTGCGCACCTGCGCATCCAGGTCGACGGCGGCATCTCGCGGGAGACGATCGCGCAGACCGTCGAGGCCGGCGCCGACACCTTCGTGGCGGGCAGCGCGATCTTCGGTCGGGAGGACCGTGCGGCCGCGGCCCGTGAGCTGGCTGAGATCGCGGAGCAGGTACGTCGGGGGGTGCTGGCTCGATGAGCGATGCCACGGTCCTGGTGGTCGACGACGACGCCGATATCCGCACCGTGCTCGAGCTCACCCTGACCCACGCCGGGTTCGAGGTGATCGAAGCCGACGACGGGGCCAAGGCGCTGGAGGCCGCCCGATCACGGTCCCCCGACGTCGTGCTGCTCGACGTGATGATGCCTGGACTCGACGGGCTGTCGGTCCTCCGGGAGCTGCGGACGGATGGTCGGACCGCACACCTCCCCGTGCTGATGCTGACCGCCCGCGCGCAACCGGAGGACGCGGTCCGCGGGCTCGACGCCGGCGCCGACGACTACATCACCAAGCCCTTCGACGGTGACGAGGTCGTCGCCCGCATCCATGCGGTGATCCGTCGCTCCGGCCAGCAGCGTTCGCGCAATCCCCTGACGGGCCTGCCGGCCAACGACCAGATCACCTGGGAGCTCACCACCCGTGTCGAACGGGGGCAACCGACCGCGCTGCTCTACGTCGACCTGGACGACTTCAAGCCCTACAACGATCACTACGGGTTCCTGCGGGGCGACGAGGTGATCCAGTTGCTGGCCGACCTCCTGGCCGAGGTCGTCACCGACGAGGCCGCCCCCGGGGCGTTCGTCGGACACGTCGGTGGGGACGACTTCGTGGTGATCTCGGCACCGGACGAGGCCGAGGACGTCGCGGCCGAGATCTGTCGCCGCTTCGATGCCATCGTCCCCACCCTCTACGATCCGGAGGACGCCGAAGCCGGCTCGATCGAGGTGCCGGACCGGCGCGGAGTACCTCAGGTCTACGGTCCGCTGTCCCTGTCCATCGGCATCGCCACGACCGCGACGCGCGACGTCTCGCACCGTGAGGAACTGGTCACGGCGGCCACCGAGATGAAACGCTTCGCCAAGTCCCGTCCGCGCGACCGCTCACGTTACGAGATGGATCGGCGTCGGGATGGCAACGAGGTCGAGCTCGAGGTCGACCTGCCCTGACCGCCGGGAACGGCTCCCGGGCTACGCTCGTCGGCCGGCCAGGTCGAGGAGGAGCCGTGGGCGACGTCGCGTCCTCGGATCGGCCGTGGCTGGCCCGTGCGGTGGCCCTGGCCGAGACGGCACGTGCCATCTCCAGTCCGAACCCGCCGGTGGGGTGCGTGCTGATCGTCGACGGCCGCATCGCGGGCGAGGGTGCGACGCGCGAGACCGGCGGCCCTCACGCCGAGGCGGTCGCGCTCGCCGAGGCGGGGGCGAGCGCCGAGGGCGCGACGGCCTACGTGACGCTGGAGCCCTGTGCCCACCAGGGTCGGACGCCACCGTGTTCCCGGGCCCTGATCGAGGCCCGCGTCGCGCGGGTCGTGATCGCCCACCCGGACCCCAACCCGGTGGCCTCCGGTGGTCGCGCTGCGCTGACGGCGGCTGGGGTGCGGGTGGCAGGGCCCCTTGGTGTCGATGACCTGCTGCGCCGCACCGTCACGTTGCAGCTGGAGGGGTTCCTGAGCGCGGTGCGACGGCGTCGCCCTCACGTCACCCTGAAGGTGGCCCAGACCACCGATGGACGGCTGGTGGCGCCGACCGGGCGCTGGGTGACCGGTCCGGCGGCGCGGGCGGCGGTCCACCGGTGGCGAGCCGCGGTCGATGCCGTCCTCGTGGGGTCGGGCACCGTGCTGGCCGACGATCCCTCTCTGGACGTGCGGCACGTCGCTGCGGCCAGGCAACCGCGGCCCGTGGTCCTCGACTCCCGGCTCTCGATCCCGCCCAGCGCACGTGTGGTGCACCGTGGGGCCCTGGTCGTCACGACGGCCCAGGCGTCCACGGAGCGAGCTGACATCCTCCGGCGGGCCGGCGCCGACGTCGAGATCGTCCCGGCATCCGGCGGACGGGTCGATCCGATCGCCGCTCTCCGAGCATTGAGCCGCCACGGCATCACCACCGTGCTGGCCGAGCCGGGGCGTCGCCTGGCCGAGACGCTGCTCGCGGCCGACCTGGTCGATCGGTGGGTCCTCCACCTCGCCGATCACGGGAGCGGTACCGTCGTAGGCCCTGCGGTGGCCGCCCCGGCGGTTCCCTGGCGGCTGGAACGCCAGGGTGGGGCAGGCCCCGATGCCATCGTCCACCTCGTGCGCGACCGCACCCCCGACCCCGACCTGGAGGCCCCCTGATGTTCACCGGCATCGTGGAGGAGGTCGGCACGGTCGCCGCGCTCGAGCGCGACGGGGAACGTGCCCGCCTGCACATCGCCGCGGACCAGGTCGTCGCGGACGCGGCCGTCGGTGACTCCATCGCGGTCAGCGGCTGTTGCCTCACCGTCACCGAACTCACCGCCGACGGGTTCACGGCGGACCTCATGGCCGCGACGTTGCATGCGACGGCGCTCGGCACCCTGCGCGAGGGGGACGGGGTCAACCTGGAACGTGCCATGCGGGCCGACACCCGGTTCGGCGGCCACCTCGTCCAGGGCCACGTCGACGGGGTCGGTGAGGTCGTCACGCGCGAGGAGCAGCCCGGGACCGTCTTCCTGACCGTCCGGGCACCCCGGGAGCTCGACCGCTACCTCGTCGCGAAGGGCTCGGTGACCGTGGCCGGGATCAGCCTCACGATCGTCGACCTCCCCGAGGTCGCGACCTTCCGCATCGGGCTGATCCCGCACACCCTGGCCGTCACCACGCTCGGTGACATCGGACCGGGCGACGAGGTCAACCTCGAGGTCGACGTCGTGGCCAAGTACGTTGAGCGGCTGGTACAGGCCGGTGTGGCCTCGCCGTACCTACCCGAGGAGGTGGCCGCGGATGTCTGAGTCGATCCCGACCCCGGAGACGGCGGCATCCCCCTTCGCCTCGATCGACGAGGCGGTCGAGGTCATCCGCGACGGTGGCATGGTCATCGTGGTGGACGACGAGGACCGGGAGAACGAGGGCGACCTCATCTTCGCCGCCGACGCGGCGACCCCGGAGAACCTCGCCTTCCTGATCAACCACACCAGCGGCGTCGTCTGCGTCCCCATGCTCGGCGAGGACCTGGACCGGCTGGAGATCCCGATGATGGTCCAGCGCAACGAGGACCCGAAGGGCACCGCGTACACCGTCAGCGTCGACGCGGTCGCCCGGACCTCCACGGGCATCTCGGCCGCGGATCGTGCCAGGACGTGCCAGGTGCTGGCCGACGCCGACTCCAGCCCGGAGGACGTGTCGCGGCCCGGGCACGTCTTCCCGCTGCGCTACCACCCGGGAGGCGTCCTGCGGCGCCCCGGCCACACCGAAGCCGCGGTCGACCTGGCCCAACTCGCCGGACGACGCCCCGCCGGGGTCATCTGCGAGGTCGTCAACCCCGACGGGTCGATGGCCCGGGTCCCGGACCTGGCCGCCTTCGCGGCCGAGCACGACCTGCTCCTGGTCACCATCGAGGACCTGATCGCCTACCGGCGGGAACGCGAGGGGCTGGTCGAGCGGGTCGCGACCGCGCGGCTGCCCACCCCGTACGGCGACTGGACCGTGGTCGGCTACCGGTCGGCCGTCGACGGCACCGAATCCCTCGCGATGCTGTTCGGCGATCCCGAGGGCCAACCCGACGTGCTGGTGCGGATGCACTCGGAGTGCCTGACCGGCGACGTCTTCCGGTCGTTACGTTGTGACTGTGGCCCCCAGCTCGACCTGGCGATGGCCCGCATCGCGCAGGAGGGCCAGGGGGTCATCGTCTACCTCCGTGGCCACGAGGGCCGGGGGATCGGCCTGCTGCACAAGCTGCAGGCCTACGAACTGCAGGACCAGGGGGCGGACACCGTCGAGGCCAACCTGCAGCTGGGACTACCGGCCGACGCGCGGGACTACGGCACGGGCGCGATGATCCTGGCCGATCTGGGGCTGTCGACGCTGCGGCTCCTGACCAACAACCCGGCCAAGCGCGCCGCGCTGGGTGGGTTCGGCCTGTCGATCGTCGAACGCGTCCCGGTCGAGGTGCTACCGAACCTCGCGAACGAGCGCTACCTGCGCTCCAAGGGCGAGCTGATGGGTCACGAGTTCACCGGTGAGGACCTCGCGGTCTCATCGGGGGTGGGCGACATCGCCCGGCAGCGGCGCGAAGCCCCGCCGGCGGTCGTCAAGCCCTTCCGCGGCATCGGGATGGCCCCACCGCCACCCGAGGTCGCGCCCGCTCGACCACCGGTCGATCGGCGCAGGAACGGTGACGAGGGCGCGTCCAACGCGCAGGCTGCAGGCGGCCGGGATGCCAGGGGAGTGACGTCATGACTGAACCAACCACGGTCTCCGGCGGGCTCGACGCCTCCGGACTGCGTATCGCGATCGTCGCCGCACGCTTCAACGAGGTCGTCGTCGACCAGTTGCTCAGCGGTGCGGTCGATGCTCTGGTCCGTCACGGCGCGGACGCCGCCGACCTGACGGTCGTCCGGGTCCCCGGCGCCTGGGAGCTGCCGATCGCCCTCGACCGACTCGCTGGTGGGGGAGCGGTCGACGCGCTGGTCGCGCTGGGCTGTGTGGTCCGCGGCGCGACGCCCCACTTCGACTACGTGGCGGGTGAAGCGGCCACCGGCTGCGGTGCCGTCGCCCGTAGCCACGGCATCCCGGTCGGGTTCGGGGTGCTGACCACCGACACCTGGGAGCAGGCGGTCGAACGCGCGGGCGGCAAGCTCGGCAACAAGGGTGCCGAGGCGGCGGTCACCGCGGTGGAGATGGCGAGGGTGCTCAAGGAGCTGTGACGGTCCCGGACACCACCCCGGCTCCGCTGACCCCTCCGCCGGGCGCCAAGCGACGCGCACTGGCCGAGGAGCAGGAGCACCTCACGCGGGTCCACGACCGCGTCGAGGAGCTACGCCAGCGGGCGGACGCGCGGCTCGCCGCAGCCGTCGCCGACCGCAGCGGATCGACCTTCCAGGCCCGCTTCGAGCGCGACGTGACCGCCCACCACCATGCCAACCGCTCGGCGCGGTACACCTTCGGTGACGTCGAATCCCTGGCCTTCGGCCGCCTCGACCTGGACGACGGCGACCAGCTCCACGTCGGACGCGTCTCGGTCGTCGATGAGGATGGCGACGTGATGCTGGTCGACTGGCGCGCCCCAGCGGCCGCCGCCTTCTACCAGGCCACGGCCGCCAACCCGCTGGGCGTCGCACGACGCCGCACCCTCACGACCC
>PWTE01000145.1 GCA_003563915.1 Nitriliruptoraceae bacterium
CCGGCGATACAGGGACCGACATACACGCGCGCCGACGGGTTGCTGATGCCGATCTTCGGGGCACGGACCTCGACGGCGTCGGAGGTCGCCAGGGTGAACGGCGACTGTCCCAGCGGTGTCGGATCCACCCCCAGCACCAGGTGGTGCATGATGGGATTGCCGACCAGCGTCAGGTCCAGGACCTGCGCCCGCTCCACCTCGGCCTGGTCCGCGAGCTCCGTGACGAGGTTGTCCAGTTCGAACTGCACCGCAGCCGTCAGTGCGGTCGCGCCACCGGGGTTCATCATCACGTACGACACCCGGCTCATCAGGTCCTCGCCGAACCGGATCTGTGGGTTCATCCGGCCGGTGGCCGCCAGCACCTCACCCGACGCCAGGTCGACGAGGTGGCCAGCGATGGTCGTGGACCCGATGTCGATAGCGACCCCGAAGGCGCGGTCGACGAAGCCCGGCCAGGCGGCCATGATCGTGTAGTCGCGGACGGCGACCGTGAGCTGCCCGCCCTGCTGGTAGAGCGCCAGGTGCAGGTAGGGCAGCACCTCGAAGATGGTGGTCAGACCGGTCAACCCCCACTCGCGGGCGAGCTCGGCGCGGATGCGGTCGAGCACGCTGTGGCCCTGGTCGTCCTCGGGCTCGTCGGGCACCTCGACGTAGTGGAGGCTGATCAGCGGGTCGATGACCAGGTCCTCGAGCTCGACCCCCTTGCGGACCACCTGCTTGTGGATCTGACTGTCGGGCGGGACGTCGACGATGACATCCCCGAGGATCTGGACGGCGCAACCCAGCCGGTGCCCTTCGCCCAGCGGCCGGCGGCCGCGGTAGTCGGTCTCCAGCGGGCCGGGTTGGCTCAGATCGTCGGACTCGACCGTGATGCCCCACTTCGGGTAGGAGCCCTCGCCGGGGACGATCTGACAGCGTCCACAGATCCCACGACCACCGCACACGGAGTCCAGGTCGACCCCCAGCTCACGGGCGGCCTCCAGCACGGTGGTGCCCTCCGGCACACGACCACTCAGACCAGAGGGCGTGAAGACGACCCGGTGCTCGTCGTGCCCCGAGGCCTGCGTCATGGTGGTCAGCCGCTCTGCCGGGCCCGCCGTCCGCCCTCGCGACGTCGTCCACGGGCACCCGTGTCGGCGCCGGGCTCGCGGTAGGTGGAGATCCAGGACGCGCAGTTCCTGTCGGTGCCCATCAGCACGTCCGCGGCCTTGACCGCCGCCTTCACCTCGGCGTGCAAGGGGTTCATGATGGCCGAGGTCATGCCGCTGGCGATGGCCATCGACAGGAAGGTGCCCGTGACCACGTGCCGGTTGGGGAGCCCGAAGCTGACGTTCGAGGCGCCGCAGGTGGTGTTGACCTGGAGTTCGTCGCGCAGCCGGCGGACCAAGCGGAACACCTGCTGCCCGGCGGTCCCCATCGCGCCGATCGGCATGACCAGCGGATCGACCACGACGTCCTCGCGCGGGATGCCGTGGTCGGCCGCCCGGTTGACGATGCGCTTGGCCACCTCGAACCGGACGTCGGGGTCCTCGGAGATCCCCGTCTCGTCGTTGGAGATGGCCACGACCGCAGCCCCGTGCTTGGCGACGAAAGGCAGGACCCGCTCCATCACCTCGTCCTCGCCGGTGACCGAGTTGATCAGCGGCTTGCCCTGGTAGACGTCGATGGCCGCCTCCAGGGCCTCCACGACCGACGAGTCGATCGACAGGGGGACGTCGGTGATCGATTGGACCAGCTCGATCGCCCGGGTCAACAGCGCCGGTTCGTCGGCCAGTGGGATGCCGGCGTTGACGTCCAGCACGTGGGCTCCGGCCTCGACCTGCGCGAGAGCGTCGGCCTCGACCCGGCTGAAGTCGCCCGCCTTCATCTCCTCGGACAACAGCTTGCGCCCGGTCGGGTTGATGCGCTCGCCGATCATCACGAAGGGCCGGTCGAAACCGAGCACCACCTCCTTGGTGGCCGAGCTGATCACGGTGTGGGTCATGCGGTGCCTCCGAGGTCGTGCTGGTGGAACCCGCCCTGGCGGACCAGAGCGAAGAGGGTCTCGCGGTCGTAGCGCGCGTCCAGGTCGGCGACGAGCGCGTCGACCGCCGCTCGTGGGTCGTCGCCGGTGAGCGGCTGCGTGCTGCGTCGCCACTCGCCGATGTAGGACTGGTGGTCGGTCTTGCCAGCGACCTTGGCCGCCTTGTCGATCGCCTTCTGGAACCGGGAGGGCAGCATCGCCTTGGCCTCGGCGTCGACCCCGCTCGCCGTCACCTGCGCCGGGATGTCCCGCCACGAGATGACGATCAGCGCGGGCGCACCGCCGCGGCGCCGCCGTGTCACCGTGGCACCGCCGCGACCGGCAGGAGGGTCCTGGCCAGCTCACCGACGCCGACGAGCCGCCGCTCGTAGGCCAGCCCGAGCCGGGTCGCCGCAGCCCGAGCACGTGCGTCCAGGTCCGGGTCGGCGGTCTGCGCGAGGTAGACGACCCGGCGGTAGTTGCCGAAGTAGACGGGGAGCAGCTCGGGGTGGGCATCGAGCCCGAGACCGTCGAAGAGCAGCGCGTCGACGTGACGGACGAGGTAGTCGGTGAGGTAGAAGGTCCCGGGCTCGTCCTCCTGCAACGCCGCGAAGGCCTGGCGACCCGCGAACAGCTCGTAGCAGTGCGCACCCGGCAACCGGGTGACACCCTCCTCGTCGCACACGCGGTCGAGGAGGCCGCCGGTCCCGCAATCGGCGTACCCGACGAGGATGCGGTCGTAACGGCCCTGCGCCGCCCGGATGCGATCACGGACGCGGTCAGGGATGTCCCGGGGCCGGTTGTGCAACTCCGCCGGCAGCGCGGTCACCTCGACGTCCTCGAGGTGGTGCAGGCGGGCGACCTCGATCAGTTCGCGGGCGATCGCGCCGCAGGCGATGACCAGCAGCCGGGCGCGCTCACCGGGGTCCCCCGGTGAGCCGGCGGCCGGCGCGAAGGCCGGCCGCACGGGGTGGGTGACGAAGCGTGTCATGCGGCGGCCGTGCGTCGTTCCCTCATGAGCTGGGTGGCGATCTCGGCGGCGACGGCGGCGTCGCGGCAGTAGGCGTCGGCGCCGATCGCCTGGCCGAACTCCTCGTTGAGCGGGGCCCCGCCGACGAGCACGATGTAGTCGTCACGCAGCCCCTTGTCGCGCAGCGTGTCGATGACGACCTTCATGTACGGCATGGTGGTGGTGAGCAGCGCCGACATGCCGAGGATGTCGGGCTGGTGCTCCTCCAAGGCGGCGAGGTAGCCGTCGACGTCGGTGTTGATGCCGATGTCGACGACGTCGAAACCCGCACCCTCGAGCATCATGGCGACCAGGTTCTTGCCGATGTCGTGGATGTCGCCCTTGACCGTGCCGATCACGACCTTGCCGATCGGCTCCACGTCGGACTCCGACAGCAGCGGACGCAGGACCTCCATGCCAGCCTTCATGGCGTTGGCCGCGAGCAGCACCTCGGGCACGAACAGGACACCGTCGCGGAAGTCGATCCCGACGATGCGCATGCCCTCAACGAGGGCTTCGTCGAGCACCTTCTGGGCGCTCCAGCCCCGCTCGAGCAGGAGGTTGGTGCCCTCGACGATCTCGTCGGCGAGGCCGTCGTAGAGGTCCTCGTGCATCTGCTCGACCAGGTCGTCGGTCGCGAGGGCCGCCAGGTCGATGTCGTCGTCGGGGTGCTGATCCTGGGCCATCGGGCTCGCTCCAAGGCCGGGGAACCTGCGAGCCGGTCACCCGATGACCGGGCCGCGGAGGTTCCGGGTGCGCCGCGAGGAGCCCTCCGTCCCATCTCGGAGCGCTCCCTCGCTGCACCCGCAGGTTACGCACCCCGAGCGATACGGTCTAATACTCGTTGGGTATCGACCGATACACTTGCGACATGGAACGTCTGACGGATCTGGAGCTGCTGGCCGCCTTCGTGGCGGTCGCGGAGGAGCGCCACTTCGGTCGTGCGGCCACACGCCTCCACGTCGCCCAGCCCGTGATCTCCCGCCGCATCCAGCGCCTGGAGCGCACGATGGGGGTCGAACTGCTGGAACGCACCAGCCGGCACGTCACCCTGACCGACGCGGGAACCACCTTCCTCGACTCCGCCCGCCAGCTGCTCCACAACGCCGAGCTCGCGGTCATGCAGGCCCGGCGGGTGGCGGAAGGTGGCGCGGGTCGGCTCACGGTCGGCTTCGTCGATTCGGTCGCCTTCGAGTTGCTCACCCCCCTGCTGCGCGAACTGGAGCGCCGTTTCCCTGACGTCGCCCTGGAACTGCGCGAGCTGTCGACCGAGGAGCAGCTCTCCGAGCTGGATGTCGACGTCGACGTGGCGATCGTCCGCGAGGTCGGTGAGCACGAGCTCAGCGCGCAGGGCCTGTATGCCCGTCACCTGCTCCGTGAGCGCTTGATGGTCGCGGTCAGCGCGACACATCCGCTGGCTGGGTCGTCCCCGGTCACGTTGGCGATGCTGGCCGACGAACCCTTCGTCGTCTTCCCGCGACCTCAGGTTCCCCGACTTCACGACCACCTGCTCGCGGTGTGCGACCACGCCGGCTTCCGGCCGTCGATCGCCGCCCACGCGGCGCAGTACCCGACGATGCTGGCCATGGTGTCGGCCGGCCAGGGGGTCGCGCTGGTCCCCTCCTGCGTCCGGTCGATCGCGCCGCCCGACCTGCCGATGCTCCGTCTCCGTGACGACCACGCCACCAGCGACCTGCTCGTCGCGTGGCGCGGCCCCGGAACACCGGTGCTCGCGAGCTTCGTCGAGGCGGCCCGCGAGGTCGCCGCGATCGTCGACGGTGTGACCGGCGGGTGACGCGTCCGCCCCGGTCACGTGCCCCACGGGAGGCGGACCGAGAGGCCGAGCTGTACGCCGGGTCCGGTCGCCACCACCTCGACATCATCCGCTCCGGCGGCGATCAGTGCGAGACCGCGGCCCCCGAGCGTCGACGCGGTCGGTGACCGGTAGGACCCGTCCGGCAGGGGCGGGCGCGGTGCCGCGGGATGCGGGTCCAGGATGCAGACCCGGACGACCCCGGCAGCGTGGGTGACAACCAGCTGAGGGACACCGCAACCGTGGTCGGCGACGTTGACGAGCGCCTCCCAGGCTGCCAGCACCAGCGGTTCCACATGGGCTTCCGGTACCCCGGCACGCCGCAACGCCCGGTGGAGGTGCGTCCGCAGCTCCACCGCCAGCGAGGGGATGACGGGAGCACCTCGCCGTCGAGGTTCAGGCATCGCTGCTCCGGTCGCGACGAGCCGTCCCGGCTCCAGCTCGGACGGCGGGGCCGGTAGCGTGCCGCCTCGTCGCCCAGGACCCAACCACCGTCCTGATCCACGGCGGTCCCGAGGAGCGCGGACGACAGGAGCAAGGACGTGGCCAAGGAGTCCGTCGGCAACCCCGACGCGGAGGAACTCGCGCTGCAGATCATGGCGCTGTTCGGGGGGGCCGGCGCGGTCGCCGCCCTGCCGCTGCTCGTCGCCCTGACGGAAGGCCGTGCGCCCCAACAGGTCCTGGCGTTGGTCTTCGCGTTCCCCCTGGCCATGATCGCCATCGGCCGCCTGGACGGCCGTCCCTGGGCGCAACGTGTCGGCGCCATCGCCGCGGGACTGCTGGCAGCCACCCTGCTGTTCAGCCGCGCGATCGCCGGAACGCTCGCGGGCACCATCCTGTCGACGGCCGTCCCCGGGATCCTGGCGCTCGGCGCGCTGGTGGCGATGGTCCTGGTCGGCAGGTACGCCCTGGAGCAGGACCGTCTCGGCGGCGGGGTCTGGCTGATCGCCACCTCCATCGCGCTGATCGGTGGCTTCCTCGGGCTGGGCGCTGGTGCCGGCGGGGTCGTGGGGGCGATCGGAGGGGTCCTGCTCCTGGGGTGCGCCGTGGCCTTGCAACGGTTGCGGGTCCAAGCCCGTCAACGCCGCGAACGCCGCTGATCCGAGCCTTCGCGCGCGCCCCCCGAGCAGCCGCGTGCGCCGTGCGTTGCGCGCATCCACGCCGCCGTGAGCGCACGAAGGCCGACGGAAGACCACCTCCTTCCCCCATCCTCGTGGCATCCGCGCAGTGGTTCTGCAAGGGTTAGCCCTGCGTCAGCCGACCAACCAGAAGCGCGTGCGGTGGTCGCGTGCCCGTCAGTCGCCGTCCCGGAGGAGAGAGGGGATGCGCGGGGCGCGATAGCCCACGCCGCGAGAGGGAGATGCTGTCGATGTCAACGCTCGAGAGGGCGAAGTCCCATATCCACCCGGTGGTGTTCCCGGTCTCTGCCGGGCTCATCGTGCTGTTCGTGCTCTACGGAGCGCTGTTCAGTGACAATGCCGGCGAGGTCCTCGGCGAGGTCCGCACCTGGATCACGTCCAACCTCGGGTTCTTCATGATCTTCACGATCGCGTTCCTGGTGGTGTTCTGCCTCTGGCTCGCGATCGGCAAGTCCGGCAACGTCAGGCTCGGACCCGACGACTCGACGCCGGACTTCAGCTACCTGACCTGGTTCGCCATGCTGTTCAGCGCCGGCATGGGCATCGGGCTGGTGTTCTGGGGGGTCGCCGAACCGGCGATGCACTTCGCCGAGGGTCCGCAGATGGAGACCCCCGGAGAGACCGCCGCCGAGGCGATGCTGCTCACCTTCCACCACTGGGGGCTCGGCGCCTGGTCCGTCTACGCCGTGCTGGGGCTCTCCCTGGCCTACTTCGGCTTCCGCCACAACCTGCCGATGACCGTCAGGTCCGCGCTCTACCCCCTGATCGGCAACCGCATCCACGGGCCGATCGGCAACCTGGTGGACGTCCTGGCGATCTTCGGGACGATGTTCGGGATCGCGACCTCGCTGGGCCTCGGTGTCGCGCAGATCGCGACCGGTCTGGATCGGGTCTTCGGCACCGGCGACTCGATCCCTCTGCAGATCGTGCTGATCGCCGTCATCACGCTGGCCGCCACCATCTCGGTGGTCAGCGGGATCGACAAGGGCATCCGGCGGCTCTCCGAGATCAACATCAACCTGGCCGGCCTGCTGCTGCTGTTCGTGGCGCTCGCCGGGCCGACGCTGGCGATCGTCACCGCCTACGCCGACAACATCGGCAACTACATCCAGAACTTCGTCAACGTGCTGTTCTGGGGTGGCACCTACGACGACCCGAGCGTGTGGACCGGTGACGCGGGCTGGTACAGCTCCGCCGACGGTTGGCTCGCCGACTGGACGATCTTCTACTGGGCATGGTGGATCTCCTGGGCGCCCTTCGTCGGGATGTTCATCGCCCGGATCTCCCGGGGCCGCACGATCCGAGAGTTCATCCTGGGTGTCCTGCTGGTCCCCTCGGCGGTCTCCTTCCTGTGGTTCACGGTGATGGGCAACACCGCGCTGATCTGGGCACTCGACGGCACCGCCGACATCGTCGGCGTGACGATCGAGCAGGGCTCGACCGTCGCGATGTTCGCACTGCTCGAGGAGCTGCCGGCCGCGACGTTCATGTCGATCGTCACGATCATCGTGATCACCCTGTTCTTCGTCACCTCCTCCGACTCCGGCTCCTTCGTGATCGACATGATCGCGTCGGGCGGTTCGCTGGACCCACCGAAGGCGATGCGCGTCTTCTGGGCCACCTCCGAGGGTGTCGTCGCTGCCGTCCTCTTGGCGGCCGGCGGACTAGGCGCCCTGCAGGCCGGAGCGATCGCCACCGGGTTCCCGTTCGCGATCGTCCTCATCGTGGTCGCCATCGGCGTCGCCAAGGGCCTCAACACCGAGGCCCGAGGCAGGATCGTGGTGCGGCCAGAGGACCAGTTCGAACAGGACCACACCGGAGGCATGTCCGAAGAGGCCCAACAACAGGCCACGGACAACTGATCGCACCTCACGCGGAGGAAGGGAGAGATCATGACGAGGATCCTGGTCGGGGTTGACGCCTCGCCTGCATCGGTCGACGCGCTCCACAGGGCCGCTGAGGAGGCCACGTGGCGCAAGGCCACACTGGAGGTGGTGTACATCTTCCAGCCACCTGAGCAGGTGACGGCCTTCCCGGTCCTGCCCGAACGCGGCAAGGACCGGGCCCCGGATATCGAGGAACAGCGCGCGAAGGCCACCGAGGAGCTCGGTGCCTGGTTGGAGAAGGTCGAGGTCGACCTCTCCGACATCGAGGTCGAGTACTCGGTGCTGGCGGAACGCAAGATCGCCCAGGCGCTGATCGAGCGATCCAAGGACGCGGACCTGGTGGTGGTCGGATCACGCGGCAGCGGCGGGTTCGCCGGACTGCGGCTCGGTTCGGTCAGCGAACAGGTCACCCGCCACGCTCGCTGCCCCGTGCTCGTGGTGCGGGAGTCGACCAAGGACTGACGCGCGGGCAACCCGAGGAGCGCCGGCCACCCCACGGTGGCCGGCGCTCCCGCTGTCCGGGCCACGTCGAGCCTCGGCTCCGAACCTCCCTACGCCATCGATGAGGAGCCGCGTGTGCGCACGGTGTGGATCTGGGGTGACCAGCTCAACCGCGACCTCGCTCACCTGCGCTACGCGGTGCCGGACGACTCGCGGGTGCTGCTGGTGGTCAGCGACGCCAAGCTCACCGGCCGCCGATGGCACGTCCAGAAGCTGCACCTCGTCGTCTCGGCGATGCGCCACTTCGCGGCCGAACTCGAGGACCGTGGTTTCGACGTCGACCTGCGCCGCGCCCCGACGATGCGTGCCGGTGTCGAGGCACACGTCGCCGAGTACCGTCCCGATCTGGTGCGAGCGATGGAGCCCGCGAGCCTCACCGGTGACCGACTGCTCCGGGACCTCGCGGGGTCGGGCAGCCTCGCCTGCGAGCTCGAGGTGGTGGACAACGACCACTTCCTGTGCCACTGGCGCGACTTCGACACCTGGGCCGGTGATCGCGATCACCTGAAGATGGAGGACTTCTACCGCTGGCGTCGCCGCGAGACCGGCTACCTGATGGACGGCGACGGACCCGCGGGCGGACGCTGGAACCTCGACCACGACAACCGCGAGCCACCGACGGACGACCTGGCGGTCACCGCTCCCGACCCGGTCACTTCACGCTTGGACGACCTGGACCAGGACACCCTGTCGTGGCTCCCCGACAGCACCTTCGGTGCCCTACCCGACGGCACGTGGGCGACGACCCGGCGGCGCGCGCTCGCCCGGTTGCGCCACTTCGTCGATCACGCCCTCCCCCGTTTCGGCGACCACCAGGACGCGATGGTGTCGGATGCCTGGTCGCTCAACCACTCCCTGCTGTCACACGCGCTCAACCTGGGTCTGCTCCACCCGCGTGAGGTCTGTGACGCGGTCGAGGAGGCCTACCGTGCCGGCGCTGCGCCGCTGAACGCCGCCGAGGGCTTCATCCGGCAGGTGATCGGCTGGCGCGAGTACATCTGGGGCGTCTACCGCCGGTGGATGCCGGAGTACGTGCACCACAACGCGCTGGGTGCCGTCCTGGACGTGCCTCCCGCGTTCACTGGCGAGTCCGACACCGACATGGCCTGTGTCGCGGACACGGTCCGCCACATCCACGACC
>PWTE01000259.1 GCA_003563915.1 Nitriliruptoraceae bacterium
CCACGTGGGAGCCCGAACCGAGCTCCCGGTCGGCGTCATCCCCCGGAACCCGACCTCGCCCGTGAGACCGCCGCGAGCCGCCAGCCTCATGCTGGCGGGCGCCATCCACCGCCAGGCCGGTTCCACGTCGTCACGAGACCTGATCTGACGCCCGCTACCGAGCAGCTCTCAGTCAGGTTCCTGCGCTGCGCGTGGCAACGACGACGTGAAGGTCGAGCCGTCGCCAGGCGCGCTGTTCACCTCGAGGGTCCCACCGTGCGCTGCCGTCAAGCTGCGCGCCCCACCGGCGCTTGAGTGCTGGGCGAACCCCACCATCGAGCTCAGGGGTTCCGCAGGTCGTGAGCGACCATCGCGAGCAGCGCGCTCGCATGCTCTGACCCTCCGCTTGGGATCATGCGGTGACGTGCTCCATCGCTTCGAGGCGGGCGGACCCAGGCACCCACCGCAGACCGCCCGGCAGTCCGAGGTGGGCCGCGTGACGATGCTCCCGATGCGACCGCTCGTAGGAGGCTTCGTCGGTCCAGGAGGTCAGCAGCCAGAACTCGCGCGGGTTGGCCATGGGACGGACAACATCCAGGCGGAGGAACCCCGGCGCCTCGTCGACCAGATGCGGTCGTGCCGCGAAAGCGGCCGCGACGGCATCCTCCCACCGTGGCTGCACCTCGAACCGGCTGACCGCGACGTGCCCAGCTACCTGCGTGCTCGACAGGACGAACCTCCGCTGTTGTTCGTGACCGCCAACGCGCGCTTGCGGCGTGCCGCGGGGCCCGAGCACCGGCCCGAGAGCTCAGCTCGAGCATCACGGCCCGCTCGCGACGACCCCGTGGGACACCCAGACCCCACCGCTGGAGGGGGAAACTCAGCCGCCGATGTAGCTCATCTCGACGCGTTCTCCGGTGAGGCCGCCTTCGCTGCGCAGCTCGGAGGCCCGGTCGGTGCGGGCACGCCAGACCGACGCGATCGCATCGCGCAGTTCCGTGTCGGTCGCTCCACCACGGACCAGCGCCCGCAGATCGTGGCCCTTCGATGCGAACAGGCAGGTGTAGAGCTCGCCGACCGCGGACAGGCGAGCCCGGACACAGGTGCGGCAGAAGGGTCGGGTCACGCTCGCGACGATGCCCACCGTGCCGGCGCCGTCGAGGTACTGGAAGCGCTCGGCGACCTCGCCCTGGCGTTCCGGCGCGACCGGCTCGATCGGCCACCGGGCGTGGATGCGCGCCTGCCCCTCGTCGGCGGGGACGACCCGCTCGCGCTGCCACCCGTTGGTGGTGCCGACGTCCATGAACTCGATGAAACGCAGCGTGACGCCGGTGTCGCGGGCCCACCCCGCGAGATCCTCCAACTGGTGGTCGTTCACCCCGCGTTGCAGCACCGCGTTGACCTTGACCGGCGACAGGCCGGCGTCGATCGCCGCCTGCACCCCAGCGAGCACGGCGTCCACCGACAGCGGCGTGTCCGCGACCGCGCGGAAGGTCTCGTCGTCCAGCGCATCCAGGCTGATCGTGACCCGCTTGAGACCAGCCTCCACCAACGGCTCGGCCAACCGGGGCAGCAGGATCCCGTTGGTGGTGAGCGCGATGTCCTCGATGCCGGGCAGCGGCGCGATCATCGCGATCAGGTCAGGGAGGTCCGTGCGCAGCAGCGGCTCGCCACCCGTCAGACGCAGCTTGCTCACCCCCAGGTCGACGAAGGCACGCAGGACCCGGCTGAGCTCCTCGAAGCTCAAGAGGTCGTGACGTGGCAGGAACGCGTGGTCCGGACCGAACATCTCGCGCGGCATGCAGTAGGTGCATCGCAGGTTGCAGCGATCGGTCAAGGAGACGCGAAGGTCCTCGACCGGCCGCTCCAGGCGGTCGAGCACGGGGGGTGCCACGTGGTCCGCTGACATACGCGCAACGTACCTGTCCACGACGTCCGGAGGTCGGCTGGGTCGGGTCGAGCGACGCTCGCGCACCCGCAGGGAAGTAGCCTCGGGACGCAACCGCCACCACCCTCGCCGCCACCTCAGGAGCCGCGCCGTGCTGGTCCAGGTCCGTCTGTTCGGGGGACTCACCGAGAGAGCCGGCAGCAACCGCGTCGAGGTGGAGCTAGCGGACCACGCGACGGTCACGGATCTCCGCGCCGCGATCGCGGACCAGCATCCCGCACTCGCGCCGCTGGTGTCCGGGGTCAAGGTCGCCGTCGACCTCGAGGTGGCACGCGAGGACCAGCCGGTTCCCGCCGGCGCCGAACTCGCCCTGCTCCCGCCCGTCGCCGGCGGTGCGGACAGCGACGGAGGTGATGCTCCGGGACCGCGGGTGCTCACCGGACTCACGGCACCGCCACTGGATCTGGCCGCCGCTTTGGCCGCGGTGGCCGGACCGGAGGTCGGTGGCACCGCGATCTTCCTCGGGACCGTGCGGGACCACGCACCGGACCTGGACGGGATCGTGGGGCTCGACTACTCCGCGTACCCCGAGATGGCGGAGAAGGAACTGGCCGACATCGCCGCCGAGATCGGCCGGGACCATCCCGAGACCACCGGTATCGCGCTGCTCCACGCCGTCGGGGAGTTGGAGGTCGGGGACCACACGATCCTGATCGTCTGCGCGGCCGCCCACCGCGCACCGGCCTTCGACGCCTGTCGGGACGCGTTGGAGCGGGTCAAGGACCGGGTCCCGATCTGGAAGCGCGAGCGCACCGCCGGGGGCGACCACCGCTGGGTCGGCCTCCCCGAACCGGGCGTGTGAGCTACGACATCCCGCGGTGCACCTCTCACCTCACGCTCGCGCGACCCCGGAGAGCGATCGCGGCGTCAGACACCTGCCGCGATGTCGCTGCGCCGGTGGAGCCCGTCGAAACCGATCAGGTCCGTGGCCGCGTAGGCGGATCGACGTGCCGCCTCGACGTCGTCGCCGACGGCGGTGACGTTCAGGACCCGCCCACCTGCGGTGACCAGCCCTTCGCCATCCGCCTGACCGGTGCCCGCGTGGAAGACGGTGACCTCAGGCCGCGTATCGGCGTCGTCGACGCCGGTGATCGGCTTCCCCGTGGTGTAGCTCCCCGGGTACCCGCCACTCGCGAGCACGACCGTCACCGCCGCACGGTCGTGCCAGGTCACCTCGACGTCCCTGACGGCACCGGAGGCGGAGGCGGCCAGCAGGTCGCCGAGGTCGCTCGCGAGTAGCGGCAGGATCGCCTGGGTCTCGGGGTCACCGAAGCGGGCGTTGAACTCGAGCAGCTTGGGGCCGTCGGAGGTCTGAACCAACCCCGCGTAGAGCAGCCCGCGGTAGGGCGCGCCACGGCTTGCCAGCTCCCGGAGCACGGGGAGGAAGATCAGTTCGCGCAGTTCGGTGATGTCGTCGCGGCCGAAACCCGGCACCGGCGCGTAGGCGCCCATCCCCCCGGTGTTGGGTCCGGCGTCGCCGTCGTGAGCCCGCTTGTAGTCCTGCGCCGGGGTGAGCAGCACGACGTCCTGACCGTCGCAGACCCCGAAGACGCTGCGCTCGGGCCCGTGGAGGAACTCCTCGATCACCAGCTGCGCTCCGGCGTCACCGAACCGTCGGTGGACCAGGGCGTCGTCGACGGCGGCGCGGGCGTCGGCCAGGTCCTCGCAGATGCGTACGCCCTTACCGGCCGCCAGCCCGTCGGCCTTGACGACGTAGGGCGGGGCGAACCGGTCGAGCGCGGCGTAGGCCTGCTCCACCTCGGAGGTGGCGAGGTAGCCGGCGGTCGGGGCACCGGCAGCTTCCATGATCCCTTTGGCGAAGGCCTTGGAGCCCTCGAGGTACGCGGCCGCGGCGACAGGTCCGAAGGCGGGGATGTCCCGAGCCTGCAGCGCATCGACCGCGCCTGCGACCAGGGGGGCCTCCGGGCCGATGACGACGAGGTCGCTGCTCTGCCCCTCGGCGAGGTCCGCGACGGCGTCCGGGTCGCCGGTGTCGACGGGCACGGTCGGACCGAGCTGCGCCATGCCGGGGTTACCGGGCGCCGACACGACCCGGTCCACGGACGGGGACGCGGCCAGACGCCACGCCAACGCGTGCTCCCGACCGCCGCCGCCGACGACCAGCACGGAACGACCCACCGGTGACCTCCCAGCTGTTAGCGGCCGCAGGCTACTCGCCGCGGCGGCGACTCAACCCGTCGGCACCAGGGGCACGTCTCGACGGATCAGGGTCTGCGAGCGCTTCGGGCCGACCGACACCCACGTCACCGGCGCACCGGCGGACTCCTCGATCGCGTCGACGTAGTCGCGGGCCGCCTGCGGCAGGTCCTCGTAGCGGGTCACCTCGCTGATGTCGCTCCCCCAGCCGGGCACCTCCTCGTAGACCGGCTCGGCGTGGTGGAAGATCGACTGGTGCGGCGGGAAGTTGCGGTACTCCTGCCCGTCGTAGCGGTAGGCGGTGGCGAGCTTCAGCGTGTCGAACCCGCTCAGCACGTCCAGCTTGGTGAGGAACAGGTCGGTGAAGCCGTTGACGCGCTCGGCGTAGCGGGCAAGCACGGCGTCGAACCAGCCGACCCGCCGGCGGCGGCCGGTGGTGGTGCCGTACTCGCCGCCGACGTCGGTCATGCGCTCACCGACCTCGTCGAACAGTTCGGTGGGGAACGGCCCGGCACCGACCCGGGTGACGTAGGCCTTGGTGATGCCGATCACGCGGTCGACGTGCTTGGGCCCGAGCCCGGCGCCGGTCAAGGCGCCACCCGCGACCGGATTCGAGGAGGTCACGAACGGGTAGGTGCCATGGTCGAGGTCGAGCAGCGTGCCCTGTGCACCTTCGAGGATGATGTGCTGGCCGGCCTCCAGTGCGCTGTGGATCAGCTCGGTGGAGTCGGTGAGCAGCGGGCGCAGGCGCTCGGCGTAGCCGAGGTACTCGTCGGCGATCTCCTCGAGGTCCATCGGGAGGCGGTTGTAGATCTTGGCGAGCTGCTCGTTCTTGTGGACCAGGACGGCGTCGAGCTTCTGCCGGAAGATCTTCTCGTCGAACAGGTCCTGGAACCGTAAGCCCACCCGCGAGGCCTTGTCGGCGTAGGCCGGGCCGATGCCGCGCTTGGTGGTCCCGAGGTTGGCCTTGCCCAGACGCCGTTCGATCAACAGGTCGAGCTCGCGGTGGTAGGGCATGATCAGGTGCGCGTTCCCGGACACCTTGACCCTCTCGAAGGGGCGCAGGCCACGCTCCTCGAGCCCATCGAGCTCCTGGAGCATGACCTTCGGGTCGATGACGACGCCGTCGGCGATGATGGGCGTGACGTGGTCGTAGAGGATCCCGGAGGGGATCAGGTGCAGCTTGAAGACCTCGTCACCGACGATGACGGTGTGGCCGGCGTTGTTGCCGCCCTGGTAGCGGACCACCAGGTCGGTGGCGTCCGCGAGCAGGTCGGTCGCCTTGCCCTTGCCTTCGTCCCCCCACTGGGCCCCGACGATGATGGTCGCGGGCATGCGTCGTCCTTCGCTGCGCCACGGTGGCGCCTGTACCGCGGAGACGGGCGACGTCTCCGGTGGCCGGGTGGGCCACCGTGGGCCGACTCTACCCGGCGTCGTCGGGCGTGGGGTGGTCATCTCCGTGCTCGACCGGCACCCCGTCACGCCGGGCGGTGCTGAGGAGCAGGACCGCCCCGGCGACCACGAGCAGCGCCGGCGCGACCCACCGGAGGTCGCGCAGGGCGATCAGTTCCGGGCTGAGCAGGGCGACGCCGGCGACACCGACGAACAGCAGGCCGAAGATGAAGGACAGGGGATCGAAACGGTGGCGTTCCATCGGACTACCTCGCTGGGCCGGTGGGCAGGGTGAGAGAAGAGCCGGTGGGCAGGGTGGGAGAAGAACCGGTGGGCAGGGTGGGAGAAGAACCGGTGGGCAGGGTGAGAGAAGAACCGGTGGGCAGGGTGAGAGAAGAGCCGGTGGGCAGGGTGGGGACGGTCATCGCTGGACCGAGATGTCACCGACGCCGCCGTCGAGCCGGAGCTCGAGCGTGGGCGCGTCGGCGGGCACGGCCACGTCCGCAACCAGTGACCCTTCCGCGTCCAGCGCGAACCCGGTCCGGCGCACGTCGAACAGGCGTAGTTCCCCGAGGCCCAGCGACCCGCTGGCGTCGACGTTCACGTCGCTGGGCACGAACACCTCGACCTCGCCGGCGCCGATCTCGATCGCCACGGAGGCATCGTCATCGAGCTCCAGGCCTCGGAGGTCCAGCTCCAACCGCCCGGCACCGAGCGAGTACGTGGACGCCAGCTCGTCCGCCGTCGCGGGTTGCTCGATCAGCTCCCCGAACCGTGCGTCTCCGCGGAGACCGCCCTCGATCAGCGGGCCGGCTGGCAGGCCGCGGAGCACGGTGCCGGCGAGCACCAGCGGGAGCAGCAGGACGCCGACCACGATCAGCGCGCGGCCACGTCCGACGACGCTGCCGACCAGCAGGCCGGCGCCGATGATGGCGAGCCCGATCGCGAGGATCGGCAGGGGGCCGAGGCTGAGGGCGGTCGTGACCTCGAGGATCCAGAGGACGCCGACGGTCAGCAGCGCGACCCCCAAGGTCAGCCGGGTCAGGAACGAGCGTTCCCGCTCCGGGACCGGTGGCGGGGTGAACCCGCCGTCCCCGCCGGCCGGCATGGACGGCGCCGACGGAGGTGGTGGCGGCGGTGAACCGGGTTCCTGATCGACCGGATCCACGCGGACGGTGCCGTCGGGTGCGGTCTCTGGGGCAGGGAGCGAGGTGGTGGGCATCGCGGACTCCGAAGGTGAGGTGGCCGTTGCCGGCGGCCGGGAAGCGGATGAGGTGGCTGATGTGTCGTTGCGGTCACCGGTGCGCCACAGCGCGATCCCGAGGCCGATCAGCAGCAGCGGCAGGACGACCCCGCGGTCGACCAGTCGGAACGCCGCCAGACCGGGCGTGGACACCGCGCCGAGGAACCAGATCGCCCCCAGCGCGAGCAACCCGACCCCGAGCCAGAACGTCGCGCCACGGCCGTCGTCGGCGCGGTCACGTCGCCCGCTCGGACGCGCCACCGCGGCCGCTCGCTCCTCCGGTGTCGCCTTGGGGACGAAGACCCAGCCGAGCACGTAGGCCAGGACCGCGAGCCCCTGCGTGAGCAGGGCCCCGACCACGAAGGCGATCCGGATCAGCACCACGTCGACGTCGAGGTGGCGCGCCAGTCCAGCCGCGACGCCACCGACGATCCCGACGTCGGGGTCGCGGCGCAGCGGTGGGCGCACCCGCGAAGGTGGGGAGCTCGTCGGCGGAGCCGGTGGGGGTGGCGCGGTGCTCATGCTCGGTTCCTGTCGGGACCATCAGGTGGTGCGGCGAGGTAGGTCCAGCATGCGTGAGACGGCCGCACGGCACCATCCGGGAGGACCCTGAGCCGACCCTGAACCGTCGCCGGGAGCCCAGGGTCGCTCCGGGTGGTGGACCGGGCAGCGCTGTGCGACCATCGGCCGATAGCGCAGCCGCCGTCGCCGTCAAGGAGGCGCACCATCTCGACCTCGACGCGCCCCGCTCCCCCACCCCCGCCTCCGCCGGGTGCGGCAGCGCATCCGGGCCGGCGGCGGCTCCACCGCCCCGCCGAAGGACGCATCGTCGCGGGTGTCGCCGTCGGCCTGGCGCGCCACCTCGGCGTCGATCCCGTCATCGTGCGGATCGGCTTCGTGGTCCTGACCTTCGCCGGCGGAGTCGGGCTCCTGCTCTACGGCGGGCTGTGGATCGTCCTGCCGACGGGCGAGGTCGCAGGTACGCAGACCTCGGCAGCACAGACCGTCCCGCGCCGAGCCACGGTCCAGCAGAGCGTCGCGCTCGGGCTCATCACGCTGGGGTGCCTGCTCCTCCTGCGTCGACTCGGGTTGTGGTTCGGCGACGCGCTGGTGTTCCCGATCGTGCTGGCGGCGATCGGCTCGGCGATCGTGTGGACCCGCACCGACGCGGACGACCGGGCGCGTCTGACCCGCGGCATCCGGCTGCCCGGCGGACGGGTGGTCGCGCGCGCCGCCGCGGGACCCGTCTCGCCGTTGCGGGTCATCGTCGGGACGTTGCTGGTCGCGGGCGCGGTGGCCGGGTTCCTCGCCGCGAACGAGGCCCTGGATGCGCTCCGCGAGCTGGGCATCGCGCTCTTGGCCGCGTTGATCGGCGTGGCGATGCTGTTCGGGCCGTGGCTGTGGCGCCTGGCCGAGCAGCTCGGCGAGGAGCGGCGCGAACGGATCCGGCAGGAGGAGCGGGCGGAGCTGGCGGCGCACCTGCACGACTCGGTCCTGCAGACGCTGGCACTGATCCAACGGTCGGCGAACGAACCACAGCGCATGGTCGCCCTGGCGCGCCGCCAGGAACGTGAGCTGCGGTCCTGGCTGTTCGATGCGCCGACGAGCGGCGATGCGGACGCGACGCTGGCGGCGGCGGTGAACGCGATCGCCGAGGAGGTGGAGGCCCTCCAGGCGGTGACCATCGAGGTCGTCACCGTCGGCGACGCACCCGTCGACGAACGTGGACGGGCCCTGATCGGAGCCGTGCGCGAGGCGACCGTGAACGCGGCCAAGCACTCCGGGAGCCCGACCGTGGATCTCTACCTCGAGGTACAGGACCGCGAGGTGTTCGCCTTCGTCCGGGACCGTGGCGTCGGCTTCGACCCTGGCACGATCGCCGACGACCGGCAGGGGATCCGCAGCTCCATCATCGACCGGTTGGAACGCCACGGGGGCGATGCCACGATCCACACCGCGCCGGACAGCGGCACCGAGGTGGAGCTGCGGATCCCGCGCCGCCGCGACGAGGCGACCGGCGACCATGCCACCACCACCGCAGACCAGGAGGACGGGCCATGAACCCCGACCTGCGCGTCTACCTCGTGGACGACCATCGCCTGTTCCGTGCCGGCGTCACGGCCGAGCTCGGTGAACGGGTGACCATCGTCGGTGACGCCGGTGACGTCGACGAGGCGATCCAGGGCATCCGCGCCGCCAGGCCCGACGTGGTCCTGCTGGACGTCCACATGCCCGGAGGCGGCGGCGCGGCCGTGATCTCCGCGGTCCACGAGACCCACCCGGACGTGCGGTTCCTCGCGCTGTCGGTCTCCGACGCGGCCGAGGACGTCATCCGGGTGATCCGGGCGGGCGCCCGCGGCTACGTCACCAAGACCATCTCACCCGACGACCTGGTCAGCGCGATCGCCCGGGTGCACCAGGGCGACGCCGTGTTCAGCCCGCGCCTCGCCGGGTTCGTGCTGGACGCCTTCGCCGGTGACCTGCCACCGGACCTGACCGACGACCCCGAGCTGGACCAGCTCACGAACCGCGAGAAGGAGGTCCTGCGCCACATCGCGCGTGGGTACACCTACAGGGAGATCGCCAGCCGGCTGTTCATCTCGGTCAAGACGGTGGAGACGCACGTGTCGGCGGTGCTCCGCAAGCTGCAGCTGTCCAACCGCCACGAGCTCACCGCCTGGGCCGCGGGCCGCGACCTGTTGTGATCCGTGTAGCGAAGCGGCTCG
>PWTE01000009.1 GCA_003563915.1 Nitriliruptoraceae bacterium
GCCGGCACGTCGCCGGCCAAGGCAGAGAGCGCCACCTCGGTCACGTTGCCGTTCACGTCCCGTTCGCAGGCGGCGGGGACCTCCTCGTCGGTCATCATCGCCATCGCCGCACACGCGGCCCCGCCCTGCTCGGTGAACATCTCGGGCCAGCACCGCACCGCGACACCGCTCCACCCGCGCTCGTCCGCCAGCGAGCGCAGCGCCGCGTAGGTGTCCAGGGTCGCCCCGAGCGCCTCCTGGTCCACGTCATCCACCCCCGTCAGCGCTGCCCCGACCCGCTCGCGCAACTGCGCCCGCCGCTCCGGGCCGACCTGCCGGGCGGTCGCGAACAGCTCGTCGAGCTCCAAGCGCTCCACCTCGGCACCCACGGTCGACCGCAGCGCCTCCGCGTCGTAGCGGCACGGATGGAACCCGTCCGGATGGTCGCCCACCGCCCCGACCCGCACGTCGCGCAACCGGTCACGAACCTCCGTCGCGGTCGCCACGGCCGGTGCTGGCAACGCGTCGGGCCGGCGGGAGGGCTCCCAGTCAGCGCCCCGCGCCGGCCGGACCTGCAGGATCGTCCGCAGCTCATCCAGCACGCCAGGGTCGTCCGCGGGCCGGTACAGGTGCTCGGCGGTGCGTCCGATGTCGGCCAGCGCGTGGGCGGCGAGGTTGATGCCACAGAAGCTGTTGAGCCGCAGCCGTCCGCCGGTCCGGTCCTCGGGGAAGGCCCACAGCGCGATCGGCGCGTCGATCTCACGGGCCGCTCGCTGGATCGCATCCGCGTCCGTGAACGTGACCTGCAGGATGAGCAGCAGGTCCAGTTCCCGTTCGCGCAGAGCGGCGATAGCGCCGTCGGTCGCCTCACCGTCGAGCAACAGGTCGGTGCTGCCCACCACCTCGGCGTCGGATCCGGCGAGGTTGGAGAGAGCCGCCGCCTTCACCTCCTCAGCGAAGGGCACGTCGAAGGTCGGGCGGCCGAGGGTCAGGATGCCGATGGTGGTCACGGGTCGCTCCTCTATCGCGGTCACGTTCGCGGTCAGGTTCGCGGTCTGCTCAGCCAGGGGGTGTCGCGAGGAAGGCCGCGACGTCGTCGCCAGACGGGATGCCGTCGCGCCCTCCCGCCCTGGCGCACTTCAGGGCCGCGGCCGCGCAGGCTCGGCGAACCGCCTCGGGTTCACGGTGCTCCTCGGCGAGGTGGAGCGCAAGCGCCCCGTGGAAGACGTCACCCGCCCCCAAGGTCTCGACGACGTCCACCGTGAACGCCGGCAGACGCGCTACCTGCCCGTCTGGTTCCAGCCAGACCACGCCGTCGGGGCCGCGGGTGACGGCGACCCAGGCATCCGTCTCCTGGGCGATGCGTCGCAACCCTTCGGCGGGGTCGTCGGTCCCGGTCCGCTCCGCGAGCGCCGGCTCGGCGAACGCGATGTGCGTCGCGCTCGCGAGCAGGGCCCGGTCGTCGTCCAGTTCGGCCGAGTCGTAGTCGAGCACGGCGGGGCGGCCCCGGTCGCGCGCCCCCATCAGCGCATCCGCGGCGCCCTCCGGCCACCGCAGATCTGCGAGCACCGCATCGGCGTCGTCCACCACCGCGCTGGGGAAGGTGACCGCGGCGTGGAGCCGCGGGTCGCGGTGGTTGACGATCAGCCGCTCACCCGAGGCATCGACGAGGACCGCGGAGGTCGGAGAGGTGGCACCGGCGACGATCTCGACGTGCTCGACGTCGACGCCGTCCGCGCGCAGGCCTGCGAGGATCGCCTCACCCGTCGGGTCGTCCCCGACCGCGCCGACGAAGCTGGCCATGCCTCCAAGCCGCGCCACGGTGACCGCACCGTTGGCCGCCGGACCACCGCCGACCTGGTGGAGTGACCGGGCGAAGTGCTTGCCAGCCGCCGTCGGGAAGGTATCGACCTCGAACACCAGGTCCAGGACGGCGAGCCCCGCACACACGACCTTCCGCATCAGCTCGATCCATCCTGGTCGAGGACCTCGCGCACCCGCGTCGCCACCAGGGCGCTGACGGCCTGGTTGGACTCCACGGTGACCCCGGCCACGTGTGGGGTCAGGATCAGGTTCGGAGCCCCGGCGAACCTCGCCAGCGCATCCGCATCGGGGGGCTCCGTCTCGAAGACGTCCAACGCGGCGCCGCCCAGGCGACCCGCTCGCAGGGCCTCGCACAGCGCGGCTTCGTCGAGCACGCCGCCCCGGGCCGTATCGACGACGATCGCATGCGGTGGCAGCAGCGCCAGGGCGTCGCCATCGAGGAGGTGATGAGTCTCGGGGGTCAGCGGGACGTGGAGGCTGACCGCGTCGGCGCTACCCAGCAGCGCGGGGAGGGAGTCCGCGCGCTGCACCTGTTCCCAGATGGCGTCGTCCTCGGGGATGAACGGGTCGAACCCCACCACCTCGACATCCAGTGCACGGACCCGTTCCACCACCAGCCGGGCGATCGCACCCAGCCCGAACAGCGCCAGGCGACTGCCGGCCAGCTCGTGCCCGACGAGGTCCTGGCGGGGCCACTCGCCGGCGAGCAGGAACGGCGTGGCCTGGAAGACCCCCTGACGTCGCAGCACGAGCAGCGCGGTGACGACGTACTCGGCGACCGAGACCGCGTTGGCGCCGGTCGCCGGGAGCACGGCGACGCTACGACCCTCGCAGGCGGTGACGTCGATGTTGTCGAGGCCGACACCCAACCGACCGACGGCCACCAGGTTCGGCGCCGCATCGAGCACCTCGAGGTCGACCCGGGTGCGGTTGCGGACGATCAGCGCACGAGCGGTGCTGAGCAGACCCAGCATGGCGGCCCGGTCACCGACCAGGTGTGGGTCGTAACGGACGTCGTACCGCTCGGACAGCGTGGCGACCGCCGCGCTGTCCATGAACTCGGTGATCAGCACGTCGGTCAAGGTCCGCCTCCTCTCCCGCCGACCGTGGCGAGGATCATGCCTCCGCCGCGGCCAACAGCGCGGCGTAGTCCACCTCGGCGTCCGCATCGACGAACCCGGCCTGGTCGGGCATGGGGTACTTCAGCCCGGAGCCGCAGTTGAACAGCACGACCCGGTCGTCACGGCTGACCTGACCGTCGGCCAGTGCGTGACGGTAGGCGGCGAAGGTCGCGGCGCCCTCCGGGCACAGCAGCAGCCCGTCGTCCTGCGCAGCATCGACGCGGGCCTGCTCGATGTCGGCGTCGCTGACCGCGGTCGCGAACCCGCCGGACTCGCGCACGGCACGCAGGATCAGGAAGTCGCCCACCGCCGCCGGCACACGGATGCCGGCCGCGACCGTGTGGGCGTCCTCCCAGCGCTGCGCGAACTCCTCGCCCTGCTCGTAGGCGCGCACCATCGGTGCACAACCCTCGGCCTGCACGGCGACCATGCGGGGCCGTTGCTGCCCGAGCCAGCCGAGCGCCTCGAGCTCCGCAAAGGCCTTCCACATCCCGATCAGGCCGGTCCCGCCACCGGTCGGGTAGAAGATGACGTCCGGGACCTCCCACCCGAGTTGCTCGACCAGTTCCAGCCCCATCGTCTTCTTGCCCTCGATGCGGTAGGGCTCCTTCAGGGTGGAGACGTCGAACCATCCCGCGGCTTGCTTGCCCTCCCCGACGATGCGGCCACACACGTCGATCAGACCGTTGACCCGGTAGGTGTGGGCGCCCTGGAGTGCGATCTCGCGGACGTTGATCTCCGGGGTGTCGTGGGGGCAGAACACGAAGGTCTCGATGCCCGCACGGCTACCGTACGCCGCCAGCGCCGCGCCGGCGTTGCCGTTGGTCGGCATCGCGATCCGTTCCACCCCGAGCTGCTTGGCCATGCTGACCGCCAGTGCCAGCCCTCGCGCCTTGAAGGATCCCGTCGGCAGCCGACCCTCGTCCTTCACGATCACCTGTTCGCCGGGCACGCCGAGCTTGGCCGCGCTGGTCGGCAGTTCGATCAGGGGGGTCATCACCTCACCGAGCGACACGATGTGCTCGGGCTCGACCGGCAGCAGCTCCCGGTAACGCCAGAGGGTCGCCGGGCGCGATGCGAGCTCGTCGCGCGCGACCGCCGCCTTGATCGCCGGAAGGTCGTAGCGGACCAGCAAGGGCTTGCCGGCCTCCGAGAGGTTGTGGAGCTCACCGGCGGCGTAGGCCTGACCGGTCATGCTGCACTCGAGGTGGGTGACGTAGGTGCGGCTCATGGCAGGCTCCATCGACGGCCAGGACGAGTGGGATCGCCGGACGCTCGTGCGTCGGCCTCCTCACCCCGGCGGTAGGGTGCGGCGCCGACGAAAGGCTGACGCATGCTGACCATCGATGCTAGTGGTCCCGCTACCCGGCTGCGTATCGCCGGCGAGTGGGTGGAGCCCCGCGACGCTGGCGAGACCGAGGTGGTCGATCCGGCGACCGGTGAGCTGATCGGCCGCGTCGCGGACGCCGGGGTCGAGGACGGCCTCGCTGCGGTGCGCGCAGCGGAAGCGGCGCAGGCCAGCTGGGCGGCGACACCACCGCGCGAGCGTGGTGAGATCCTCCGCCGGGCCTTCCAGATCCTCACCGACGAACGTGACGCTTTCGCGGAACTGGTCGTGCGGGAGAACGGCAAGCCACTCGGTGAGGCCCGCGGGGAGCTCGGCCAGGCCGCCGAGTTCCTCCGCTGGTTCTCCGAGGAGGCGGTCCGCATCGAGGGCACGTTGCGCGTCGCCCCAGGGGGCGGCAAGCGGGTACTGGTCTCGCACAAGCCGGTGGGGGTGGCGCTGTGCATCACCCCGTGGAACTTCCCCGCAGCGATGATCACCCGCAAGCTCGCGCCCGCCCTGGCCGCCGGGTGCGCCAGCGTGCTGAAACCGGCGCCGGAGACGCCCTTCGTCGCCTACGCGATCGTCGATGCGTTGGAGCGTGCCGGTCTGCCGGCCGGCGTGGTCAACGTCGTGCCGTCGGCCCAGCCCGCCGAGATGGTCGAGGCCATCCTGGCCGACCCCGCGGTCCGCAAGCTGTCCTTCACAGGGTCGACCGAGACGGGACGCGCGCTGTTGGCGGCGAGTGCCCCGTACGTGATCAACCCGTCGATGGAGCTCGGCGGCAACGCGCCCTTCATCGTGCTGGCCGACGCCGACCTGGATGCCGCGGTCGAGGGCGCGGTCATCGCGAAGATGCGCAACAACGGCCAGTCCTGCACCGCCGCGAACCGCTTCTACGCAGCCGCACCGATCGCCGAGGAGTTCGCCTCGCGACTGGCGGACGCGGTCGCAGCCATGCAGCTCGGCTCCGGCTTCGATGACGGGGTCGAACTCGGGCCACTCATCACCGGCCAGGCGCAGGAGAAGGTCGGTGCCCTGACCCAGTCCGCGGTGGACGCCGGCGCGACGGTCCGGACGGGCGGCAGCAGAGCTGACCGACCCGGCTACTTCTACCGACCCACGGTGCTCACCGACCTGTCGCCGGATGCGCCCATCCTCGCGAACGAGATCTTCGGTCCGGTCGCGCCGATCGTCACCTTCGACGACGTCGAGGAGGTCCTGCCCTCGATCAACGCCGTCGAGCACGGCCTGGTGGCGTACGTCTACAGCGGCGACCTGGGCGCAGGACTCGCGCTGTCCGAGCGACTGGAGAGCGGGATGGTCGGGCTGAACGAGGCCCTCGTGGCCGAACCCGCCGCACCGTTCGGAGGCGTCAAGCAATCGGGGCTGGGCCGCGAGGGCGGCCACCTCGGTATCCACGAGTTCCTCGAGCCGCAATACATCGCGACCCGGTGGTGACCGCCATGGAACCGATCCGCTACGGGCTCATCGGCACCGGCATGATGGGTCGCGAACACCTCCTCAACATCGCCGAGGTGGATGGCGCCGAGGTGGTCGCGATCGCCGACCCTTCCGAGGACTCGCGGTCGGCCGCGGTCGACGTCGCGCAGCGCGACGATCTGGCGGTCTACGAGGACCACCGCTCGCTGCTCGAAGCCGGCGACGTCGATGCGGTCGTGATCTCGACCCCGAACATGACCCACCACCAGATCCTCATGGACACCCTGAAGACCGACGTCCACGTGCTGGTCGAGAAGCCCCTGTGCATCACTGCCGACGAGTGCCAGGACGTGGTCGATGCCGCGCGGGGACGTGAGGCGCTCGTCTGGGTCGGCCTGGAGTACCGGTACATGCCCCCGATCGCGCGGCTGGTCGAGGAGGTCAAGGGTGGTGCGGTCGGCACCGTGCGGATGGTGGCGATCCGTGAGCACCGCTTCCCGTTCCTGGTCAAGGTGGACAACTGGAACCGGTTCAACCGCAACTCGGGCGGGACGCTCGTCGAGAAGTGCTGCCACTTCTTCGACCTCATGAACCTGTTCGCCGGGTCGCAACCGGTCCGCGTGATGGCCTCAGGGGCTCAGGACGTCAACCACCTCGACGAGCTCTACGACGGCGAGGTCCCCGACGTCATCGACAACGCCTACGTGATCGTGGAGTACGCCTCCGGGGTCCGTGCCCTGCTGGACCTGTGCCTGTTCGCCGAGGGCGGGGCGAACGAGCAGGAGATCGCCGTCACGGGCGACGTCGGCAAGGCCGAGGCCTTCGTACCCGAAGGCAAGCTCCGGATCGGACGTCGTGAGGATCGCAGTGTCCGCGAGGAACTCGTCCACGACGAGCGCATCCGTTACGAGGGCCTCCACCACGGCTCGAGCTACCTCGAACACCTCGACTTCGTGGCCGCGATCCGTGAGGGACGCCGGCCGAAGGTCAGCGTCGAGGACGGCCTGCTGGCGGTCGTGATGGGTATCGCGGGCCACCGCTCCATCGCGGAGGAACGCCCCGTGCTGATGTCCGAGGTCCTGGGCCAGGGGGTAGACGGCGAGCGCTGAGGCCCCGCACGGCGGCGCGACCGGTCGACATGTGGTGATCCACGGCAGATAGTTGCCGTGGATCACCACACTTGCCTGGTTCAGCCCTTGACGGAGCCTGCGAGCATGCCGCGGACGAAGTAGCGCTGCAGGGCGAAGAACACGATGATCGGGACGAAGGCCCGCACGAACGCGCCGGCCGACAGCAGGTGCTCCTGGATCCCGAACTCACCGGCCAGCGAGGCGATGACCACCGTGGCTGGCAACGCACTGCGGTTCCCCCCGATCATCGTGAGCGCGATGAGGTAGTCGTTCCAGGTCCACAGGAACTGGAAGATCGCGAAGGCGGCGAGCACGGGGACGGACAGGGGCAGCACGAGCCGGACGAAGATCTGGAAGTGGTCCGCCCCATCGATCCTGGCCGACTCGAACACATCGCGCGGCAGTCCGACGATGTAGTTGTGCAGGAGGAAGATCGCCAGGGGCAGGGCGAACCCGGTGTGCGTCAACCACACCGCGGTGACGGAGCCTGCCAACCCCACGTCGGGGAAGACCGTCACGGTCTTGTCCAGCAGCGGGATCGTCTGCTTGGCGCCGCCCGAGTACAGCTGCAGCAGCGGGATGAGCGAGGTCTGCAGCGGGATGGCGAGCAGCGACACGGTGCCGATGAACCACCACTCCCGGCCCTTGAAGTCCATCCAGGCGAAGGCGTAGGCGGCGAAGGCGGCCATCGCGATGGGGACGATCGTGGCGGGGAGCGCGATCGCGAAGGAGTTGAGCAGGGCCTGCCACATCCCGCCGGCGATACCGGTCGTGAGCACCAGCTCGTAGTTCTCGAGGGTGAGCCGCTGGTCGGCCAACATGGTCCAGAAGCCCGACTCGCGCTGCGCGTCACGGGTCCGGAACGAGTTGGCGAGGAGGCTGACGGTCGGCAGGGCCCACAGGGCGACGAGGATCCAGAGCACACCCGTCGGGATCCCGGACAGCATCGCGTACAGCCGCTTGCCCAGGCCCTTGCCCCCGTCGGGGCCGCCGGAGAAACCGGTGGAGGAGCCGGTGTCGGGACCGGTGGTCACGGCCGCCATCAGTGGAACTCCTTCTGCATCCGCCGGATGTTGATGTACATGATCGGCAGCACCGAGATGAAGAGCATGATCGCGATGGCCGAGCCGAGCCCGAAGTTGCCGTCGATGAACGAGGCATCCCACATGAGGTTCGCGAGCACGTTGGTCCCGAAGTTGCCGGCGGTCATCACCTTCACGATGTCGAAGACCTTCATCACGACGACGATCACCGTCGTGATGACCACGCCGATGGTCGGCGCGATCTGCGGAACGATCACCCGCCAGAACATCTGCGATCGGCTCGCGCCGTCGACGTTCGCGGCGTCGATCAGGTCAGACGGCACCCCCTTGATGGCCGCCGAGAAGATCACCATCGCGAACCCGGTGTAGATCCAGATGAAGGGCAGCATCACGAACACGTTGTTGTACGCGCCGACCTGCTGTGTGCCGCTGAGGAACAGGATCGGATCGGCGATCATCTGGCCACCGGGCCCCTCGATGACCCCGCCGAGGCTGCCGGCCAGCAGCCGGGTGCCGAACCAGGCGAAGGGGATCGCTACGAGGACCGAGGTCCAGCCGACGGACATCGACCCGGCGAGGAACCCCCGGACGCCGACGAGCACCAGGAGGCCCGCCACCACGAACGCGACGATCGCCCCGGCCGTGGCACCGTCCGAGATCGAGAACTCACCGAGCCACACCCAGGCCGCGTTCAACACACCGGTCTGATCGTTGATCGGGGGGCGGGCGATGTACATGAACCGCCAGATGATCCCGGCGCCGACGAAGCTGATCGCCATCGGCATGAAGATGAGCGACTTGGCGATCGCCTCCCCCTTGGTGCCATCCGAGATCGCCGCGACGGCGAGACCCACCCCCGTGGTGACGACGGTCACCATGAAGACCCACCAGATGTTGTTGAAGAGGACGCCGCGCAGGTGCACGAACAGCGCGAGGGACAGGAAGATCACGGCCATCGTCAGGGCGCCCCCGCTGGAACCCGACAGACCGGAGTTGCCCGGGTGCGCCTTCAGGTACATCCCCAGGGCCACGAAGACCCCCGCGGTCAGCAGTACCGCGAGGTAGGTGAGCGGGGTTGCGGCGGTGAGGTCCTCACCACGACCCAACCGCCCGACGACGGCGATCACGGCCAGGACCGCCGAGCCGCCCGCGGCCGCTGCCAACCGCGGCGGGTAGTAGAGGTCGATGCGGAACCGGGAGATCAGCAGGACGACGAGTGAGACCGTCATGAGCACGGCGAACGCCACGAACTCGGTGCTGTTGAAGGCCCCGGCCCAGCGGGTCGTGTTCCAGAAGTTGGGGTTGCCGAACGCTGCCTGGTACTGGGCCAGCCCGACGAACTCCTGGCTCCGCCGATCGAGGAGCGACAGCCACCCGGTCCGGATGGTGGGGATGATCAGCGTGGCGGCGATGAAGACGAGCGCGGGCGCGAGGAAGATGACGATGCGGGCCTTGCGGTCCAGCTGGATCCGGCCCTCCATCGTCTGGTCGGGAGACAACCCCAGCCGCGCCCCGACGATCAGGCCCAGCACGGTGGTCGCGATGACGGCCTCGACGATGGTGCCGCTTCCCAGGTCCGGGAACCCGAAGGCACCGATCAGCCAGCCCACGCTGGCGCCGGAAACGGCGCCCGGCACCACCGAACCCCGACGGAGCTGTCCGAGGCCTGCACCGATCGCCGCGAACACGAGCGTGGACGCGAGCAGGGGCAGGATCTCCAGTGCCGGCAGCGACCCCGATCGGAAGAACAGTCCCGGCACGAGCCCGACGATCGCTCCACCGACGGCGCCGACGAGCACCTTGCGTGATCCGGCGGCGGTCCGGCTGAGCCCGACGCCGAGGGCGGCGCCGAGCAGCGCGAGCAGCGGCACCAGGACGAGCGACAGGTCCGAGGTGGCCGTGAACAGACCGATCACACGGTTGCCGACCAACAGGCCGGCGAGGCCCCCGAGCAGGACCGCGCCGGAGATCACCGAGAAGCTGAGCCAGTTCTTGAGAGACGCGTCGAACCACCTGTTCGCCGCGACGAAGATGACGGCGCTGACCGCCAGGGCGATGATGACACTGTGGAAGGTCGCACGCATCGACCCGTCGGTGAGGTACAGGAACCACAGCAGGAGCGAGGAGATGAGGCCCAACCCGGTCATCGTGACCTTCCGGGCCATCGCGTGCTGCGAGGTGTTCCACGACGCGATGCTCGCCAGCACCCCGCCTGCGCCGATCACCCCAGCGACAAGGCGAGCGAGGGTGTCACCGATGATCCCGAAACCCGGATCGGTGGTGGAGGCGACCACGTAGGACACGACCACGAGTGCGGCCAGTCCGATCCCGCCGAACAGCAACCAGCGCTTCTGCTGACCTTCTGGTTCGGCCAACACTCCCGACACATCTGCCATCACGACCCTCCCGAAGTCGTGCTCCACACCCGAGGACCACCGGCCTCGCCAGCGGGGCGGACGCGGTGGTCCCGGGCGGTTGCGCGAAGGCTAGTACGCGCGGTGCCGCGCCGGGTCGGTTCTCCCGACCCGGCGCGGCACCGTCACGTCGACTAGCTGGGCCAGGAGGCCTCGATGGCCTCGAACGCCTCCTCGACGCCCTTGTCGCCGTTGACCACGGCCGTACCTTCGGACCAGAACGATCCGGCACCGACGGCACCCGGCATCATGTCGGACGCGTCGAAGCGCGCCGGGTCAGCGGTCTGAAGGATCTCGACGAAGGAACGCTCGAGGTCGTTGTAGACCGAGAGGTCCTGCTCGAGGTTGGAGGCCAGGTAGCCGGAGGAGCCACCGGTGCGCTCCGCCTGTGCACGCTGACGCTCGGTCACGCCCTCGGCCGACGCCATCCACTCGATGACCGCCATGACCTCGGGAGCGTCACGGAACGCCGTGACCGCCGTACCCGCGGTCAGGACCGGGGTCCGACCGTCACCGGCAGCCGGGAAGTAGGCCACGTCGACCTCGCCGTCCGGTCCGATCTCGGTGCCTTCCGGCATGAAGGCGGCGTAGAACGACGCCTGACGGTGCATCGCGCACGTCCCGTCGGCCAACGGGCCACCGTTGTCACCGAAGGGGGTCCCGGCGATCGAGCCACCGGCAGCGAAGACCGCGCCCGGCATGTTCCAGATGTCCAGGATCTCCTCGGCCACGGCGACGACACGGTCATCGGTGAACGCAACGTCGTTGGTGATCCAGCCGTCGTAGACGTCGACCGGCTCACGGCGCAGCAGGATGTCCTCCATCCAGTCGGTGAAGGGCCAGCCCGTGGCGGGGCCGGACTCGATGCCAACGCACCACGGGGTCTGCCCGTCCGCGATCATCTCCTCGGTGAGGTCCCACAGCCCGTCGAGCGTGTCGGGGATCTCGTAGCCGCCATCCTCGAAGACACCGGTGTTGAACCAGATGATCGACTTCAGGTCGGTCTTGTTCATGAGACCGAAGGTCGTGCCGTCGACGGTGTACGCCTCGTTGGTGCCTTCCGGCCACTGCGCGTTGATCCGATCGACCAGATCCTGCGGCAGCGCGACCAGTTCACCCTGATCCCCGAAGTCCTGCACGCGCCCTGGCTGCGGGAAGACCGCGATGTCAGGCGGGTTGCCACCAGCGACCTGCGCGGCGATCTGCTCCGAGAAGTCGCGAGCACCCGTGTAGGTGATGGTCATGTCGTTCATCTCGGCGAAGACCGCGAGCATGTCCTGCACCGCGCCGGCTTCGTTCTCGGACGATTCGGGACCGAACACGGTGACCGTGGTCCCGGCGAGGTCCGGTGCGTCCGCGGGTTCGTCATCCTCAGCGGGGTCATCGGCGGGCTCATCGTCCGCGGGGTCCTCCGCGGCGGCCTCGTCGGTGACATCTGGCTCGGGCTCATCACCGGCGCAGGCGGCGAGCACGAGCCCACCGACCAGGAACGCCGCGGTTGCGCGTAGCTTCAGCATCTTCATGCTGCTGTTCCTCTCCCTGACGTTGGGCTGATCTTCTCCGGACAGGCAGGTTGACCCTCGGTCGAACTGCGGTCGCGCTGCTCTCACAGCGCTCCGAGACCGCCTCTCCCGGACGATGGCGACCGTGGAGATGTAGACGTTTCCACGACACGCCGCGGCGGAGTCTACTAGAGCGGTCGGAGTCCGCGCACCACGCCGTGCCTGCTGCGAGGTGGTCGTGTGAACAGGCGCACGCCCTTGGTTGATGGGCGCACGCGCCGTTCGGGGGGATGCTGGCGGCACCGAACGTTCCCGAGCGTCGATCAGCGGTCCACACCGACCGCCAGACCACGACTAGGCGGCTCAGCGCCCATCCCGCCCGGCCGCCGCGTTCACGCCGCACCAGCCAGCGAGCGACCGGCTTCGCCAGCGGCATCGAAAGCGAGGCGACCTCGCGGCCGGCAGCCCGCCGCCCGACGTGGAAACGCTTACACCGTCACCCTCCGCCGCAGGGCAACACGGCCTCGTACGGGGGCGAGCGAGGCGTGGTGCCGTCTTCATGATCGCGACCCAGGCGTCGGGATCTCGCCCTGGTCCGGGGTGCCGGCATCACTCGCCCGCCCAGGCGCCGTGAGACGGACGAGCGGGCCCTGGGCGAACAGCCCACCGGGTGCCGCAGGCACGTCGGCCGCGCGCCACGCCGCGTCACCCAGCCCGACGTCGGCGAGGTAGAGGTCCCCGATGTAGGGCTGCACGATGGCCTCGCGCAAGGCGACGGTGGGTCGGCCCATCACGACCGTCACGTCCGCCGTCACACAGGCCCCGTGGAGGCCGATGTCCGCGGAGACGCCACTGGGTAGATCCAGCGCGACGACCGGGACATCGAAACGGCGGAGCCAGGTGGCCGCCTCCTCGGGGACATGGGCGAGTGGCGGCCGCGCCCCGATACCCAGCACCGCGTCGATCACCACCTCGCCCGGCGCCTCGACCTCACCCCAGCCCGCATCGTGGATCGCCACGAGCCGCACCCCGGCCTCGCGGAGAAGCTGGACCTGTGCCGGGAAGCGCGGAGCTCCGAGTAGGAGGACGTGCACCTCGGCACCCGCGATCGTCAGCAGGTGTGCGGCGGCGAGCCCTCCCGCGCCGTTGTTGGAGGGCCCCGCCAACACGGTGACGACGAGCCCGGTCGTGTCGCCGCCGACCAGCCGGCGTGCCGAGTGGGTCAGGGCTCGTCCCGCGTGCTCGGCACGCAGCAGCGGGTCCCCTCCGCGACGCTCCGACCAGTCCCGGGCGGCACGGACCTGACCGATCGTCACGTGGGGTACCTCGACCTGCTCGATCGCCGGGAGATCCCCCTCCAACCGGGGACGACGCTGCCACGCCGGGGCGGTCTCCCACGGACGCACCGCCCGCTCCTCGCCGAGCGACGCCGGGTCGGTGCCTCCGTGCCAACCGGCGACCGCGACATCCAGCAGGGTCGACATGACCACCGCCGTCGCCCCCCAGAGCAGGTCGTCGTCGAGTTGCCACGCCCAGGCCGATCCGCGCGCGGACAGCGGGGTGTGCCGCCACCGCTCGGGTTCCAGGAGCCTGGCGATCGGCAGGCGCAGGACCTCGTCGACCTCCCACGGGTTCTCGGTGAGGCGGTGCGGCGAGGACCACCGAGCCAGCACCGGGACGACCCAGAACCGCGACGGCGGGATGTAGAAGGTCGGGCCGGCCCCCACGACCTCGACCGACCCCTGTCGCAGGCCCACCTCCTCCTGGGCCTCACGGAGGGCCGCCTCCTCGATCGTCTCTCCCGGATCCAGGCGTCCCCCCGGGAACGAGATCTGACCCGGATGGGACCGCAGATCGCGGCGACGCCGCGTCAGGACGACCATCGGGCCGTCCTCGGTGTCCTCGACCAGGACCAACACGGCACCGACCCGCGCATCGGGCGGGGGGGGGCGCGCATCCTCCGGCACCTGTGACAGCGCGTCAGCGAGCCGCGACCAGAACCTGTCGGGCTGGAGCCGCTCGTCCACGCTGTCCCTCCGTCCCCGGATCGATGACGCTACCGGTCCACCTCCCCCAACAGCGCCCCCACCGCGGTTCAGGCGAGGGAGGCCACCAGGCCATCGAGGTTGTCGGCCTCACTGACCACCACCTCGGGGAAGCCGTAGCGCGCGACGACGCCGGCGAGTACCAGCGCACCACCGTGGATCACGTCCTCACGACCCGGCTGCATCGGGCCGAGTTCGGCCCGCTCTGACGCCGTCAGGGCGACCAGACGCTCGGCCAGGTGATCGAGCGATCCCGCGGGGATCCGCGATCCATGGATGGCGGTCTCCTCGTACGTGTCGAGCCCGAGGTGGAGCGCACCGAGCGTCGTCACCGTGCCAGCGACCCCGACCAGGCCCGTGGCGTGCCGCAGATCCACGCCCTGCGCACCGAGTCGCCGGTCGGCCTCGTCGAGTCGCTCGCCAACCAGGGCCCGTGCCGCGGCGATCTCCGCCACCAACGGTGGATCGCCGGCCAGGTGGCGCTCCGTGAGTCGCACGCAGCCGAGCTGCAGGGACACGCTGCCTGCCACCGAGCCGTCGCCGGATCCGACGATGAGCTCCGTGGAGCCACCACCGATATCGATCACCGCACTGGGCCGATCGACGTCCACGGCGGTCGCGGCCCCGGCGAAGGCCAGCGCGGCCTCCTCCTCACCGGTGATGACCTCGGCGTCGCGTCCCGCCACCGCGCGGACCCCATCGAAGAAGCGATCACGGTCCGCTGCGTCGCGCACCGCCGAGGTCGCCGCGATCCGCACCCGGTCGGTGACGCCGTAGCGCTCCCAGATGCCGCGGTAGCGCCCGATCGTCGCGAGTGACCGCTCGAGCGCCGCGTCGTCGAGGTGGCCGGTGGCATCCACGCCGGCCGCCAACCGGGTGATGGTCATCTCACGGGTGAGCCGCTGCCCCTTCCCGTCCACGACCAGCAGCCGGATCGAGTTGGAGCCGACGTCGACGGCGGCGCGTGGTGCGGTCAAGGGTCCGGGCTCCCCCGGTCGAGGTCCTCGGCGGTCACACACGGACCCGCGCAGGGCACCGGCGTCGCGTGCTCGACGGTCCACGTACCGATCGGGTTGTCGCCGGTCGCGAGGTGGTGAGCGGAGTGGACGTGCAGGCACTTGATGTGGTTCGGCATGCCGCCGACCCCTGGATCGCCCGGGAGCGGTTCACCGAGCTCCGCACGGAAGGTCAGATAGCGCTCGTGGGAGGCGACGTACTCGGCCGCGAGCTCCGGATCCTCGTCCAGCCGCTGGTTGAGTCCGACCATCGCGTGGTCGGCCTCCAACCGACCCACCGCCGACCGCAACACGGGGCAGGTCAACCAGAAGGTCGTCGGGAAGGGCGTGCCGTCATCAAGTCGCGGATCCACACGGACGACGGTCGGCAGACCGAACCGACACCGGTGCACGACCGCCGGGTTGCCCCGCGCCGGACGGCCAAGCTGTGCGGACACGACGGCACGGCCGTGGTGATCGACCGGCGCGGCCGCCCGAGCACGCTCGTACGAGGCGTGGGGGTCGAGCCGCACCGCGTCGTCGAGCGGGCCGGGGTCAGCGGCGACCCCGCCCGTCGAGGTCACACGCGACCACGCCGTTGGCGGCGCGCTTCACCCTGGATCATCTGCGACTTGTGCATGAAGCGACGCAGACGCTTGTTGAAGTCCTTGTCGAGCTTCGACCGCAGGTTCGGCGTCTCCTCGTCCTGCCAATCGGGATCCGCCCGTTTGATCGAGAGGTCGACCTTGCCGTCCTCCTTGATGTCGAGGACCTTGACATCGACCTCGTCGCCCTCGGCGAGGTAGGCGTAGATGTTCTCGACGAAGTCGGCATCGACCTCGGAGACGTGGACGAGGCCGGTCACGACCTCACCATCCTCCAGGGTGATCTCCACGAACGCGCCGTACTCCTCGAGCCGGACGACCTTGCCCTTGACGATCTGTCCCTGCAGTGCGATCAACTCCTCTCGGGATCGCGTGCCCGCGCACGCACCGGCGATCCGTGGTCGGCATCGCGCGAACGCGCGACGCATGGGATGGACCCGCACGGGGAGCGCTCTTGGGTCCACCACCACGACCGCCACAGGGCGGAAGGTGGTGGACAGAGCTCGCGCGGGGCGCGATGCGGGCACTGACGAGCCCGCACGCCCACCAAGGTACGGCGCGCGCCAGGACCCGGCAAGGTCAGCCCGTTCGGGCGCGCGCCGCAGCTAGCCGTGCGGCAGGGCCGTTGCGCGACACGCGGGCCCCTCCGGTGGGGCACGCTGCCGCCCACCGACGCAGCGAGGGGCCAGTATGGAGCACGTCTACACGGTGCCGACCGAGACGACCGGCTGGGCGCTCCCGAACGTCGGCGCGACGGTCGCGTTCGACTGGGAGTACGACCAGGGTCGCCAGCGGATGCTGAACCTGTACCAGAAGGGCAAGGACAAGCAGTGGGACAGCCTGCACCGCATCGACTGGTCCCAGACGGTCGACCCGAGCGACCAGGGCGTCCTGCCCGACGAGGTCGTGCCGATCTTCGGCTCCGAGACGTGGACCAAGCTGTCCCGCGCCGACAAGGACGAGGTCCGGCGCCACTACCTAGGCTGGATGAACTCGCAGTTCCTGCACGGCGAACAGGGTGCGCTGATCTGCTCGGCGAAGATCGTCGCCACGGTGCCCGATATCGACAGCAAGTTCTACGCGGCGACCCAGACGATGGACGAGGCCCGCCACGTCGAGACCTACGCGCGCTACCTGAACGAGAAGCTCGGGGTCGCCTACCCGATCAACGACTCGCTGAAGGACCTGCTCGACCAGACGATCAGCGACGGCCGGTGGGACCTCACCTACCTCGGGATGCAGGTGATGATCGAGGGGGTCGCGCTCGCGGCGTTCTCGATGATCCGTGACTTCACCACCGATCCCCTGGCGCGCTCCATCAACGCCTACGTCATGCAGGACGAGGCGCGCCACATCGCTTTCGGTCGGCTCGCGCTCAAGGACGCCTACGCCGAACTGACGGACGCCGAACGTCGCGAACGCGAGCACTTCGTCATCGAGGCGTCGGAGCTGCTGCGCGACCGGTTCCTCGCCCGCGAGGTCTGGGAGCACCTCGGCTTCGACGCGGACGAACTCACCGCGTACGTCGACCAGCACCAGATGATGACGGAGTTCCGCCGGGCACTGTTCAGCCGCGTCGTCCCGACGGTCAAGGACATCGGCCTGTGGGGCGACGAGGTACAGCGCACCTACGAGCGCATGGGCGTGCTGGGGTTCCAGGACCTGGACGTCGACGAGTTGTCCGAGTCCGACGAGCGCATCGCCGAGGAGATGGAGGCGCTCCTGTCCGCGCGCGCCAGCGGGCAGCCGGTCCCGACCGAGGGGTCACGTGCCGCGGAGCTGGCCGACACCATCGCCACGGGCGAGCAGGTCTGAGGGAACCTCGTCAGCCCACGAACAGCCGCTGGAGCAGCTCCCACCCCTGCACGTACCAGGGGCCGGGGTCGGGGTCCGGGCCGTCGCGAGGACCCGTGATCCGGGGACGGTCGACCTCCGGTGGGACCAGGGCGTAGGGGACCTCTCCCGGCCGGATGAATCCCTGCTGCTCGCGTGCGAGCAGCTCGATCGTCTCCTCGTCCTGGAGCGCCGCCGCACGATCGGACAGTCGGGAGTTCTCGGCCTCCAGCACCTCCGCCTTCAGCTCCAGCACGTCCACCCGGGCACGATGGTCGAGGTAGGTCTGCGTCGGACCGGACAGCAGGATGACCGACAGGGCGATCACCCCCAACAGGGCCACGATCAGCGGCTTGTCACCACTGACGATCCGGGCCACCCCGCGTCGGACCCCGGCTACGACGCGAGCCACGGCATCGGTGACCGGACGCAGCAAGGCAGGGATCCTCCGCGATCGCCGTCCGCGGCCACGGGAGGACGCGCGACGCCCCTCGCCTCGCGTGGTCTTCGCCCCCGGCCCTGGCATCCCGGCCCCTCGGTCGTCGCGGTGCTACAGCTGCGGGAAGGCGCCCCGGCCGGCGTAGCGGGCCGCATCCCCCAGCTCCTCCTCGATCCGGAGCAGCTGGTTGTACTTGGCGACGCGGTCGGACCGCGCCGGCGCACCGGTCTTGATCTGGCCGGCGTTGGTGGCGACCGCGATGTCGGCGATCGTGGCGTCCTCGGTCTCGCCGGACCGATGACTGATCATCGTGGTCCACCGGGCACGGTGCGCGAGCGATACCGCGTCCAGGGTCTCGGTGAGCGAGCCGATCTGGTTGACCTTGACCAGCACGCTGTTCGCGGCCTTCTCCTCGATCCCGCGCTGGACGAAGCGCGGGTTGGTGACGAGCAGGTCGTCACCCACGATCTGGACGCGCTCGCCGATCCGCTCGGTGAGCTGGGTGAACCCCGCCCAGTCGGATTCGTCCAACCCGTCCTCGATCGAGACGATCGGGTAGCGCTCGACCAGATCGGCCCACAGCTCCACCATCTCCTCAGTGGAGAGCACCCGGTCCTCGCCGTCGAGGTGGTAGGCGCCATCCCGGTAGAACTCGCTGGCAGCCGGGTCGAGCGCGATGGCCAGGTCGTCGCCGGGTCGGTAGCCCGCAGCCTCCACCGCGTCGATCAGCAGGTCGAGGGCCTCGCTGTTCGAACCCAGGTCAGGAGCGAAGCCGCCCTCGTCGCCCAGTCCGGTGGACAGGCCACGCTGCTTCAGTACGGACTTGAGCGCGTGGTAGGTCTCGGCACCCATCCGCAGAGCCTCTCGGAAGCTCGGCGCGCCGATGGGCACGATCATGAACTCCTGGAAGTCGACGTTGGAGTCCGCGTGACTCCCGCCGTTGAGCACGTTCATGCACGGCACCGGCAGGACGTGCGCGTTCGGGCCGCCGAGGTAGGCGTACAACGGGAGGCCCGACGCACTCGCGGCCGCCTTCGCGACGGCGAGCGACACCCCGAGGATCGCGTTCGCCCCCAGGTTCGCCTTGTTGTCGGTGCCGTCCAGGTCGCGGAGCAACTGGTCGACCTCACGTTGCCGGGTGGCGTCGTGGCCGAGCAGCGCCGGGGCGATCGTCTCGTGCACGTTGGCGACCGCGCGGGTGACGCCCTTACCGAGGTAGCGCGCGTCATCGCCGTCCCGGAGTTCGACGGCCTCGGACTCGCCGGTCGACGCACCGGACGGCACGCCGGCACGCCCGACGGAACCGTCCAGGAGACCGACCTCGACCTCCACCGTGGGGTTGCCGCGGCTGTCGAGGATCTCGCGTGCTTGCACCCGTTCGATCGTGGTGAGGTCCATAGGAGGTTCCCTTGGTCGGTCACGACAGGGGCCGGTCACGCGAAGCGGTCCGCGGGGGACCCTACGCCACCACCGTGCACTCTGACAACAATCTCAACATCTTCCACACCCGCGTCGAGGCAGGTGGTCACTCCTGCAGGCGCCACAGCTGCCGGGCCACGGCAGCGATCGCCGCGCCGATGAGCCCACCGACGATCGCGCCACGCAGCCGTCTCGTGGTCAGCGCGGCACCGAGCAACGCTCCTCCGACGAGGCTGCTCGCGACGGCGACGGTGTCCGTCGGGAACGGGGGTCGGTCCCGCGTCCAGCTCGCGATCTCCTCGGCACCGGCACCGGCGTCCCACCCGGCCAGCACGTCGCTGGCGTCGTCGCGCACCACCTCGGGCTCAAGGTCGGGAGGCCGCACGCTCGGGTGGTCATCCGCCTCCCCGAACATCGCGGCGGTCAGCTCGACCTCACAGCCCGGACACGGGGCCGGCCCCTCCGCCAGCCCCTCGACGAGGGCGTTGCTGAGGAACCGTCCACAGTTCGGACACTGCTTCGCGGCCACCCGTACTCCTCGTTCGCGGACGCTCGGAGCGTAGTGCGCTCGACCGCACGAGGTCAGGCCTGCTGGTCCGTCGCCTCCCACAGCGAAGCGAGCTCCGTCGCCGTTGCCCGGCCCGGATCGATGCCGCGAGCCTCGGCGAGCTCCCGGACCTGTTCCGCCCGGTGGCGGAACCGACGTGCTGCCGTGCGTGCAGCTTCCTCGGGGTCGATGCCACGTTCGCGGGACACCGCGACGAGGGCAGCCAGGAGCTCACCGATCGCGGCGCTCTCCTCCGTCCCCGCCTGGCGTTCGAGCCAGGCGACGACCGCGTCGGAGGCCGGCATCGGCGCCACCAGACCCCGCTTCGCGGCCTTGCGTTGCAGCGTCTCGAGCAACATCAGTCCCGCCATCGTGCGAGGGACCCCCTCGAACGGGCCCGTCCGGGACTTCTCCTCGGCCTTGAGCTGGTCCCAGTTGCGCTGGACGTCCTCCGCGGTGGCGGCGTCCCCGTCTCCGAACACGTGCGGGTGGCGTCGGACCAGCTTGTCCGCGATCCCGCGCGCGACGTCATCGATGCCGAAGACCTCACGGTCACGGGCGACCTGAGCGTGGAACACGACCTGGAGCAGCACGTCGCCGAGCTCCTCGGCGATCTCGGTGTCATCGCCGTCCTCGACCGCCTCGATCAGTTCGTAGGCCTCCTCCAGGAGGTAGCCGAGCAGCGTCTGGTGATCCTGTTGGAGGTCCCACGGGCACCCGTCGTCGGGATCGCGCAACCGCCGCATCACCTCCACGAGCCGCAGGAGCTCCGTGCCTTCGGGGAGCGGAGCGAGGAAGACGATCTCGACCTGCAGGTCGTGCTCCGCAGCCATCCCGGCGAGCGCGGGCGCGAGGCCGGTGTCCTCCGGCCCCAGGAGGTAGACGGGGACCTCTCCCTGCAACGCCCGGGCCACCAGTGCCTTGGCGTAGCGACGGTCCTCCGGCGCGCCCGGGCGCGTGAGGTCGAGGTCCTGACGATCGAGCGACGCGGGTTCGAGCTCCAGCAGGTCGAGTCCGGCGGCGTAGAGGTGCAGTGCGCTGGGATGCGCCTCACGGTCACGGAGCAGGACCACCTCGGCGGTGCCCAGGACGTCCCAGGCCTGGAAGGGCAACAGGCCTGGCAGCGCGTCGGAGGTCTCGACCAGCACGACGCGTGGCCCATCCATGACGGTGCCGCTCACCTGCTGGAGCCGACCTCGTCGCCGGGCCGCACCTCGGCGGCAACAGGATCCCAGACGCCGAAGCGCTCCGAGACCGTCACCTCTGCCTCGGAGAAGCTCTCCTCGAGCAGTTGGTTCAGCAGTTGGGTCACGCGGTCACGGCGCTCCTGCTCGGAGAGGTCGTCGACGGTGATCGTGACCTCGTCGGTCACCTCGAGGACGTGGAACCCGAACTGGGTCTCGACCGGCCCGACGATCTCACCGATGTTCGCACCCCAGACGGCCTCATCGAACGGACCGACGTACGCGCCGCGCTGCGCGGGCCCGAGGTCCCCACCTCGCGCCGCGCTACCGGGGTCGGTCGATCGCTCCTCGGCGAGCTCCCCGAAGTCGGCACCAGCGTCGAGCTCGGCGAGGACGTCCTCGGCCTCGGTCTCGGTCTCGACGAGGATGTGGCGGGCCTGGCGCGCCTCACTCGGTTCGATGTCGTCGGCCACCTGCTCACGCAGGCGCTCGACGAGTCGCTGGACGGGGAGCAGCACGTCACGGTACAGACCGAGCGAGAGCTGCTGCTGGGCGAGGGCATCCGCGAGGGCGTCCTCGCTTCCGGATGCCTCGACGTCGGCCTGGAAGAGTTCCTCGACCAGGCCGGGGTCGATCTCGATCCCCCGCTCCTCGGCGAGTTGCTCGATCACGGTGGCCTGGATCAGCAGGCTGAGGATCTGCCGCTGGAGCGGGTCGACGATCGCCGCACGCTCCTCCGCACCCAACCCGTCGAGACGATCGAGGTGGTTCAACGCGTCGCGGACGGGCTCCTCGACCTGCGTGCGTGAGATCGTCGTGTCACCGACCGCCGCCGCCTCAGAAGCCGACAGGTCCGAGCCGCAGCCGGCGAGCAGCAACGCCGCTCCAGCCAGGGCGGCAGAGAGTGGGCGTGGGACGAGGCGCACGGGGGGCTCCAGGCGACGAGCGGGGTCGAGATGGGATGGGTGCAGCGCCGGAGGTGCGATGGCGGCGCCGGCCGTCCGACAGTCTATCCCGACCGCTCCGGCACCCGAGCCGGTTCGCTCGTTCCGAGAACGTGTCGTAGGCTGCCCCCATGACCGACAACATCCACGCCACCGTCGACGAACAGCTGCGTCGGACCCGCCAGCGCTACACCCGCGGGCGACGACAGTTGGTCGAGCTGCTCGAGCAGGCTGAGCGACCCGTGACGATCCCCGAGTTGATGGACATCGGGGCGTCGCAATCGCAGAGCTCGCTCTACCGCAACCTCGCGATCCTGGAACAGTGTGGCGCGGTCCACCGGCTGGTCTCGACCGATGACGTGTCCCGCTACGAGCTGGCAGAGGAGCTCTCCGAGCACCATCACCACCTGGTCTGCTCGGCCTGCGGACGGCTCGAGGACGTGGTGTTGCCCCCGGCGATCGAACGTGCCTTGGTTCGCGCCGCCGAGGAAGCGCGGGAGCAGCGCGACTTCGACGTGGACTCGCATCGACTGGAGCTCGTCGGTACCTGCCCGACCTGCGCCTGACCCCTCTGGCAGCGGCTCATCCAACGGCGGGGGTCGGCCGATCCTCGCGCCGTTGCTGGACGCGGCGCAGTCCGGCCATGACCTCCTTGACGGTCAACATCACGAAGAAGACCACGACCGTCAGTCCCGCGATCGTCGCCCCACCCGCCGTGCCGACGTGGAAGCTGATCAGCAACCCGGCCAGGACGCACGCGGAGCCGATCAGCATCGCCACGACCATCATGATCGGTACCCGCCGCGCCACCAGCGCGGCGCTGGCCGGCGGCGCGACGATGAAGGCGAAGACCAGCAGCGTGCCCACCGTGCGGAACGAGCTCACCACGACCACCGCGATCAGCGCCAGCATGACCAGGTGGGTCAGGCCCGGCCGCAGTCCCAGCACCTGGGCCTTGGCGCGACTGAAGGACAGCGCCAGGAAGGGGCGGTAGAGCGCGACCGTGGCCAGCGCGGTCAGTCCGGTCGCGATCACCAGCGTGCGCACGTTGCCTCGCGTCACGCCGAGCGGCTCACCGAAGAGGATCGTCGTGAGATCGCCGGCGTAGGCCCCGCCCATCGAGATGATCGCGACACCCGCCGCAAGCATGCCCACGAAGAGCAGTCCGATCGCCGTGTCCTGTCCCAGACGACTTCTGGCGCTGGCGATCGACACGCCCAAGATCATCACCGCGGCGCTCAGGGCGGCGCCGACCAGCAGGTTGCCGCCGAGGATGAACGCGATCGCGATGCCCGGGAGCACGCCGTGGGCCATCGCATCGCCCATGAACGCCATGCCCCGCATGACCACCCAGGTCCCGATCAGGGAGCTGGCGATGACGGTGAGCACCCCCGCGTACAGCGCGTTGCGCATGAAGGTGTACGCGAAGGGGTCCGTCAGCAGGTCGAGCATCCGAGCACCTTACCGAGCATCGTCACCCTCTTGCCTTCGACGAGGTGGGGCCGGCACGTCCCCCGATGGAGTGCCGGCCCCGTGTCCCCGCTCGGCGGGGGTCAGCTGAGCGCGTCAGCGATGAGCGTCGCGGTGGTGCGCAGCAGGCCGGGATAGGTCTCTGCTCCGGTGCCTTCCTCGCCGAGCGCGTCGGTGAAGATCCGGACCACCTCGACCTCGAGGTCGCCGCGACCGATCACCTCGCTGGCGAGCTGCTCGGCCAACACGGTGGAGTCGGTGTTCTCCGCGAAGACGGCGGAGACGTCGGCCGCCTCGACCGTCTCGATCAGCTCCGCGAAGCTGCGGGCGTCGGTCTCGGCTTGCGTGGTCGCCCCGGGGATGACCGTCCCCAGCACCTCGAAGCCGTACCGATCGGCGAGGTAGCCGAGCGCGTCGTGGTTGGTGACGAGCTGGCGGTTCTCCTCGGGCACGGCGCCCAGGATCTCCTCGAGCTCCTCGTGGATCTCCATCAGCATGTCGGCGTAGTCCTGACCACGCTGCTCCCACTCGGCGGCGTCGACGTTGGGGAACACGTCGGCGAGCTCGGCGGCGATCAGCTGCACGCCGTCGGCCATGCGTACGGGATCGAACCAGACGTGCGGGTCCTCGGGACCGTGGCTGTGCCCGTGGTCGTCGTCACCGTGGCCGTGGTCGTCCTCGTCGTGGTGACCATCTTCCTCACCATGGGAATGACCGTGGTCCTCCTCACCGTGACCGTGGTCCTCCTCACCGTGGGAGTGCCCGTGCTCCTCCTCACCGTGCGAATGGCCGTGGTCCTCCTCACCGTGCGAGTGCCCATGGTCCTCCTCACCGTGGCCGTGGTCCTCCTCACCGTGGGAATGGCCGTGGTCCTCCTCGCCGTGGGAATGGCCGTGCCCGTCGAACTCGAAGTCGATCGGGTCGAGCTTGTCGGCGAGTTCGAAGACGCGCACGCCCTCCTCCTCGGCCGCTTCGAGCGCCGAGATCAGGTTCTCCTCGAGCATCAGCCCGTTCGCGATGACCAGATCCGCTTCCCGGAGCATGGCCGCGTCTTGGGCGGAGGGCTCGAAGCCGTGGGGGTCAGCGCCCGGAGGCATGATCACCTCGACGGTGCCGTCGTCGCCGACCAGGGTCGTGACGATGTCGCCGAGGATGCTGGTGGTCGCGACCACGAGCAGGTCGTCGTCGGGCTCGTCCGGCTCGTCGGCCGCGTCGTCAGCGGCCGGCTCGGGTTCGGGCGCCTCGGGCGCCTCCTCGACGCCGCCACAGGCGACCAGGAGCAGGCCGAGCATCGCCGCCAGTGCGAGGCTGCGGACGGTCCGGGTCCTACGGGTGAAGCTCATCGGTGCACTCTTCCGTCGCGTAGTGCCGGTCAGGCGGGCTACTCAGGACTGGGATAGGTTACGTTCTACGCTCTGCACCGAGGAGCATAATGGGAACTGTTCCTGATTCGCCAATCCAGGGCGGTCCGCGCTCCGACGAGCAGGGCGACCTGGGGCCGGTGGCCGGCGACGACCGCTCACCCCACCTGGCTGCCGTCGCGGCCGAACCAGCCGTGCGGATCGATCACGTCACGGTCCGCTACGGACGCATCTTGGCGGTCGACGATGCCGACCTCGCCTTCCCTGCCGGCTGCGTGGTGGCGGTGATCGGCCCGAACGGTTCCGGCAAGTCCACCCTGCTGTCGACGATCTCGGGGCTGGTCCAGCCGACCCGGGGTCAGGTGCGCGTCAACGGACGCTCACCGAACCACCGGAACCGGCAGGTCGCGCACGTGCTGCAGACGACGATCGCCAACGAGGCGGTACCACTGACGGTGCGCGAGACCGTTCGCATGGGCTGCTACGCCCACAGCGGCCCGTTCCGCCCGCTGCGCCGCGAGGATCGCACGGCCGTGGCCGAAGCGATCGAACGCATGCGCATCGAGGACCTGGTCTCCCGGCAGCTCCACGAGCTCTCCGGCGGCCAGCGACAACGCGTCTACGTCGCCCAAGGGCTCGCCCAGCGCGCGGACGTGCTCCTGCTCGACGAGCCGATCACCGGGCTCGACCTGATCACCCAGGAGACCATCACCGAGGTGATGCAGGCCGAACGGGATGCCGGTCGGACCGTGGTCTTCACCACCCACGACGTCGGGACCGCGCGGCTCGCGGATCACACCGTGCTGATCGCGACGTCGGTCGTCGCGGCGGGCGAGCCGTCGGAGGTGCTCGTCCCCGAACACCTCGCCAAGGCGTACGGTGGCCACCTCCACGTCCTCGACGACGGCACGGTCGTGCTGGACGAGCCGGGTGGCCCGCACGGACCTCACGACCGTCCACCGGATCATCACACCCACTGACCCGCCACGGACCATCTTCCAGCCGGCCTGACGCGTAAGCTCCGGTGCACTGGAGGAGCCGAGGTGACGACGCCGAACGGGTACGACCAGGGAGTGGAGCGGGCGACGGACCTGTTCCGGGTGCTCGCCAACCCGGCGCGGGTCGCGATCGTGCGCGAGCTCGCCCACGGGGACCGTGCCGTGCATGAACTGGTCGATGCGCTCGAGCTCGCACAGCCGCGTGTTTCGGAGCATCTGGCGACCCTGCGGGCGGCACGACTGGTGGAGCGCCACCGCGAGGGCCGGTCGGTCAGCTACCACCTGGTCGATGACCACGTGGCGCACATCGTGGAGGACGCCGTCGCCCACGTCGCGGAGGTCGACTGACCTCCCCGGCCCACAGGCGGCCCGGCGGCCACTTGACATCGAGGTATCGCGATGTCACGATATGACTGTCTCCCGCACCCGACCCGGACGGCACCTCATGAGCGACACCTGCACGATCCACGAGGACCACACCCACGTGCACGGCCCCGACTGCGAGCACGAGGCCGTCGAGCACGGCGACCACGTCGACTACATCCACGACGGCCACCGCCACGCCCCGCACGGGGACCACTACGACGAGCACTGATCGACCACGCTGTTCCAGGGCGGCCACCTCTCGGAGGTGGCCGCCCTTCGTTGGCGACGTCCCGATGGACCTCCACGACATCGGACCGAATAGTTCGGATTGAGAATCGTTCCTAAACTGAGGTAGGCTCGTTCCCCCTCGACCAGGACCGAGCCTGTGCCCGACGATCGCCACGACGTACTCATCATCGGCGCCGGCCCCGCCGGCCTCGGCGTGGCCTCCACCCTCACCCGGATCGGTGTCGACGCGACCATCGTCGACCGCGATGGCATCGGCGCGTCCTTCCGGCACTGGCCGCCCGGGATGCGCCTGATCACCCCGTCCTTCACCGGCAACCAGTTCGGGCTGGTCGACCTCAACGCGATCACCCCGGACACCTCCCCTGCCCTGTCGCTCCAGGAGGAGCACCCCACCGGCGCGCAGTACGCCGCGTACCTGCAGATGGTCGCGGACCTCGACGAGCTGGACGTCCGCAGCGGCGTCGACGTGCGCGACGTCCGTGCCCGCGACGATGGGGACCTCGAGGTGATGGTCGCCGACGGGCCGCCCTTGACCGCCCGCCAGGTCGTGTGGGCCGCCGGCGAGGCCGGCTACCCCCGGCGCACCGGCTTCCCCGAGACGGAGCACGCCCAGCCGACGATCGAGGTGCGTTCGTGGGACGACGTCGCCGGACAGCGGATCGTCATCGTGGGTGGCTACGAGTCGGGGATCGACGCCGCGATCAACCTCGTCAACCGCGGCCGCGAGGTGACGGTCATCGACCCGTCCGAACCGTGGCAGGTCGTCGACGCTGATCCCTCCCTGATCCTGTCCCCCTACACGCAGGGGCGTCTGCGCGACGCGCTGGAGACCGACCGGCTCACGCTCGGCACCGCGCACGTCATCGGCATCGACCCCGACGGTGATGGCTTCCGGGTCAGGACGGCGGAGGGTGACACCCTCGCCAGCGATGGCCCACCCCTGCTGGCCACGGGGTTCGAGGGCTCGCTCAGCCTGATCCGGGACCGCTTCAAGTTCGACGAGCACGGCCGGGTCGAACTCGACGAGGCGACGGACGCCTCCACCATCACCCCGGGGCTGTACCTGGCGGGCCCGGCGCTCGCCCACCGTGAGGCGATCTTCTGCTTCATCTACAAGTTCCGGCAGCGGTTCGGGGTGGTGGCCCGCGCGATCGGCGACGCCCTCGGAGCCGACACCGAGCCCCTCGAGGAGCTGCGGGAGTACCGCTTCTACCTCGACGACCTCTCGTGCTGTGACGACGCGTGCGTCTGCTGATGGCCACCGACCCCGCCGACCCCCGACCTCCCACCGCGACGCGCCCGCCGCTGGTGCTCGTCGGCGCCGAGTCGTCCGGCAAGTCGACCCTTGCGGGCGCGCTGACCGGCCGGCGGTCACGGGCCGAGAACGTCCCCGGCTCCACCGTGGCCGTCGAGACCTTCGCTGGTCCCGACCGGACCGTGATCGACACCCCTGGCGTCGTCCACCGGCTGGACACCGCCACCTCGCAGCTCGCGCTCGCCGCGCTGGACGATCCCGACGCGGAGATCCTGCTGACCCTCCGTGCGACCCACCTGGACGACGAGCTCGCGGAGCTCCTGCCGATCGTCGCCGGGCGGCGCGGCGTCGTCGCGGTGACGAACTGGGACCGGGTGCAGGACACCGTGGCCGCCCGCCGGGCGCTGGACGGTGTCGCCGCGGCCACCGGCGTGCCCTTCGTCCCGATCGACGGCCGCGACCCCGACGCGGCACGGACGGCCATCGCCGCTGCGCTCGTCGAGCCCGGCCGGTTCACGGCCGGCCCGGTCCTCGCCCACGTCGGTTGGCGGATCGAACCACCGCCCACGATCTACGAACGACGGTGGCTCGGGCCGGTCGCCGGCCTCGTCACGCTGCTCGCGCCGGCGATCGCCTCGGTCTGGCTGGCGATCACCTTCGCCGACGCGATCGAGCCCGGCGTCGAGGCCGCCCTCGCGCCACTCGCGGACGCGGCCCAGGGCCTGCCGTGGCTGCTGCCCGACGTCGTCGCCGGGGACTACGGACTCGTCACGATGGGGCCGCTGCTGCTCGTCTGGGCCCTGCCGGTCGTGGTGGTGCTCGCCCTGCTGCTCGGGGTGCTGAAGGCCAGCGGCCTGCTCGACCGGCTGACGACCGCGATCCACCCGTTGGTCCGGCCCTTCGGGCTGACCGGGCGCGACCTGGTCCGCATCGTCGCTGGCCACGGTTGCAACGTGCCCGCGGTCATCTCCACCCGCTCGTGCTCCGGCTGCACCCGCGACGCGACGATCGGGGCGATCGCGTTCGGCAGCGCCTGCTCCTACCAGCTCGCCGCGACCCTCGGCGTGCTGGCGGCGGCCCAACGCCCCGGTCTCGTGGTCCCCTACCTCGCCGTCCTGTTGACCGCCGCACTCGTCCACGCCCGGTTCCTCGCCCGCGCGCAGGGCGTCGACCCCGTCTCCCTGGATCTGCACCTGATCCGCGGCCGGGCGTTCCTGACCTGGCCGCGCTGGGGTGACGTGTGGCGCGAGGCGCAGACGACGTTGCGGCACGTCACCCTGAAGGCGCTGCCGATCTTCCTCGCCATCACCGTCATCGCGTCGCTCCTGGCGGCGACCGGTCTGCTGGAGCTCGCGGCACGGCCCCTCGAACCGGTGATGTCGGCGCTGCGGCTACCCACCGAGGTCGCGCTGCCGGTGATCCTCGCCTCGGTCCGCAAGGACGGGCTGCTCCTGCTGGCCGAGCC
>PWTE01000141.1 GCA_003563915.1 Nitriliruptoraceae bacterium
CCTCGTGAGGTTCCTCATCTACGAGATGTTCAGCCCGGACGTTGCCCACCAGCTTCGCGAGCGAGCCCATGACGCTGTTCACGTCGCCGACCTCGCCCTCCGAGCGGTGCCTGATCCGGATCTCCTGGCCGTTGCCTCCACGCAAGCTCGCGTGGTCGTGACCGAGAACGCGGCCGACTTCGTCCCGCTCCTCGATGCACGCATCGCCGCGGGTGCTGAGGTCACGCCGGTCGTGATCGCGCTGAAGAGCAACCTTCCACGCGGCTCAGGACCGATGAGCAACGCCCTGGCGACCAGGCTCGCCACCTGGGCCGAGGAAACGCCCGACCCCTACCGCCACGTGCACTGGCTGGGATGACTCGGCTCACTCGATGATGCCGGCCTCGCGCTGGAGTTCGCGGACGTAGGCGATGACGTCCTCGATCTCCTCGTCATTCAACCCCGAGATCGCCGGCATCGGGCCGTAGTCCCAGTGGTGCGCCGGCACCCCCTCGCGGATCGCCCGCACGAAGCTCTCGTCAGGATGGTGGCCCGGCTCGTAGATCTCGTGCACCAGCGGCGGGCCGCTCGTCGTCCCGACCCCAGCCTCCCCGTGGCACGCCGCGCAGTTCGCCGCGAAGACCTGCTCGCCCCGCGCCAGATCGACACCCTCGCGCTCCTCGGCCTCGCCGGCGCACGACACCGCAACAGCGACGGCGAGGCAGAGCACCACCGGCAACGATGCAGCGGGAGCTCGCCGAGACACGGGCCGTCTCCTGTGGTCGGGGTCGGCGCGCGTACGGTAGCGAGACCGTGGCGGTCCACCGAGCATGGAAGAGCTCCGCTCCGAACCGGGTTGTGGTGGGTGATGGGCGCCGTAGCGCCCATCTGCTGTGAGACCACCACCTCGCCCGACCCACCTGCGCCGCCGGGGGCCGCCATGACGGACCGATCACCGACCTCGCCGCACCGCGCCGACGGTCACCCTGTCCACGCGGGTGATGCCCACGCCGAGCCGGCCGCCTCCCTGGTCATCCGTCTCATCCGCTCACCCTGGGTCCGGCTCGGCTTCCTCGCCCTGCTGATCGCCGCCGCAGCCGTCATCGCGATTACCACCGACATCCGGTCCCTCGGCGGGCTCCGGGCGACGATCGACGACCTGGGGATCATCGGCCCGCTCGTCCTCGTCGTCGTCTACGCCGTGGCGACCGTCGCGCTGCTCCCCGGCACGCCCTTCACGCTCGCTGCCGGCGCGCTCTTCGGTCCCGCGCTGGGCTTCGGCACGGCGATGGTCGGTGCCACGATCGGGGCGACCCTGTCCTTCCTCGTCGGTCGTGCGGTCGGGCGCAGCGCGGTCGCCCAGCTCGCCGGCCGCCGGGTCGAAGCCATCGACCGGTTCCTCGGCGAACGCGGCTTCCTCGCCATCCTGATGATCCGGCTGATCCCGCTCTTCCCCTTCAACGTGGTCAACCTCGTCGCGGGCGTGACCGCCATCAAGCTGCGCGACTACGTGCTCGGGACCGCCCTGGGTATCGTCCCGGGGGTCGCCCTGTTGACCGTGCTGGGCGGCAGCATCGACGACCCCACGTCCCCGACCTTCATCGGTGCCGCCCTCGGGTTCCTGGCGCTGACGGTGGTCGCCTCCCTCGTCGCACGCCGGATGCGCGCGAAGGATCCGGCCGTACGGGACGACGTCGACGCCCTCGACACCCTCGAGTTCACCGGAGACCGCTGATGCGACGCACCTGGCTGGCAGCCATCGCTGTCGTCGCGGTCGCCTGCGGTGCCGCCGACGCGCCGACCCCGGACGTTCCCGACCCTGCCGACTGGGACGCGGTGGTCGAGCGGGCCCGTGGCCAGACCGTCAACCTCCACATGTGGGGCGGGAGCAACGAGATCAACGCCTTCGTGGACGACCACTACGGGCCCCGCCTGGCCGAGGAGTACGACATCACCCTGAACCGCGTGCCGCTCGCGGACACGGCCGATGCCGTCGCCACCGTCCTCAGCGAGCTCGATGCGGACCAGACCGTCGGCGGTGCCGTCGACCTCATCTGGATCAACGGCGAGAACTTCGCCACGATGGACGACGCCGATGCCCTGCTCCGTGGTTGGGCCCCGCTGCTGCCCAACGCCGAGCTGGTCGACTGGGACGACCCGGCCATCGCCTTCGATGCCGGCCGACCGGTCGACGGTGCCGAGTCACCCTGGGGGAGCGCCCAGTTCCAGTTCGTCTACGACGCCGACCGTCACGACCTCGACGAGCTGCCGCGCTCCTACGCCGAGCTCGCCGACTGGATCGTCGCCAACCCGGGCCGCTTCACCTACCCGTCCCCGCCGGCCTTCCACGGCACCCGGTTCGTGAAGCAGTGGTTCTACGAGCTGTCCGGCGGCCCGGACCGCTGGCTGGACGGGTTCGACGAAGCGGCGTACGACGAGGCCTCCGCCGAGCTCTGGGACCTCCTCGACGACCTCGAGCCCTACCTGTGGCGTGAGGGCCAGACCTACCCCAACGACATCGCCGATCTCGACCGCCTGTTCGCCAACGGCGAGGTGGATCTGACCTTCACGCAGCTCCCGGCCGGGATCGACGGCCAGATCCAGGCCGGCGTGTTCCCGGAGACGGCGCGTCCGTACGTGTTCGACACCGGCGGTATCGGCGACACCCACTACCTCGCCATCCCCGTCAACGCCAACGCCCCTGCCGCTGCGATGGTGCTCGCCAACCTCGCGCTCGAGCCCGACCTGCAGATCGCCAAGCTCGACCCCGCCAACGGGTGGGGCGACGGCATCGTGATCGAACCGGACCGCATCGACGACGACGCCCGGTCGGCGCTGCAAGCGGTCGAGGACTCGCTCGGGGAGACCGCGGTCGACCAGGCCGAGCTCGCCGCGGCGCAGCTCCCCGAGACGGTCGGCGCCTACACGGACGCGATCGACCGTGACTGGGACCGGTTCATCCGCCAGGGACAGCCGCGCGAGTGAGGACGCTGTTGCACGACGAGCGCCTGCGGCCGTGGCTGCTGCTCGCACCGGCCCTGACGGTGGTGGGCGTGTTGGCCGGCGGCGCGATCGTGCAGGCGGCGGTGCGGTCGGTCAGCCCGGTCCGCGGCAGCGGCGAGACCGGTTTGACGCTCAGCGCCTACCGCTCACTGCTCGCCGATCCCGAACTGCCGCGGTCGCTGCTGCTCACCCTCTACCTCGCGACCACCTCGACGCTGCTGGCGGTCGTGCTCGGGATCGCCGCGGCGCTGGCGTTGCGGCAGGTCGCGGCGCGGTCACGGTGGCTCACCACGGTGTTCCAACTGCCGCTGCCGATCCCGCACGTGGTTGGTGCGGTCGCGGTGTTGGCGCTGCTCGGCCAGAGCGGGCTGTTCTCCCGCATCGCCGGGTCGGCCGGGCTGATCGATGACGCGGCCAGTTTCCCGGCGCTGGTGTTCGACCCCCTCGCGATCGGCATCCTCGCGGAGTACACGTGGAAGGAGGTCCCGTTCGTCGGGATCGTCGCGCTCGCGCTGCTGCGCTCGTCGCGGGTGACCGAGCAGGAGGCCGCGGCCAGGTCGCTGGGCGCAGGCCCCTGGCAGCGGCTGCGGCACGTGACCCTGCCGTTGGTCCTGCCCGGGGTGCTGTCCGTCGCGGTCATCGTGTTCGCGTTCTCCTTCGGGGCGTTCGAGGTGCCCCTGCTGCTCGGCGCGAGCTTCCCCGAGACCCTGCCGGTGATGGCCTTCCGGCGGCACACCGACATCTCCCTGGCCGCGCGGCCCGAAGCGCTCGCCCTCAGCCTGCTGATGGCGGCGGTCGCGGTGGCGTGCGTCGCGCTGGCGATGCGGGTCGCGCGCCGCACGATCCGGGAGGAGGGGCGATGACCGCCACCGCCACGCCCCTTCCTCCCGCGCAGCCCCGTCGCACCGCGACCGGACGGGGTCGGCACCTGCGCGATGACACCGGTCGGAGCTGGACCGCCCGGGTCGTCGTCACCGTCGTGATCGCCGGCATCCTGCTGCCGCTCGTCCCGCTGCTCCTGTCGTCCTTCGCCCGCGGCTACTTCCACCCCCAGGTCGTGCCAGAGACGTGGAGCCTGCGGGCGTGGCAGATCGCGCTGGGTCCGGGTGCGGCGACCTGGTCCGCGCTCGTCGCGTCGGTCGTCGTGGCCGGCGTGGTGTCGCTGATCTCCCTGGCGCTCGGCCTGCCGGCCGGACGTGCGCTGGGGCTCTACCGGTTCCGTGGCCGTCGCGTTGTCGAGTTCCTGCTCCTTGCCCCGGTTCTGGTGCCGCCGATCGCCATCGCCATCGGGCTACACGGTGTGTTCCTGCGGCTGGGGCTGACCGGCTCGGTGACCGCGGTCGTGCTGGTCCACCTCGTCCCGGTGCTGCCCTACGTCGTGCTGATCCTGGCCGGTGCGTTCGCGAACCTCGACCCCGCCTTCGAGGACCAGGCCCGCTCTCTCGGCGCCGGGCGGCTGGCCGTGCTGTGGACGGTCACGCTGCCGTCGATCGCGCCCGGTCTGGTGACCGCCGCGCTGTTCGGGTTCCTGGTCTCCTGGGGGCAGTACGCGCTGACGCTGGTGATCGGCGGCGGCCGGGTCGTCACCCTGCCGATCCTGATCTTCGCGTCCGCGAGCGGGGGCGACACCGCCGTGACCTCGGCGCTGGCGCTGTTCGCAACGCTGCCGGCCCTGGCCATACTGCTGATCAACGCGCACGCGGTCCGCGACCGCGCCGCGCCGCTGGGAGGCGTCCGATGACCGCCATCACCCTGACCTCGCTGACGAAGCGCTACGGCACGATCACCGCCGTCGACGACGTCGACCTGACCCTGCCGGACGGGGAGATCACCGCGCTGCTCGGTCCCTCCGGGTGCGGCAAGACCACCACCCTGAAGCTCATCGGCGGCCTGCTGACCCCCACCGCCGGGACCGTCGCCTTCGATGGCATCGACCAGCGTGACGTCCGCGCCGAGCATCGCGGTGCCGTCATGGTCTTCCAGGACCACCTGCTGTTCCCCTACCTGAGCGTCGGCGACAACGTCGCCTTCGGGCTGCGCATGCGTGGGGTCGGGGCCCGCCAACGCCGCCGCCAGGCCGAGGAGATGCTCGCCCGCGTCGGTCTCCCCGACACCGCCGATCGCCACCCCGACGAGCTGTCGGGCGGTCAGCGCCAGCGGGTCGCCCTCGCGCGCGCCCTCGTCGTCGAACCTCGCGTCCTGTTGCTGGACGAGCCGCTCGCCAGCCTGGACCCGCACCTGCGCGACGGGATGCGCGAGCTGATCCTCGACATCCAGCGCGAGGAGCAGGTCACCACGGTCGTTGTCACCCACGACCAGGAGGAAGCGGCGGTCCTGGCCGATCGGGTCGCGATCATGTTCGACGGCCGCATCGCCCAGGTCGGCACCGCCCGCGAGCTCCACGACCGCCCAGCAGACGCCGAGGTAGCACGCTTCCTCGGCTCCCCGAACCTGCTGCCCGGGGTCCGCAGCGGCCGGATCGTCGAGACCGCCGCCGGCGCCTTGGAGGTCCCCCACGGCACTGCGCAGGACGGCCCGGTGCTCGTGACGATCCGGCCCGAGGCGATCGTCGTCGCCCCGGCCAGCGGCCCGAACATCCTCGCCGGAAGGGTCCGGGATGCCCGCGACCTGGGTGCGCGGGTCCAGGTCACCGTGGCGGTCGGCGACACGCAGCTGACCCTGGTGACCCGGCCAGATGCGCTCCGCGCGCTGCTGCCGGGTTCCGATGTGCGGATCCGGCTCCCCGCCGACGCGCTGTGGGCGATGCCCGCCCCGGACCCTGCAGCCGAGCTGGCGTTCAGGCAGGATGTCGTCGAGGGCGTCGCCCCGGTCGACGCCGGCACGCGAACGCAGGGAGCGGCTGACGCAGACCGCTGAACGCGGCATGACGGGCGGTGACGTTCACGGTCGTCGCGACGCCATCGAGGAGAGGGAGCCCCATGCTGGATCGCGCCGTGCGATCACGGCTGGCGCCGCTGCTCGACCGGGTCGCACGGGGGCTGGTGCGGCTGCGGATCGGGCCAACGACCCTGAGCGTGCTGGGGCTCCTGCTCGCGCTGGCCGCGGCGACCGCCGCGGCCCTGACCGCCTGGAACGTGGCGCTCGTGCTGTGGCTGGCCTCGCGGATCCCTGACGGGCTGGACGGGCCGGTCGCTCGCCTGTCGGGGCGTGACACGGAGTTCGGGGGCTGGGTCGACATCACAGCGGACCTCGCGGCCTACGGTGCGTTCGTCGTCGGGTGCGCGATCGGGCAGCCGGACGCGCTCGTCGCCTGCCTCGTGCTGGTGTTCACCTACTACGTCAACGGCGGCTCGCTGTTGGCCTTCTCCGCGGCCGCTGAACGTCTGCGGGCGAGGCGGCCCGACGAGCGGACCTTCCACTTCACCCGGGGGCTCGCCGAGGGCACGGAGACGATCGCCGCGCACGCGCTGATGGCCCTGTTCCCGGCACACCTGGCGATGATCGCCTGGGTGTTCGCGGCGATGGTGGCGATCACGATCGTGCAGCGCGTCATCCTGGCCGGGAAGGTGTTGCGCGCAGCGTCGGTCGGCTAGCGCCGAAGCCACCGTCGGAGGCGCAGGAGCAGGCCTGTCACGGGCTTGAGCTTCGCCAGGCTCGCGCGGAGCTCTTCGAGCGACGCGGCTGCCAGGTCGGCGTTCCACGTCGGGTAGGCGTGGGTGGTGCGGGTGATCCGCGACAGCTTGGCGCCGTTCGCCATCCACGCCACCACCTCACCGATGCCCTCACCGGCACGCGGACCGACGATCGTGGCGCCGACGATGCGGCCCTTCGGGTCCCCGACCAGTTGCGCGAAGCCGTCGGTCCGGCCCGACGCGATCGCCCGGTCGAGCTCGGCGTGCTGGCCGGTCCGCACCGTGACCCCGTCACCGAAGCGCTCGCGTGCCTCCGCAGCGGACAGGCCGACCCGTGCTACCTCGGGGTCGGTGAAGGTGACCCACGGGATGGCCTCGTGGTCGACCTTGGCGCGCAGCCCGAACAGGGCGTTCTGCACGACGGTGGCGCCGTGCGCGGCGGCGACGTGGGTGAACGGCAGCAGCATCGTGGCGTCCCCACCAGCGAAGATGCGCTTGTTGGAGGTGCGCAGCTGGTCGTCGACCGCGATGGCGCCACGGTCGGTGAGTTCGACGCCCGCGGCGTCCAGGCCCAGGTCCTTCGTGGTCGGCGTGCGGCCGACGGCGACCAGGATCTCGTCGAAGGGGATCTCGTCGGTGTCACCCGTCTCGGGCGACTCGACCCGCAGCACCTTCCCGCGCGCGTCGTCGACGTCGACCCCGACCGCCTTCGTGCCGGCGCGGACGCTGATGCCTTCGGCCTCGAAGGCCGTCGTCATGCGGGCAGAGGCCTCTGGCTCTTCGCGGGGCAGCAACCGGTCGGCCATCTCGACGATGGTGACCTGCGAACCCAACCGGCTGAACGCCTGGCCGAGCTCGGACCCGATCGCGCCCCCACCGAGCACGACCAGTCGGCGAGGGAGCTCGGTCAGGTCCCACAGGGTGTCGGAGGTGAGCGGCTCGACGTCGGCCAGACCGGAGATCGGCGGGACCGCGGGGGTCGCTCCGGTCGCGATCATCGCGTGGCGGAACCCCATGCGCCGGCCGTCGACCTCGATCTCGTCGGGTCCGGTGAACCGTGCGGTGCCGTGGAGGACCTCGACGCCTTCGCGACGGAGCCGGTCGGGGGAGTCGTGGGGCTCGATCGTGGCGATGGCGGACTTCACGTGAGCCATCGCGGCGGCGAAGTCGACGCGGACCTCGTCGACGTGGACGCCGAGGTGGCTCGAGTTGCGGGCGATGTGGGCGTGTTCGGCGGCGGTGAGCAGCGCCTTGGACGGCACGCAGCCGGTCCACAGGCAGTCCCCGCCGGTGCGGTGCTTCTCGACCAGCAACGTGCGGGCCCCCTGACCCGCCGCGCCGACGGCGGCGACGAGGCCGGCGGTCCCCCCGCCGATCACGACCAGGGCGTAGCGAGCCATCGAGACGTCCTCCTCGGGTTAGCATCATGCGGCCACGGTGGCCGTCAGGGCAACACCTGCGTCACCCGCGACCTTCCGCACAAGGCTGTGGTCCGCCGTGAGCGCTGGGAGCTGAAGTGAACCGACGTCTCAGGCGTCGGTTCACTTCAGCGGTGGTCACCGCACCGTGGGCCGGGCGGGGTTTGTGTTGATCCACGGCAACATGTTGCCGTGGATCAACACACTCCCGGGGTTGGGGCGGGGGTCCGGCGGTTGGGTGGGACGGACCGCGGGGTCAGTCGTCGGTCGGGTGCTCGAGGGTGCGGGCCATGCCGCGCTCGACCGCGTCGACGAGGTACGGACGCAGCTCGTTGGCGGCCACGATGCGGTGCACCGAGCCGACCTCCTGGGCGCGCTGCACCGAGTGGACCTGGTCGAACTCGCCCGCCACCTGCCCGAGCTTCTCCGAACGCACCGCCTCCCGCAGCGATGCGAGCTCCGCACGTAGTCGTGCTACCTCGCCGTCCTGGGCGGCAGCGATGCGCGCCTCCAGGTCGGTGACACGCGGGTCCGCGTCCACGCGGCGGTTGACCTCCCCCGCGAACACCACCGCGGCGGCGGGGGCACCTCCGATCACCGACGCGTGCGAGCCCTCGACCGCGGCGACCTCCATCTGGTCGTTCAAGGCCGCCGAGAACACCACGAACGCGCCACCGTGGTAGCGGGACACGACGCAGAACACGATCGGGCCGTCGAAGTTGACGACCGCGCGACCGATCTCCGCGCCGTACTCGAGCTGGAGCTGCCGCAGCGACTCGGGCGAGCCGTCGAACCCCGACAGGTTCGCGAGCACCACCAGCGGGCGGTTGCCGCTGGCGGCGTTGATCGCGCGCGCGACCTTCTTGGACGCCTTGGGGAACAGCGTGCCGGCGGTCCACTGGTCCGGGCCGTCGGCGGGGATGAAGCCCCGGCGTTGGATCGGGTGGGACTCGATGCCCAGCAGGCAGACCGGATAGCCGCCGAGGTGGGCGTCGAAGACCACGGCGACCTGCGCTTCGGCCATGTCGACCCACCGCTCCAGCGGATCGTGATCCTGGTCGGCGACGGCCCGCAGCAGCGTGCGGATGTCGAAGGGCTTCTTGCGGCCGGGGTTGGTCGCCTCGGAGAAGATGTCGCCGACGGTGGTGAAGTCGAGCCCCTCGACCTGGTGGGGTGATGCGCGCACGTCGCGGTCGACCGGATCTGCCGTGTCGGCCCGGCGGGGGAAGCGCTCGCCGGGTTCGCGGTAGCTGTGAGCGTAGTGGGCGAACAGCACGTCGCGCGCCCCCGCGAGGTCGGCCGCCCAGTACTGGGC
>PWTE01000215.1 GCA_003563915.1 Nitriliruptoraceae bacterium
CTCCGCACCGCCGACCCTACCGACGACCAGTTCACCCGACTCGGCTGTGACGAACGCGGTCCAGGAGTCGAGGTCGGTCGCCCCATCAGCCACCTCGATGACCCGCCGCGCACCAGCGGGGACCTCGATCGCCTGGAACGCATCGGGCCGGTCGACGGTGACCCCCGAGAAGATGCTCACGTTCACCACGGCCGCCTCGCTGCCGGGGTTGACGAGGTGGAGCTGTTCGACCCGCCCGGCGGTCGCGCCTCCGCTCACCGTCCACGAACGGTCCGTAGCGGGGCTCCCCAGCTGGACCGTGAACCCGGTCCGTTCGACGTCATCAGCCCCCAACTGCACGGCCGCGGAGACCACGATCGGCGCTCCATCGGAACGAGCGGTGACCGCGACGACCTGTTCCTCGTCCGGGAAGGTGCCACGCAGGTCGACGCGCCGCAGCTGCCCCGGCTCGACCAGGACCTCGCTCAGCCCATCGGGCACGATCCCGCCATCCGGCGTCTGGTAGGACAGTTCCACCGGAGCGACGCGCTCGCCGGGGTTGTAGACCCACAACCAGCTCGCGGTCCCCTCGCGATCGACCACCCACGGCACCGTCCACTGCTCCGCAGGCGCGGTCGCGGCTTCCAGCACCGTGGCACCGTCGACACCACCGATCGCCGAGCGGACCAGCTGCACGCCCTGGACGGCGACCCGACCCGAGGCGACGTTCACGAGTGCGGTCAGGTCGTCGCGCTCGGGCAGGAACTCGTTGACGTCGATCTCCAGGGTGCTCCGCCCGCGGACCGAGAGGTTGCGCAGTGCCAGAGGGGCCACCGGGCCATCGGTGCCGACGAAGGACACCCCGACCGTCGCATCCGTCGGGAACGGGTTGGCGATCCGTAGGAGCGCCTGCGAGCCGCCGCTGGTGACCATCCCCGGCAGGTACCACCGCAACGCGAACGGCTGCGTACAGCCTCCTGCTACGAGGCCCGGGGGCAGGTCCCCGGCATCGCCGTCCAGGACCCACTCGCGGTGCAGGGTCACCGGGCCATCCCGCCACGTGGCGGCCACCACCTCGTCGTCGTCGACCGATGGTCGTCGGGTCGTCGCGGACTCGGGGAACACCCGCGGAACGCTCGCCACCGATCGTTCACCGTCCCCGAACACCTCGAGGTCGAGGCTGGCGGGTTGCTCCCCGGTCATCGGAGGGCGTGCGGCGATCACGTCGAGGCTCGTGCCCTCGCGGCCGTCACCGACCGGACACACCACGACACCAGAGACGGGCTGCACCTCGGCAGCCGCCGGGGTGGGTGCCTCGTCCGCCTCGATCGTCACCACCCGGTCCACGCCCGCGACCACGGCCGCGACGAGGGCCACGACCGTCACGGTGAGCCAGACGCCCCGACTCACGCCCTCACCTCCGTTGCGGCATCCTCCACGCCATCGGCCGGCTCCTCACGCCTGCGGGCGAAGCTCGGAGGCCGCAGTGCCAGCGAGAACGTGAGGAGCGCGACCAGTATCTGCCCCGCGACCGCCAGGCGCCGGGCCGGCCCACCCTCGTGTTCGATGGTCAGTCGAGCGGGAGCTTCCGCCGTCTCGAAGAGCAGGGGCAGCTCCTGCTGTCGCTGCAGGCGGCGTCCGTCCGCTCGCGCGCTCCACTCGCCATCATCAGCGTCGGCGACGAAGGCGACCGCATCGTCGGTGAGACGGGCCCGGTAGACGCGTTCCTCGTCCCGCTCGAGGGCGGTCGGCTGCGCGCCCTCCGGCAGTGAGCCGCGAGCCAGGAGGACCTCCGCCTCAGCCGGCGAGATGAGCGCTGCCGGCGGCATCCAGCCGTCGACCTGGAAGAGCCGTCCGTCGGCGAAGGGGCGTGGCTCGAGGCGGGTCTGCGCGCGCAGCGCGTCGTCCAAGGCCGCGCTGGTGGCCCCTGATGGGACGAGCACGAACCGGATGTTCAGCGGTCCCAGACGGGACAGTGCTTCGGGGTCGCGGCGCTCCACCGCGGCTCCCAACAGGTCCTCGACGTGGTCCAGTGCCGGCGGCTCGGGCACCCCGAACGAGGCCATGGTCGGCCCGGTCCCGTCGACCACCTCCCAGACGACACCCTCGTCGGTATCGGCGAGGACCAGCACCCTGAAGGGCGACTCCTCGGCCGCGACCTGCACGAAGGCGGGCAACGGTGGGTCGCCAACGGCGAAGGCGTCCCAGGGGCCACGCACCAGGTCGAAGGCCACGACGCCGACGCTGACCGCCACGCCGAGCGCGGTCGTTCCCGCTGCGATCTGCCGCCATCCGAATCCGAACCTCGCCAGGGCCTGTCCCCCGGTCGCGAACGCGAGGGCGAACAGGCCGGCGAAGGCTGCAGCGGTGACGAGCAGGGGCAGACCCGACCAGGTGAAGCGGCCGGTCTGTCCGAGCCACCATGCGATCGCGGCGCCACCGAGGGCCGCCGACCACAGCGCGGCGACGAACCCGGGAGCGCGCTGCGAGGCCAACACGAGCCCCAGCAGGCCAGCGAGCAGGAAGCCCACCCCGGCGAGGATCCCGGGGAACCCTGCGAGGTCGGGACTGAGCAGCAGCCACCGCCACAACTCACTGTCGACGACCTGCCCAGAAGCGCCTCGCAGTGGCCCGTCGGGATCGAGCACCCCCAGACTCCAGGGGAGCAACAGGACCCAGGGAGCCGCGCTCGCAACGACGACGCGGATCGCCAGGGCTCGATGCCAGACGGTCGGCCGCCCCAGGGTCAACGACACGAGGATGATGAGCGTTCCCGTCACGAGGATCACGACGAGCAACAGTGGTTCGAAGGCCCCGGCCACCGCGGTCAGCAGGGCCACGGCGGAGACCGCCCGCCAGGCTCGCTCCGGCGTCGATCGGCGGCGCGACAGCGTGATACCGGCCGCGACGATCCCCGGGAGCAGCGCGAACACGACCAGGGCACCGACCTCACCCGTCGCCACCGCCGCGAGGGCGGGTGGCGAGAGGACGTAGGCCGTTGCCGCGACCACCCGTGGAACACGTCGACGCGAGTAGGTCTGGGCCGCACGTAAGGCCAGGATCCACGCCACGAGGAAGCTGCCCAGCAGGAGCACGCGCGGCGCCAGGAAGCCACTCCCGCCGACGACCACCTGCAGGAGCCCGAGCAACGCCTGCGCGGGACTCGGGTCGACGGTCGTACCGAAAGCTCCTGCCTCGGACCAGCCCGCGGTGTAGTCGCCGAGGAAGGCGGCGGGAGACGTCGGCCAGGGCGCGAGGTCGCCCCCTCGCAGTTCGCCAGCGACGAACAGCGGCCAGGAGGCGATGCCCATGAGCAACACCAACAGCGAACTCGCCACGAGGATGGGCCGTGCCCGGAGTCGCCGCGCGACCCGTCGGAGGGCCGGATCTCCCATCGCGTCGTCCGGCACCTCCTGAGGTCGAGCCGTCGGCACCGATGCCTGATCACCACCCGCGATCCAGTCCGCGATGGCCTCGACGTACGCGCGGACACGAGGCGTGATCCGTGCGAACAGGTCGCGCAGTTCGCCGTCCTCTCGGCGCCGTAGCCGCTGGACCGTTCGACGCAGGCGCCAGGTCTCGGGGAGGTGCCACAGGTTCCACAGCCAGGCTCGTAGGGTCTGCCAGGCGTCCGAGACCCGCCGTGTGAGCAGGAAGCCCACCACCTTGGCGACGCCCACAACCAGGTACAGCGCGACGACCAGCGGGAGCCGGGCCGCCGAGTAGTTCTTGAGGAGAGTCGCCAGCGTGTTCCGCTCGGCGAAGTAGCGCGGCCCGATGAAGCGCGTCTGCCCGAGGCGCACGTACTCCGCCGCCGCGTTCAGGTGTTCAGCGACGGCGTCCGCGACGATCTCGACCTCGTAGCCCGCCAGCCAGGCCCGCCAACACAGATCGAGGTCGTCACGGAAGAGGTGGTAGCGACGATCGAACCGCCCGAGCTCATCGAAGGCCGAGCGCCGGAGCAACATGCCGGCCGTCGACACGTACAGCGCACGGTCATCCTGGTCGCGCTGGCCCTGATCGAGTTCGCCCGGGTCCACCCCCGAGTCCGCCCGTCCGGTGAGATCGATCGTCCATCCGACGGACTGCAGTTGGTCGGGGTGGGTCCATGACCGCAGCTTCGGTCCGACGATCGCGAGACGTGGATCGTCCTCCTGGGCATCGACGAGCCGACGCAGGCAGTCGGGATCGGGAGCCAGGTCGTCGTGGAGCAGCCACAGGTACGTGGCATCACCGTGGTAGCCGTCGAGGGCCATCGCCACGGCGGCGCCGAACCCGAGGTCCCGGTCGGTAACGAGCACCCGCTCGTGACCGAGACGTTCGACCAGCAGTTCGCGCGAGCTGTCCGCACTGAGGTTGTCGACCGCGATGACGTCGACCTCAGGATAGGTCTGCGCGGAGAGCGCATCGAGCGCTCGCGGGAGCCACGCTGCCCCATCGTGGGTGACGATCACCGCGAGCACGCGGGGCGCAGCACGGACCTGCACGGTGAGCTCGCTCCTGACCTCGACGGCGACATGGTGCCGGCGTTGAGACGGTGCGAGACAGGTTCAGAGCACCGACGGGCCGTGATCCCACCGGCGAGAGATCACGGCGACGCGAGAGGGGACGCTACCACAGCGGCTGTCACCCCCAACGGCCTCACAGGCCGGACGACGGTGGCCATGACGAACCAGCGCGTCGACGCCGCCGAAGCGCCGGTATCAGGCGCTCAGGCGCTTGGCGCGCCGCCGTTCGCGCTCGGACAGCCCGCCCCAGATGCCGAACCGTTCCTCGTTCGAGAGTGCGTAGTCCAGACAGTCGGTACGCACCGGGCACGCGGCACAGATCCGCTTGGCCTCGCGGGTGGAGCCACCCTTCTCGGGGAAGAACGCCTCAGGATCGGCGTCGAGGCACTTGGCCTCGAGCATCCAGGCGCGATCGTCCGCGTCGAAGGCGAGCTTGGCCGTCAGTTCGGCGATCGCGCCCACCCGTTCTCCTCACCTCGACAACCGTGGAACTACATGGGCGTCATTCTGTACCACCGAGCGCGTGCGGTCAAGCGCGAACCACAACGGGTGGGGGTCCGTAGGCTCACTTCCCTACGAGGGGTGGGGTCCTGCGGGAGGGACAGGAACCCGACGGATGGTCAGCCACCACGGCACGACGAAGGCCTCCCCGTCGATGGTCGGGGAGGCCTTCCGTCGGCCGGGATCGAGCAGGCTGACCGGCGATCAGACCAGTTCGTCGAGCGCGTGGCGCAGGCGCAGGAGGCCGTCGCGGAGCCGGGACTTGGCGGTGCCTTCGGGGATGTCGAGGACCCTCGCGACATCGCGATAGGTGTGTCCGGCGAAGTACGCGAGTTCGACCGCCTCGCGTTGGCGATCGGTCAGCGTGGACAGTGCTTGACGCACCTGCCAGTGGTCGAGGCGGATCTGGACCTCGTCGGCGACGGCGTCGAAGGCGCGAGGCTCGTCACGTCGCGAGACCCGGTCGTCACGGTCTCGCCCAGCCTGCTCGCTCCGGACCCGGTCGACCGCACGGCGATGGGCCAGGGTGGTGATCCATCCCGAAGCGGAACCGCGGCTCGGGTCGAAGCGGTCGGACTTGCGCCACACCTCGACGAGCACCTCCTGGGTGACCTCTTCGGCGAGCGACCGGTCGCGTAGGACCCTCAGGGTGACGCCGAGCACCTGTGGCGACACACGGTCGTACAGGGCCGCGAAGGCCGACTCGTCTCCCTGGCCCGTCGCGACGAGGAGATCCTCGGCGGTGAGCTCGTCGTCGCCGAGGTGCGGCGAGGTCGCGGTGGGGCGGGAGGCCGTCGTGGGGAGGTGGACCGCTGCTGCCATGGTGTGCTCCGGGAGGTCGATGGAGGCATCATGGCAGGTTGTAAAGGTTCTGTCAAGTTCCTTGTCTAGGTTTTTGTTCACGTTGGCCCCGACGCCCTCGCTGACGTGATGCTGGCGGCGATGCGGGATGACCGCCCACCTAGGCTCGGGGCCACCCGGTCAGGAGATCCTCGTGTTCACCGTCCTCGCCGGCGGCGTCGGTGCCGCCCGGTTCCTCCGCGGACTGACGCGCGCCGTCGATCCGCGTCAGGTGGCCGCCATCGTCAACGTCGGCGACGACCTGCACCGCTTCGGGTTGCGGATCTGTCCGGACCTGGACTCGATCACCTACTGGCTCGGAGGTGTCGTCCATCCCGAGCAGCAGTGGGGCCGCGCCGACGAACGCTTCACGGTGTCCGAGGAACTGGCCCGGTTCGGCCACGACCCCTGGTTCACGTTGGGCGACCGCGACCTGGCACTCCACCTGCACCGCACCCTGCGCCTGCGAGAGGGAGTCCCGCTGTCCGCCGTCACCGCCGAGGTGACGCGCGCCTTCGGACTGGACCTGCGACTGCTCCCGGCCACCGACGACGAGGTGGAGACGCGCATCCTCACGCAGGACGGGCGGGACCTGCACTTCCAGGAGTACTGGGTCCGGGAGCGTGCCGCGCCTGAGGTCGCGCACGTGCGGCTCGCGGGCGCCGACACCGCACGACCTGCGCCCGGGGTCATCGAAGCCATCCTGGATGCCGATGCGGTGATCCTCGCACCGTCCAACCCGGTCGTGTCCATCGACACGATCCTCGACGTCCCTGGCGTGCGCGAAGCCATCGCCGGCACCCCCGCTCCCGTGATCGGCGTCTCGCCGATCGTCGGGGGCAAGGTCGTGCGGGGCATGGCACACCGGCTGCTGCCCGCCGTCGGAGCCGAGGTCACGGCCGCAGGGGTCGCGGCCTACTACGGAGACCTGCTGGATGGGTGGCTGATCGACACGCAGGACGAGGATCAGGCACCGCAGGTCGAACGAGGCGGTGTCCGGTGCCGGGTGACGGACACGATGATGGACGATCCCGAGGTCGCCACCGCGCTCGCACGCACGTGCCTCGATCTCGCGGAGGAACTCGGTCGATGAGCGGCGTCCGACAGGCAGGATCCCACCTCGAGGTGGTGGCGCTGCCGACCTCACACCGGTTCCGCGCGGGAGACGACCTGATCTCGCCACTGCTCGAGGCGATGGACCAGGCAGGCAGGGTGCTGCAGGACGGGGACGTGCTGTGCGTGGCCTCGAAGGTCGTCAGCCTCGTCGAGGGACAGATCGTGAGCTGGCCGGAGGGCATCGACGACCCCCGTGAGGGCCGCCGCCACCTGGCGGCGCAGCAGGCCACGGACATCGTGGCGGACACGGCCCGAGCGCTGGTCACCCGGACACCGCAGGGGTTCGTCGCCGCCAACGGCGGGATCGACGGATCCAACCTGGAGGGCGGCGACGCTCTCCTGCTGCCCGAGGACCCCGACCGCTCGGCAGCAGCGCTGCGCGATGCGCTCGGCGCACGGACCGGCAGGCAGGTCGGGATCATCGTGACCGACACGTTCGGGCGGCCCTGGCGGACCGGCCAGACCGACGTGGCTCTCGGTGTAGCTGGCGTCGCCGCCCTGCGGGACGAGCGCGGCGAGGTCGACCTCGACGGGCGGTCACTCGAGGTCACCCAGGTGGCCGTCGCCGACGAGATCGCCGCCGCTGCCGATCTCACCCGGACGAAGGCGAGCGGCACCCCGTTCGTGCTGGTACGGGGCGTCGCAGCTGGGGTGACGGGTCGCGGTCGCGACCTGATCCGGCCGCTCGAGGAGGATCTGTTCCCAGCGGGGGGGCCGACCGCCGCAGAACGAGCCGTCGCGGGGCGCCGCACCATCCGACGTTTCACGGAGGAGCCGGTGCCTGAAGCCGCGCTCCACGCGGCCGTCACCGCGGCAGCCACGGCCCCAGCCCCCCACCACACCCGGCCCTGGCGCTTCCTGCGCCTGCTCGGCCGGGCGCGCGACCACCTGCTGGACGAGATGGCTGCGAGGTGGCGGTCGGATCTCGAAGGTGATGGCGTCGACGCCGAGGTCATCGCACGACGCCTCACCGCGTCGGATCGGGTCCTGCGAGCTGCCCCGGAACTGCTCGCCGCGTTCGTGGTGCTCGAGGGGGCGCACACGTACCCGGATGCACGACGCAGCACCGCCGAACGGGACCTGTTCATGCTCAGCGGGGGGGCGGCGCTCGCCAACCTCCAGGTCGTCCTGGCTGCGCACGGTCTCGGTGCTGCGTGGATCTCGTCCACAACCTTCTGCGCGCCGACGGTGCGGCAGGTCCTCGGAGTGGACCAGCGGTGGGAGCCACTCGGCATGGTGGCGATCGGTCGACCCGCCGAGCCGCCCCGTCCTCGGCCGACGACCGACGCCAGCGATCTGCTCATCGACGTCGAGAACCTGCCGTCGGGGGTCTGAGCTCACGAGCGAGAGGAGCGGGTCACGGTCGGTGCCACTGCAGGCTGGGCTCCGACGCCGTGGGTACCCTCGCGCCTTCGTGGGGCCGGTTGTGTCCCCTTCCCCGATCGACCGATCCGAGGTGTTGCCCCGTGGCCGAGCGCGAGCGGCTGACGAACAAGGAACGGCGGGCGCTGGCCCGCGAGGAACGCAAGCGCAAGGAGGCCGAGGAGGCCGCCCGCCGCAAGCGCGGTCAACTCCGGAACGGACTGATCACCTTCGTGGTCATCGGCCTCATCGCTGCGGTCGTCATCCAGGCGTTCGTCGGTGGGCCGGACGCGATCGACGACACCATCCTGGTCTCGACCTCGGAGGCAGAGGACGCCCGCCAGGCTGCTGGCTGCGAGATCCTGGCCGAGCGCCAGCCGTTGCCCGACCGGCGCCACATCGAGGCGAACCAACAGCCGAACCTCGACACTGTCTACACCGACGTGCGGCCGACCCACTCCGGGCCCCACACCCCCGGCGTGCACCCGGTGACGGCTGCGGCGAGCAGCCAGATCAGCGAGTTCGCCACGACGCACAACCTGGAGCACGGCACGGTCATCGCGTGGTGGGACCCGGACCAGGTGGACCGCGGCACCGCGAACGAGATCGGCAACTGGGCCGAGACCCTCAACGCCAACGGCTTCCGCAGCGACCGCGCGGGGGTGGGCATCCTCACCGCCCCGTACGACGACCCCGGCATCAGTTCCGGGAAGGCCGTCGCCTTCCGCGCATGGGGCACCGCGATGGACTGCGACGAGTGGGACGAGACCGTCGCCCACTCCTTCGTGATCGAGAACTTCGGGACACGCGGTATCGGACCGGAGCGCACCCTCGCGCCGTACCCCGCAGACGTCCTGGCCTACGGCGACGCAGACGTCCAGGACACCTCCGAAGAGGAGGCACC
>PWTE01000112.1 GCA_003563915.1 Nitriliruptoraceae bacterium
AACTCGGTCTGGGCCTACCCCACGCCGCTCGAGGGTGCGCCACCGCTGGCGGACCTGGTCGCGTTCCAGTGGGATGCGGTGGACGCGTGGTACGAGGAGCATCAACGGTTGGTCCGCCACCCGCGCGACCCGTACCACCGGATCGACGTGATCCCGAGCGATCGTCACGTCGTCATCCGACTGGACGGCACCGTCGTCGCGGACAGCCAGCGACCCACCATCCTGTTCGAGACGGGCCTGCCGCCGCGCTACTACCTCCCCGAGGAGGACGTCGACACGGACCTGCTGGAACCGTCGGACACCCAGACGACCTGTCCGTACAAGGGGACCACCACCGCCTACCACTCGGTGCGGGTCGGCGACGCGTACGTCGAGGACGGCATCTGGGTGTACGGCGAGCCCAACCCCGAAGCCGCCGGGGTCGTCGGGCTCTACGCCTTCTACGACGACCGGTTCGATCTCGCGGTCGACGCCGACCGCTTCCAGTTGCCGTGAGCGTCTCCGCGGTCGTCTTCGACGTCAACGAGACCCTGTTCCCGTTGACCCCGGTCCGGGACCGGATGGTGCGCGCCGGCCTCGGGCCCGAACGCCTGGAGACCTGGTTCCGTGCCGTGCTCATCGACGGCATGGCTGCTGCCGCCGCCGACGGTCCTGCCGGTTTCCCGGAGCTCGCACGCCACCACCTCGAGGTCGAGCTGGCGCAGGCAGGCCTCTCCGCCGACCCCTCGACCATCGCTGGGATCCTGTCGGGGTTCGAGCAGGTCGAGGCGCACCCCGACGTGCTGCCGGCGTTGCAGTTCCTGGACCAGCACGAGGTGGAGGCGGCGCTGCTCACCAACGGCTCGGCGGAGGTTGTGGAGGCGTTCGCCGAGCGGTCCGGTCTCCGAGCCCTGGTCGGAGACGTCTGGGACGTGACGGCGGCGGGACGCTGGAAGCCTCACCCGGCCCCGTACCGGTGGGCGGTCGCGCAGCTCGGGGTGGCTGCCGACGAGGTCGCCATGGTGGCCGTGCACCCGTGGGACGTCCACGGGGCGAAGGCGGCGGGCCTCGTGGGCGGGTGGCTCGACCGGTCCGGCCAGGGTCGGTACCCGCCGGGCTTCCACACGCCCGATCTCGTGGCTCAGCGCCTCCCGGAGCTCGTGGAGCGGCTCACGGACTGACGTCGCCGACCAGTTCGCGGTACAGCTCCGCGGTGCGGGCGGCGATCGCCGGCCACCCGAAGTGGTCCTCGACCCGCTGACGTCCTGCGGCACCCATCGCCGCCGTTCGCTCAGGGGAGTCCAGCGCTTCGCTCAGCGCCGACGCCAGATCCCGCGCGAAGCCCTCCGGGTCGGCCGGGGTTCCCAGCGCGTCCCCCGACGGTTCCAGGTCGACCAGCCAGCCGGTCTCGCCGGGGAGCACGATCTCCGGGATGCCCCCGACCCGGGAGGCGACGACCGGGATGCCGCACGCCATCGCCTCGAGGTTCACGATCCCGAAGGGTTCTTAGATCGAGGGGCAGACGAAGACGCGGGCGTGGCTGAGGATCTGGATCAGCTGCTCCCGTGGCAGCATCTCCTCGATCCAGACGATGTCGACGGGGGCGTCGCGAAGCTCGTCCACGCGGGAACGGAACTCGGCCGCGATCTCCGGGGTGTCGGGTGCCCCCGCGCACAGCACCAGCTGGCTGCCCGCTGGCAGGTGGGCCGCGGCGTCCAACAGGTGTACGACGCCCTTCTGGCGGGTGATGCGGCCCACGAACACCGCGTACGGGCGGGACAGATCGATGCCCTGCGTCTCCGGGACCTGCGTCTCAGCGACGGGATGCCAGCCGTCGGGGTCGACGCCGTTGTGGATCACGCGGATGCGGTCGGGGTCCACGGCCGGGTAGCTGGCAAGTACGTCGGCCTTCATCCCCTCGGACACCGCGATGATGGCGTCGGCGCCTTCGAGGGCGGTGCGCTCGCAGAAGCTCGACAGCGCGTACCCGCCCCCGAGCTGCTCGCGCTTCCATGGGCGCAGCGGTTCCAGGCTATGGGTCGTCACGACGTGGGGGACGTCGTGGACCAGGGCCGACAGGTGGCCGGCCAGGTTCGCGTACCAGGTATGGCTGTGCACCAGGTCCACGCCGGCGACCCCGTCCACGATCGCCAGGTCCGTGGCCACGGTCCGGAGGGCGGCGAGGTAGGGGGCGTCACCCGCCAGCGCGTCCCACGTCCCGTACGACGCGGCGACCAGCGGGTCGTCGCGGTCGGCCCCGAAGCAGTGCACCTCGAGGTCCACGAGGTCCGCCAGCTCCCGCGCCAACTCCGCGACGTGGACACCGGCTCCTCCGTAGACCTCCGGGGGGTACTCCTTGGTCAGCAGTCCGACCCGTGGCCGTGTCATGTCGAGGCTCCTGCATCGTCGGGGGGTGGCACCTCGTCGCCCTTGCCGATCACGACGATCCCGTCGTCGGAGACGTGGAAGCGCCGACGGTCCTCCTCCGGGTCGACGCCGATCTGGACACCGCGAGGGATGCGGACGTGCTTGTCCACGATCGCTCGGCGGACCACGGCACCGCGGCCCACGTCCGCCCCGTGGAGGAGGACGGCATCCTCGACCAGGGCTCCCGAGTGGATCGTCGAACGTGGCGACACCACGGAACGACGGACCGTCCCGCCCGAGACGACGACCCCGGCGCACACCATCGAGTCCACCGCCATGCCTCGGCGGTCCTCCATGTCGAACACGAACTTGGCGGGCGGCAGCGGGTCGTGCCACGAGTAGATCGGCCAGTCCCGGTTGTAGAGGTTGAAGATGGGGTGGACCGAGATCAGGTCCATGTGGGCGTCGAAGTAGGCGTCGACCGTCCCGACGTCACGCCAGTACCCGTGGTCGCGGTCCGTCTCGCCAGGGATGTGGTTGTCCCGGGTGAAGTCGTAGACGGCGGTCTCGCCGCGCTCCACCAGGTTGGTGATGATGTTGCCACCCATGTCGTGGCTGCTGGCGTCGTCCTGGTGGTCACGTACGACCGCCTCGACGAGGGCCTCGGTGGTGAACACGTAGTTGCCCATCGAGGCGTAGACCTGGGAGGGATCGTCGGCGAGCCCGACGGCATCGGTCGGCTTCTCGCGGAACCGCGTGATGTGTCCGTCCTCGCCGGCATCGATCACGCCGAACGACGGGGCCTGCTCGATCGGCACCCGCAGTCCGGCGACCGTCGCGGCTGCGCCGGACGCGATGTGCCTCTCCATCATCTGGCTCGCGTCCATGCGGTAGAGGTTGTCGGCACCGAAGACGCAGATGTAGTCGGGCTGCTCGTCGCGGATCAGGTTCAGGTTCTGGTAGATGGCGTCCGCCGACCCCTGGAACCAGTCCTTGCCGGTGCGCATCTGCGCGGGCACCGGTGCGACGTAGTTGCCGAGCAGCGGCGACATCCGCCAGGTCTTGGAGAGGTGGGTGTCCAGGCTGTGGCTCTTGTACTGCGTGAGCACCACGATCTTGAGGTAGCCCGAGTTGACCAGGTTCGACAGGGCGAAGTCGATCAACCGGTAGTTGCCTCCGAAGGGCACCGCGGGTTTGGCCCGATCCCGCGTGAGCGGCCAGAGGCGTTTGCCCTCCCCTCCCGCGAGAACGATGCCCAGCACCTTGCGACTGCGTGGCGTCACCGTCATGCCTCTCTGTTCCGCTGGGAGGCAGCCTACGTCGCAGTGTCGGGGTCCGTGTCAAGGTCGGCGAGGTTGTGGCGTTGGTCGGTCGCGCGAACCCGATCGTGGGCATCGAGCCCGGTCAGGACCAGGTCACTGACCTGCTCGGCCAGCAGGTCGAGGTCGAGGTCGCGACGGTGCACGGTCATGCGCAGGCCTCCGAGCAGGTGCTGCAGCAACTCGCCATGCAGGTCCGGATCGAGATCCGCACGCAACGACCCCTCCTCGGCCCCTGCCCGGAGGATCGCGACGAGACGACGGTGGTGGTCACGTAGCTCGCGTTCCAGGACCTCCCGCACGGTCGGTGACAGGCCGGTCTCCATCGCCGACTCGCTGAGACTTGAGGGTTCGGATGCGTACTGGCGCACGTGGGCCACGACGAGGTAGCGCAGCTGCTCGAGCGCGGACCAGCTCGGGTCCATCCCCGCTTCCAGGCTGGCGCGGAAGTCGGCGAACTGCTCCTCGATGACCGCGGCCATGATGTGGTCGATGTCGGGGAAGTGCCGGTAGAGGGTCGGACGGGACACCTCCGCGCGCTCCGCGATGGCGGACATCGACGCCGCCGCCATGCCCTCCTCGGACATCAGGGCGATCGCCGCGAGCAGGATGCGACCGCGCGTGGAGTCGCGGTGCTGCGCCAGGGTCCGTTGCCAGCTGCCTCGCACGCGATCCTCGACCTCTGTGGTTCCGGTTGATCCATCCCGTGCGTTCGGGGCACCGAAGCAGGACGGATCGTCCGGAGCGATACAGAGTGTAACCGGTTCCGAACAGCCCACGGTGTCCCCTGCAACCAGTGGAGTTCCCCGATGCCTCGTCTGTTCGCTGCTCTGGCTGGCGTCCTGGTACGGCGACCGGTCCTCGTGCTGCTGGCTGCCCTGGCTCTCACCGGGGTGTTCGCTGCCGTCTCCACGCAGGCGGTCAACGAGCAGGACGTCACTGCGGACGAGAACGAGCTCACCCGCGCCCTGGAGACGGTCGACGAGCGGTTCGGGGACCGTCAGGCGGTGCTCCAGGTCGTGATCCAGGCGGAGGAGGACATCCGGTCGGCGGCCGCGTTGCGGGCCACCATCGACCTCGAGCAGGCCATCCGCGACAGCGATCAGGCCGACACGCTGATCGACCGCGGTCAGCAGCCAGCCATCCTCAGCTTCCTGTCCGGCGCGCAGCAGACCGCCGCGATGGCCGGTCTCGACCCTGCCGAGTTGTCGGACGACGAGGTGGGTGAACTCCAGGACCAGGCCCTCGCGATGCTCCCACCGCAGGTCGCCGGCCAGATCGACGCGCTGGTCGGGGAGGGTGACCCGCCGACCGCGGGGCTGCTCCTGGTGTTCCAGGACACCGACGGTCTGGACGACGAGCAGGTCACCGACCGCCAGCGCGAACTCGCCCAGGTGATCTCGGGCGTCGAGGTTGCCGACGAACTGCAGGTCGACCCCTTCAGCTTCGGGCTGCTCCTGACCGCTGGTGACGTCGGCCCTGAGGTCGGCCGGCTCTTCGGCACGGCGCTCCTGATCATCCTCGCCGTCCTCGGCCTCGTGTACTGGGTCAACCCGACGGCAGGCCAGCGCCTGCGGGTCGGTCGGCGCACGGCCGCCGACGTCGGCCTCACCCTGGCCGTGATCGTCATGGCGGTCGTCTGGATGCAGGGGATCGGGGTCCTGCTCGGGCCCGACTACGCCGATCTGATCGACTACTTCTCGCCACAGACCCAGATCGTGCCCATCCTGATCGTCGGGCTGGGGGTGGACTTCGCGATCCACCTGTTGGCCCGCTACCGCGCGGAGGTGGGGGCTGGCGCGGACCCGGCGACCGGGTTGACCACCTCCATCAGGACCGTCGGCTTCACGCTGCTGCTCGTCACGGCCGCCACGGCCATCGGGTTCCTGACCAACCTCGCCAGCCCGGTGTCCTTCCTGGCCACGCTCGGGGTCCTGGCGGCCGTCGGGATCGCCGCGGCCTTCTTCCTGACCCTGACCTTCCTCCCGGCCATCCGGCTCATGCTCGACCGCCGCGCGGAGCGGGTCGGTCGGCTGCCCAGCGACGCGTTGCAGACCCAGACCTCCCGGCGGCTGCCGCAGCTGGCGGGTCGCAGCGCCTGGTTGGCCGAGCGCGCGCCGATCCCGACCCTGCTGGTCGCCGTCCTCGTGACCGTCGCCGGCGGCTACGGCTTCACCCAGTTGGACAGCGAGTTCAACCTCACCGACTTCGTGCCGCAGGACGAGCCCCTGCTCGAGGTCTTCGAGACCCTGTCCGAGGGGTTCAACGGCGGGTTCGAGGAGTCGACGCAGGTGCTGCTGACCGGTGCCGTAGCCACCGTGGACGCGCACAACGCCCACGTCGAAGCCCTGGAGCAGGCCGCCGAGATCGACGACGTCGAGACCATCGGTGGCGCCGCGGCCGGGACCACGCTCGTCACCGTGCTCGGGCAGGCGCTCGGCGACGAGGAACTGGCGCCACGGCTGGCCCAGCTGGGCGTCGAGGAGGACCTGACGGTGCGTGATGACGCGGATGTCGCGGCGCTCTACGAGCTGCTCCTCGACGAGGTCGAGGCCGCACAGGACGTCCTCGCAGCCGATGCAGACGGGTTCATCGCGCGTGCTGACCTGCGTACGAGCGCAGGACAGTCCCGCGCCGCGGGTTTGGAGGCCGAGCTGTCGGAGGCCTTCGTGCCCCTGGCGGAGGTCGGGGTCGACGCGGTCCCAACCTCGCGGGAGATCGTGCAGGCCCGACAGGGTGAGCGGATCGAGGACACCCAGATCCTGTCCCTGCTCATCGCGCTCGGTGCGGCGATGGCGCTTCTGGTCGTGCACTACACGCTGAGTCGCCGACGTCCCCTGGTCGGGGTCATCACCGTTCTGCCGGTCGGTCTGGTGCTGGCGATGACCTTCGGCACGATGGCGGTCACCGGCATCCCCCTGAACCCCGTCACCGCCACCCTGGCGGCGCTGTCGATCGGTATCGGGGTGCCTTTCACGATCCACGTGACCTCGCGGTTCCTCGAGGAACGGGAACGCCAGGACGACGGCACCCCCCTGCAACGGACCATGACCCGGACCGGAGGGGCGCTCGCAGGCTCGGCGCTGACGACCGCGATCGGGTTCGGGATCCTCACCACCTCGACGCTGGTGCCCTTCTCGCAGTTGGGGTTCGTCATCGCCTATGCGATCGCCTACTCCCTGGCGGCCGCGGTGCTCGTGCTTCCGAGCCTGCTCGCGCTGTGGGACCGGTGGGACCGGCGGACCGGACGCACGCCGGCCGGCTCCGAGGAGCTGCGCACCTCGGAGCCGGTCGAGTACGGGTGAGTCAGCTGGACCCGGCCGGCACGTCCTCGAGCAGGGCGGCGACCACGTCCCGGATCGACACGACACCGGTCACGACGCCGTTGCGTGCGACGGCCAGGTGGCGGATCCCCGCCTCGGTCATCGCGACCGCAGCCTCACGCACGGTTGCGGACTCCTCGATCTTCAGCACATCGGTCGACGCGCTGTCACGGACGCGTTCCTGCTGCAGGTCGTACCCATCCGCGACGGCGAGGACGATGTCGCGTTCGGAGATGACCCCGCGGACCCCGGCGGGGTCGACGACCACGAGCAGACCTACGTCATCGGCGGCCAGGATCTCGGCAGCCTCGTGCAACGTGGCGGTGGGGCGGATCGTGGCGACCGGGTCGCCGACCATCTCGCCGATCGTGTCGGTGGCTCGCATGGTGTCGTCCTCCTGACGGGGGCACGACGAGCGTTGCCGTCGCCGATCGCCTCGGGCAGGGCGGGAGGTCCCGACCTGGAAGGGCCGACCGGCACGTGCCCAGCCGGATCACTCGTTCGCAGCTTCGCGCAGCAGTCGTGCCTTCTTCGCCTCGAACTCCTCGTCGCTGAGGTGGCCGCGTTCGCGCAGGTCAGCCAGGGCCTCCAGTTGGGCCACCAGATCGCGGACCGACCCGGCAGCGCCGCCGCCCCTGACGTGGGAGGTACGCAGTTCCCTGGCGGCGTAGACCTCCGACTGGAACCCCTCGGGATCGGGGATGTCGTCGAGCTTGCTGCGGCCCTGGGTGCCGGCCGACTCCAGGGTCACGTCGCCGTAGCGCAGGAGCCGTTCGAGGACCGTCTGGGAGAACAGCACGTTGGTCACGTTCTCCAGGGGGATCTCCACCCCCGTGCGGGCGATCATGCCCTGGCGCACGATGATGCGTTCGCTGGTGAGGACGTAGTTGGTGAAGTACCAGTCGATCAGCGACCGCAGCGACAGGGTCAGCCAGATCAGGGCACCGACCCCCAGCGCGACCCACCCCCACGGTTGGTCCAACGCGGCGAACGCGACCCCGGCCAGTGCGGCCAGCAGCATCGCCCACCCGATGGCGGGGAGCAGCACCTTCCAGTGCGGGCGGAACTCGTCGACGATCTCCTCACCCTCGGTGAGCAGCCGGGTCGGGTAACGCATCGCTCCACCTCGCCGGACGCCGTCGCTCGGCGTCCGGGAGCAGCATAAACGTCCCTGGCCGTTCGGCCCTCGCTTCCGGGCCTTCGCTCCCTACCTGCGGTTGCGCTGAGCAGGCACCGTCGAGTCCGGATCCCCGGACGGAGAGCCGGGGGCTGCTGCGAGGAGGACATCATGGGCCGCATCGTCGTCGGTATCGACACGTCCCCAGACGCGGAGCGGGCGCTGGCTTGGGCGCTCGAGGAGGCTCGCCTCCGCGACGCCGAGGTCGAGCTCGTGCACGCCTACCCGACCCCCGAACTCACCGCGCTGCCGATGATCGTCACGCTGCCCGATGACGCCGAGCTGCGCGCGGCGGCCTCCAGCGTCCTCGAGGACGCCCTGAAGGCCGTCGGTGGCCCTGGAGACGTGCCGGTGACGCTCACCACCCGTGCGGGTGGCGCCGCCAGCGTGTTGACCCAGACCGCCGAGGGCGCGGACCTGCTCGTCGTCGGTGCCCGTGGGCTCGGAGGGTTCCGGGGCCTGCTGCTCGGTTCGGTCAGCCAGCAGGCGGTCGCACACAGCCCCTGCCCGGTCGTGGTCGTAACGCGCGAACGCGCGTGAGATCACCCTGCTGGGTCACCGCTCCCTCTCGGGTGGCCCAGCACCGTCGTCCGACGAGACGACGGTTCCTCGCGGCCCACCGTGGTGTCATCCTCCGCCCCGGTGGGCCGCGCAGGCTTGGGGCGGTACGGTGGTGGATCAACCTGCCTGTCGTCGGGCTCACGGTCGGCCTCCCTGGGTCGTCAGGGTCCGTATGTCACGTCGGTTCCGTCCAGGTCCAGGACCGAGTCTCCCAGCAACTCCGAGGTGGTCGTGAGCGTCCAGCGGTTGTCGCTGCCTGTCTCCGAGAGCCCCGTGGACGCGGTCACGGCGGCGCTCCATCCGTCGACCCGCAAGACCCGGCGCAAGGGCCGTTCCGTCCTCCTCGCGCCGGGCGCGGGGGGCGATCTGGACGGTGATGGGCTGGTGGCCCTCGCCGAGCTGCTCGCCGACCTCGGCTGCACCGTCGTCCGCGCGAACCTGCCGTACCGCGAAGCTGGCCGCCGCGCCCCGCGGGCCGAGACGTCGGTGCCCGGGTACCTCGCCGTCCTGGCGTCGGCGCGTGAAGCCGTCGGCGACGCCCGGCCATGGGTGCTCGGCGGCAAGTCCTACGGCGGTCGGGTCGCATCGATGCTGGTCGCGACCGGGCAGGAAGCGGTCGGACTGCTGTTCTACGGCTACCCCCTGCACCCGCCGGGCAAGCTCGACCGCCTGCGGGTGGACCACTGGCCTGACGTGCAGGTCCCGACGTTGTTCCTCCAGGGTGATCGGGATGCCTTCTGCGACCTGGAGCTGCTCCGTACCCACATCCGCAAACTCCCCCGCCGAGCCACGCTCGAGGTGGTGGAGGGCGGTGACCACTCGCTCAGGGTGAGCCGCGCCGCTTCCCCGACGGGGCAGGCAGCGTCCGAAGCCGCGACGATCGCGACGCTGCGCGACGACCTTCGGGGCTGGCTCGCGAGCCTCGAGCGCTGATGCGCCCACGCGGGGGCGCCCGTCCCCTCGGCGGCCCTCCCCGCCGGCACGATCCGGGCTAGCGTGACGCCACGCTCCGGCCACGGGGCGTGCGGGCCGACGCCCGACCCTACGTGCCGGAGGAACGGACGTGATCGCTGAGTTCCGGGAGTTCATCAACCGCGGCAGCTTCATCGACCTGGCCGTCGGGTTCGTCATGGGGGTCGCGGTCACCGGCGTCGTCAACGCGCTGGTCGACCGGGTGATCATGCCGACGATCGGGCTGCTGTTCGGGGAGCCCAACTTCGATCTGATCCTCACCTTCGGCGGTGTCGACGCCGACGGGGTGCCGGTCGGCTCGGTGGGTGCGGTGATCACGGCACTGGTCACCTTCCTGTTCATCGCGTTGGCGCTGTTCTTCATCGTCAAGGGCTACAACGCGATGCAGCGCAAGGCGGCCGAGGAGGAGGCCCCGCCGGAGCCAGATCCGGCTGACGTCGTCCTGCTCCGCGAGATCCTCGAGGAACTGCGAGGCAAGCCCGGGGTGTCGGACGGTTCTCCCGCGGTCGGTGACGAACCCGCCTGACCGTTCCCGAGGGTCAGTCGTCGGCATCCTCGCTGAACCGGCGAGCGACCGCGCGCTGGATCGCCCGCCGTGCCGCGGTCTGCATCGCGGCCTCCGATTCGGACTCCAGGGACCCGGCCGATCCCGGCCGGACGTGGCCCTGCTCGCGCGCCCGGTCGGCGACCGCTTGGGCGACCACGGGGACCACCGACCGGTCGAAGGGCGAGGGGATCACGTAGTCCGGGGCGAGGTCGTCGCCGACGATCGAGGCGATGCCCTCGGCGGCGGCGATCTTCATCTCGTCGGTGATCTTGGTGGCGGCACAGTCCAGCAGGCCGCGGAAGATCCCGGGGAAGGCGAGCACGTTGTTGATCTGGTTCGGGAAGTCCGACCGGCCCGTCGCCATCACGCGCACGTGTGCCCCTGCGACGTCGGGGTGGATCTCCGGCGTCGGGTTCGCCATCGCGAACACGATGCGGTCCTCGGACATGGTCTGCACCCACTCGAGGGGTAGCGAGTCCGGACCCGACACGCCGATGAACACGTCCGCCCCTCGCAGGGCCACCTCGGCGCTGCCGGACAGTTCGCGGGGGTTCGTCCGTTTCGCGATGCGGCGGCGGATCGGATCGAGTCCCGGGCCCCGGCGTGGCTCGACGATGCCGTCGATGTCGACGGGGACGATGTCCCCGATCCCCGCGGCCTGGAGCAGTTCGATGATGGCGACCCCGGCGGCACCGATGCCCTGCACCACGACCTTGAGGGAACCCAGTTCGCGGTCGACGACCCTGGCGGCGTTCATCAGGGCGGCGAGCACCACGATCGCGGTGCCGTGCTGATCGTCATGGAAGACGGGGATGTCCAGCCGCTGGCGCAGCTTGCCCTCGATCTCGAAACAGCGCGGGGCAGCGATGTCCTCGAGGTTGATGCCACCGAAACCGCTGGCGATCCGCGCCACGGTGTCGACGAAGACGTCCGGGTCCTGCTCGTCGACCAGGATCGGGTAGGCGTCGACACCTCCGAAGGACTTGAACAGCATCGCCTTGCCCTCCATCACGGGCAGTGAGGCGAGCGGACCGATGTCTCCGAGGCCGAGCACCGCCGAGCCGTCGGTCACGACCGCGACCGAGTTCGACCGGATCGTGAAGCGGTAGGCGACGGTCGGGTCCTCGGCGATCATCCGACAGACCTTCGCGACCCCCGGCGTGTAGACGAGTGCCAGATCCGCGGCGTTCATGACCTCGCGGGTCGTCTCCACGCGGATCTTCCCGCCCTCGTGGTTCGCCAGGACGTCGTCGCTGATCGCGAGCAGTTCCACGCCGTCGATCTCCGACAGGGCGATCGCGACCTCGTCGCCGTGGGCCTCGTCGCGCACGTCGATGCTGACGTCGCGGAAGATCACGTGCCGCTGCGCCCCGGTCCGCTGGATGGCCTGGACCGACGCACCGACGTCACTGATGGCCGTGGTGACCTGCCCCAGCATCCCGCGACGGTTCCGGATCGCGAGACGGAACGTGATGCGCTGTGGCAGTGGTGGCACGGCGTCCCTCCCGGCGGATCGGACGAGCATACGGCTGGATCCGGTGTGGACCTGCACCCAGGTGCGCCTTCCACGGATGGTCCGTGCGGATGGACCGAGGCAGTGGCGGGACTAGCATCGGCCGCGGCACGTCTCGTCGCTGGCCTTCCCGGGAGCATCCATGAACGCCGATCCGTCCCAGCTGTCCATCACCACGATCCGCACCCTGGCGATGGACGCGGTCCAGCAGGCCAACTCGGGCCATCCGGGCATGCCGATGGGGTGCGCCCCCCTGGCGTACGTACTGTTCCGTGAGACGATGCGCCACGACCCCGCCGCGCCCGACTGGGTCGGGCGGGACCGGTTCGTGCTGTCTGCCGGGCACGGGTCGATGCTGCTCTATGCGGCGCTGCACCTGACCGGCTACGAGCGCCCCACCCTGGACGAGATCCGTGCGTTCCGCCAGTGGGGCTCGCCCACCGCCGGGCACCCGGAGAGCTTCGAGCTCCCCGGGGTCGAGACCACCACCGGCCCTCTGGGCCAGGGGGTCGCGAACGGGATCGGGATGGCGTTGGCGGCCGAGCGGCTGGCCGCCGAGTTCAACCGCCCGGGTCACGACATCGTCGACCACCGGATCTACGGGATCGTCTCCGACGGCGACCTCATGGAAGGTGTCGCCTCCGAGGCCTCGTCGCTGGCCGGTCACCTGCAGCTCGGACGCGTGACCTACCTCTACGACGACAACCAGATCACGATCGACGGCAGCACCGACCTGGCCTTCAGCGAGGACGTCCTCGTCCGGTACGACGCCTACGGCTGGCACACCCAACGGGTCGAGGACGCCAACGACCTGGACGCGATCCGCAGCGCGATCAAGGCCGCCGACGCCGATCCGCGGCCGTCGCTCATCGCCGTGCGGACGGTCATCGGCTACGGCTCACCGAACAAGGCCGGATCCTCCGCCGCTCACGGCGCTCCCCTCGGGGACGACGAGGTGGCCGCGACCAAGGCGGCGCTCGACTGGCCGTACGAGGAGCCGTTCCACGTACCCCTGGAGGTGCGCGACCACCTCGACGCCCGTGAACGGGGCAACGAGCAGCGCACCACGTGGCAGGCCCGGTTCGATGCGTACCGTGACGCGCACCCGGACCTGGCCGAGGAGTTCGAACGGCGGGTCGTCCGTGGCGAGCTGCCGGCCGGATGGACCGACGCGTTACCGGCCCTGGCGGGCAAGGACGCCACCCGCAAGCACTCCGGCAAGGTGATCCAGGCGCTCGCGTCAGCGCTGCCAGAGCTCTTGGGCGGCTCGGCGGACCTCGCGTCGTCCAACAACACGGACGTCGACGGTGGTGGGGACTTCTCGGCCGACGACCGGTCGGGTCGCAACCTGCGGTTCGGGGTCCGTGAGCACGCGATGGCGTCGATGGCCAACGGCATGGCGTTGCACGGCGGCGTGCTCCCGTACGTCGCGTCGTTCCTGATCTTCACCGACTACTGCCGTCCGGCGATCCGGTTGGCCGCGCTCATGCGCCAGAAGGTCGTGTACGTCATGACCCACGACTCGATCGGACTGGGCGAGGACGGCCCGACCCACCAGCCGATCGAGCACCTGCCGTCGCTACGCGCGATCCCCGGTCTGACGGTCCTGCGCCCGGCCGACGGTGCCGAGACGGTCGCTGCCTGGCAGGTCGCGCTCGAGTCCGACGGGCCGTCGGTGCTGGCGCTCACCCGGCAGGGGCTGCCGGATCTGGGGGAGCGACCCGTCGGTGCGGTCTCCCGGGGCGCCTACGTGCTGCGCGACGTGGACGGGACCCCCGACGTCGTGCTGATCGGCACCGGCTCCGAGGTCCAGCACTGCCTCGAGGCAGCTGACCTGCTGGCGGACGACGGGATCGGTGCCCGGGTCGTGTCGATGCCGTCGTGGGAGCGGTTCTCGGCCCAGGACGTCGACTACCGCACATCGGTCCTGCCGCCGCAGGTGCCCGCGCGGGTGGCGGTCGAGGCAGCGGTGCCCTTCGGCTGGGAGCGCTGGGTCGGCGACCACGGTGCGGTCATCGGGATGGAGCGCTTCGGCGCATCGGCGCCAGCCGAGCGGCTGTTCGAGGAGTTCGGCTTCACCGCCGAGAACGTCGCGGCGACAGCCCGCGAGGTCGTCGACGGCGTCCGCTCCGCCTGAGCTGCACCGGCCTGCGCCGCGCTGGGCCGAGGGTCAGCGGCGCTTCTTGCGGCGTGGCTTCGGTGGCTTGACGGGACGGCCCAGCGGCCCCAGCGGCGGTTCGTCGGTGTCCTCGCCGTCATCGTCGACGGAGGTGGCGGATGGCCGCCGCTCACCGGGGATGTGTCCACTGGGGGCGGCCTTGCTCCGGTCCCCGCTCGCGCTGCTCCCACGACGTCCCTCGACGATGGCCAGGTTCGCCGCTTCGGCCTGGCGGGCCCGCCACAGCCAGTAGGCGGACATCGCCCCGAGGATCACGGTTCCGAGCACGAGGTTGAACAGCGCGGCCTCGAGCTCGACGAAGGGGATCTGGACCAGCCCGATCAGGGGTCCGAGCAGCCAGGCGTACCGCCAGAACCGCTGTTGTCGACGGGCCACCCCGACCGCGAACACGGCGTGGGACCGCTTCTCCACCGCCCGCCCACGGTTGACCGCACGGGCGATCGCGCGGCGCTCCTTCAGATCGAGCTCCATGAACCGTCGCTGGTGCTCGTGCTTGTCGGGGATGCGAGCCACGGCGCCGCCTCGTCACGTTCGGACCGGTCAGGGCAGGGACCAGGGAGGGTAGGCGGACGACGCGGTACTGCGGGAACCCAGGCGGGCACCCAGCTCCGAACACCTCTCGGCGAGAGGAGTGGCCATGTTCACCCGCCCCAAGCCCGAGGTCCCAGGTCCCGGCCAGGAGTCGGTGTGGGACTACCCCAGGCCGCCGGCCGTCGATGCGACCGATGAACTGGTCGTGGTCGAGTTCGCCGGTGAGACCGTGGCGGAGAGTCGTCGCGCGATGCGCGTGCTGGAGACCTCACATCCGCCCGTCTACTACCTGCCGTTCGCCGACGTCCGCACCGACCTGCTGCAAGCCACGGCACGCCGGACCTTCTGCGAGTTCAAGGGCGCGGCCACCTACGCCGACCTCGTCGTCGGTGGCCAGCGTTCGCGTGATGCCTGCTGGTGGTACGCCGCGCCGACGCGCGGCTACGAGGGGCTCACCGGTGCGATCGCGTTCTACCCGGAGCGTGTGGACCGCTGCCTCGTCGACGGCGAGGTGGTCCGTCCGGTCGAGGGCGACTTCTACGGCTCCTGGGTCACCTCGCGGGTCGTGGGCCCCTTCAAGGGCGGCCCCGGTTCCCTCGGCTGGTAGGGGTCAGGCTCCCGGACCGCGCGGCACCGATCAGGGGAGGCCAGCGCCCTGTTCGATCACCGCCAGCGGCCGTTCGATGATGTCCTCGATCGGCGTGGTGAAGTCCGAGGCGTACCAGTGGCGGAGCGCGCCGAGCAGCGCGCCGACGAACCCATGGGCGGCGACCTGGATGTCGAGATCGCTCGGGTCGCTGTCCCGGTAGGAGGCGATGATGCCGGCGATCAATTGAGCCATCTCGTGGGTCTGCAGGATCGACGCGGCCTCGACGCTCGGGTTCGTGAAGGCCAGTCGGAGCCGCAGCTTGATGCGCTCGGCATCGTCGTCGAAGGCCGCGCCCATCGTCAGGCTGACGACCTCGCGGAGGGCTTCCAGCGGCTCGGTGTCAGCCAGGCGTTCCTGGAACGCCACCAGGGACGCGGGGTCGTACTCGTCCCAGATGATCAGCTGTTCCTTGGTGCCGAACCAGCGGTAGATCGAGCTCGGGGACACCTCGGCGAGTTCGGCGATCCGTTCGACCGTGACCGTGTCGAAGCCCTCGCGATCGAACAGCTCCAGGGCGACGGACTGGATGTTGCGCATGGCACGTAGCCGCTTGCGTTCGCGCAGCGGCAGCGTCGGCAGGGGACCCGTGCTCATGCGCAGGAGCGTAGCCGACGTGCGGACAGCGACCATCATATGACAGTGACTTCCATCTGCGGGCAGGGTGTGAGATAGTCACTTGCAGTTGGGAGTGACTTGCGCGCACGCACGGGTGCCACCTCGAGGAGGCGATCGCTGTGACCGACGTGATCCGGACCGCCGGGCTGGTCAAGACCTTCGGGGCGACCCGCGCCCTCGACGGTGTGGATCTCCAGGTGTCTCCCGGCGAGGTGCACGGCTTCCTCGGCCCCAACGGGGCGGGCAAGTCGACCACCATGCGCATCCTGCTCGGGCTGCTCCGACGCGATGCGGGAGAGGTGCGGCTGTTGGGTGGCGACCCGTGGCGCGACGCGGTCGACCTGCACCGGCGCCTCGCGTACGTGCCGGGTGACGTGCACCTCTGGCCGAACCTCTCCGGCGGCGAGGCGATCGATCTGTTCGGAGCGCTGCGCGGCGGGTTGGACGAGCGTCGCCGTGCGGACCTGATCGAGCGCTTCTCGCTGGATCCCACGAAGCGCTGCGGCACCTACTCCAAGGGCAACCGCCAGAAGGTCGCACTGATCGCCGGGTTCGCTTCCGACGTGGAGCTCTACCTCCTCGACGAGCCCAGCAGTGGGCTCGATCCGTTGATGACCCAGACCTTCAACGACGTCGTACGGGAGGCGCGTGACGCCGGGCGCACGGTCCTGCTGTCCAGCCACGTGCTCGCCGAGGTCGAGGCGTTGGGGGACCGGGTGTCGATCATCCGCGATGGCCGCATCGTCGAGACGGGCACCCTCGACGAGCTGCGTCACCTGACGCGCTCGACGATCGAGGTGCAGACCGTGCAGCCGGTGCCGGGGCTCGCGCAGCTCCCCGGGGTCCACGGCCTGTCCGCCGAGGGCGATCGCATCCGCTTCGAGGTGGAGCCGGCCGAGCTCGACACCGTGCTGGCGCGCCTGTCCCGGGCCGGGGTGACGGCGCTCACCTGCACGCCCCCGACGCTCGAGGAGCTGTTCCTCCGTCACTACGACGTGACGGTTCCTGCCGCGGGAAGCCGGCGATGACCGCGCTCACCGGAACGGGGCGCCTGATCAGGCTCGCGCTGCGCCGTGATCGGGTGCTGCTGCCGACCTGGATCGTGGTGATCGCGGGTCTGACGGCGGCGATCGGGGCCAGCGTCGTCGGCCTGTACGGCACCGTCGAGGAGCGGTTCGCTGCCGCGAGCTTCAGTGCCGCGAACGTCGTCACCCGCATCTTCGATGGTCCTGCGGCGGGCACCGAGCTCGGGTCCCTGGTGCTGATGGAGGGGTACTGGCTGCTCGCGGTGGTGACCGGCCTCATGGGGGCCCAAGCGGTGGTGCGCCACACCCGGCACGATGAGGAGACCGGACGGGCGGAGCTCATCGGCGCTGCGGTCGTCGGGCGTCGTGCCCGGCTCGCGGCGGCCCTGGCGCTCGCCGTCGGGGCGACACTGGCGGCTGGCGTGGCGGCCACCCTCGTCCTGCTGGCGCTGGAGCTGCCGTTCGTCGGCGCTCTGCTCGCCGGTGCGACGCTGGCCGGGAACGGCGCGGTGTTCGCGGCGGTGGCGGCGGTCGCGGCCCAGGTGGCAGCCAGCGCACGGGCAGCGAACGGTTCGGCGGCGGCCGTGATCGGTGTCGCCTTCCTCCTGCGGGCGGTGGGTGATGCGCTCGGTGACGTCGGTGAGGACGGCGTCAGTGTCGTCAGCGCCTGGCCGTCGTGGGTGTCACCGATCGGCTGGGGGCAGCAGGCCCGTGCGTTCGAGGAACCGCGCTGGTTCGTGCTCCTCCTCCTGGGCGGTGCCGCGACGATCCTGGCCGCGGCCGCGATGAGCCTCGTCGGGCGGCGCGACCTCGGCGCCGGTCTGGTACCGCCACGCCCGGGACCCCGGCGCGCGGCGCCCTGGTTGGCCTCGACGCTCGGGCTGGCGTGGCGCCTGCACCGTGGCCCGCTCCTGGGCTGGGCGACCGCGCTCGGCGTGGTCGGCGTGGCCTTCGGCATCGTGGGTGAGAGCGCGGATGAGCTGTTCGGGCTCAGCGAGGACCTCACCGCGGCGATCGAAGGCATGGCGGCTGACGCCGGTCTGCTGGAGCTGTACTTCGCCTTCACCACCGGGCTCCTGGCCATCGCCGCCTCGGGCTACGTCGTCCAGGCCCTGCTCCGCGTGCGGACCGAGGAACTCCAGGGCCGTGTCGAAGCGGTGTTGGCGACGGCGGTCTCGCGGCGCCGCTGGCTGCTGGTCCACCTGCTGGTAGCCAGCGCCGGGCTCGCCACCGTGCTGGGGCTGCTCGGAGGTGGTGGCGCGGTGGGCTACGGCCTGGTGACGGGGGACTGGCGGGCCGGGGTCGAGGGGATGCTCGGCGGGGCGATGGTGCACCTACCGGCCGGGCTCGTGCTGGCGAGCCTCCTGGTGTTCGCCGTGGCCGTGCATCCCCGGACCGCCGCGGTGGTCGGATGGACCGGGTTCGGGGTCAGCTTCGTGTTCGGCCAACTCGGAGCCCTGTTCGAGCTGCCGCAGGCGGTCCTCAACCTGTCACCCTTCACCCACGTCCCGACGGTGCCGGCCGAGCCGGTGACCTGGCCACCGCTGGTCGTGCTCACCGCGATCGCCACCGCTCTGGTGGTCGTCGCCGTCGCGGTCCACGATCGCCGTGACCTGGTCCTCGCGAGCTGAGGCAGCCCCGGGAAGCCGCAGAACCGGGTCGGGGATCGCGCTTGACGCTCGCCGCTGGACGCGGATGGTCGGGTCGACCCTCAGCTGTCGGCCAGCGTCTCGCCGAGCCGGGTGCTCGCCGCGAGCAGTGCGACCGCGGCGGCCAGCGCGAGCAGGGCGGCGATGGTCCACGCGATGCCGTAGCCGACGTTCGTCGCGACCGCACCGAACCCGACCGGTCCGACCACGCCGCCGATCGCCGCTGGTGCCATCGCGCCGGTCGCGCGGCCTGGTGCCTCGGCGTAGGCGCTGACCAGGGCGAACCAGAACAGTCCGGGGAACCCCCACGTGCCGGTCAGCGCGATGACCGCCCCGATGCCCATCAACCCCGGGGTGCCGGTCGCGAGCAGCACGAGCCCGATGGCGCCGCCCAGCAACAGGACCGCGCTCACCCGCAGGGGTCCGAAGGCGTACCGGTCCGATGCAGCACCCAGCACCAACCGTGCGATGACGGCCGTCAGGCTGCCGGCAGCGAAGACGATCCCTGCGAGCTGCTGGGTCATGCCGACGCTCACCGCGGCTTCGACGTAGAACGCCAGGGTCGCTGAGCTCGCGATGAACGCCATCCCGAACCCCGCCACCATCACCGCCAACGTTCTCCGGTCCTTCAGCGGCTCCGGTCGACCGCCGGACGTGCGTGGTGCGCGGGTCGCTGCGTCGGTGGGGCGTGCTCCGACCGCGATGGCGGCCATCGTGGCCCACACCGCCGCGAGGATGTAGGCCCACCGCCACCCGACCGTGAGCGCGACGGCGGGCACCGCCAGGCCCGCCAGCATGGAGGCCGTCGGCGGCGCCGACTGCTTCATCCCGAACGCGGTCCCGAGCCGCGCCTGGCGGATCCGGTTGACCAGCAGCCGGTTGGCCGCAGGTTGAGCCAGAGCGGCGGTCAGTCCGGAGAGCACCAGCCAACCGACCAGCGATGCCCAGTTGCGGGCCAGCAGTCCGATCCCCAGGGCCGCGATCCCGCCTCCGATCGCGGCGATCCGGAGCGACAGCGTGGCCCCCAGCCGGTCCACCACCCGCCCCAGGTGCACCGAGACCAGGGCCATCGTGGCGAAGAAGGTCGCGACGGCACCGCCGATGCCCACCGCTCCGAAACCGAGCTCCGCGCTGATCTGCACCGCCATCGCGCCGGTGAAGAAGACCGGAAGCGAGCAGGCGATGGTGACCGACGCGCCGACGATCAGGGCACGTCGTGGTCCGGCGGTGCCGACCGGGGTCACCACGATGGCGCCAGTCGTCGGTCGGCAGGTTGCTGAGGGAGAGGGATGGTGGTCACCGCGATGACGGTAGTGCCACCGTCGGGCACGAGCGGACTCCGGCGTGCGCCCTACCCTCGCTGAGGATGACATCCCCACCCCGATGAGACCGGAGCAACGAGATGTCCGTGGTGAAGATCAACGTCCTGGAGGTCCCAGAGGGCAAGGGCGAGGTGCTCGAGGAGCGCTTCGCGGCCCGTGCCGGCGAGGTCGACAAGGTCGACGGCTTCGAGTCCTTCGAACTGTTGCGCCCAACCGAGGGCACCGACCGCTACCTCGTCGTCACCAAGTGGCGAGACGAGGCGTCGTTCAAGGCCTGGATGGACAGCGCCGCCTTCCAGCGCGGACATGCCCAGGCCAGCCAGGACGCCGAGGCAGCCGACTCCTCAGCGGAGGGTGGCCACCCGCACGGTGACGCCGGTGCCCACCCGCGGAGCGAGGGGGAGGGCCACGGTGGCGGGGGTTCGCACGGCGGTCCAGCGGCGATCGGATCGGAGGTGTGGGGCTTCGAGGTGATCCTCAGTTCGACGGGGCAGAAGCCCTGAGTCGTCCGGTGGCGTGCAGCGTGTCCTCGAGCCACCGGAGCATGAAGCGCAGCGCGCCATCCCCGTCCTCCTCGAGCATCAGCAGATGCCCGAGACCACGGAACAGGTGGGCCCGCACGCCGTAGGTCCGGGCGGTCCGGGAGACCGCGTGAGGCGGCACGACACGGTCGTCGCCGCCACCGATCACCAGCAGGGGTGCGCGGATGTCTCGAGGTCGGCGCGGCGCGAGCGCCTGGGTCGCCGCCACGCTGGATTCGCGTCCCATCCGGTCCGCCCAGCCCTGCGCGATCGCGTGGTCGGTGTCGCGCCCCACGAGCAGCTCCGCGCGGGGCCGGGGTTCGCGCCCGGCCAACGCGGCGGCAAGGGCCGCCGGGTCGTGGCGCACCAGCCCGCCGAGGACCTCCAGGCCGTGGGCGGGAGGTACCGGGCCCACCAGCACCCCGGCGGGAGCGGCCCGGTAGCGCTCCAGGACGTGCTGGACGACCAGCCCGCCGAGCGAGTGGCCGATCAGCACCGGCGGTGAGGGCAGTTCGGTGATCGCTTGCAGCACGTCGTGCTCGTAGTAGCGCAGGGGCGTGCGCGCCAGTGGGCTGGGCGCGTCGCTCTTGGCGTGCCCGCGCAGGCTGACGGCGTGGGCGGCCCACCCCGCCTCGGCCGCCTGCGGCAGCCAGCGTTCCCACGCCCAGGCCCCCATGGCGGCTCCGTGGACGAACAGCAGCGGGGGACGCCCCTCGACCGGCTCGTCCGGGAGCGCCGAGATCAGCTCCCGGTGACGCGATGCCGGAGGTGGGAGGGTCCAGTCACGCCGGCGGAGCACCGGCTCGTACGGACGTCGGGCTGCGCCCACCGGCCCGCGTCGGATCCGCGTGCCGCGGGGGCGTCGACGCACCGGCCACGTCACGCGACCACCTCGTGGCGGGTTGCCTCGTCGTGGAGCAGGGCATCGAGCGCGGCGATGTCGGCGGCCAGATCCTGGATGTAATCGAGGTGCTCGACCTCGATGAGGTGGCGGGTCGAGTCGATCAGCGCCAGGCCACCCTGCGAACGTTCGTCCAGCCGGTCGGCGGCGCGTTGGCGCCACACGGCGGCCGCCGCGGGGTTGTCGCGGACGAGCTGGAGGTAGCGGGCGAGCAGCACGGTCTGCCAGTGGACGAGGCAGAACTGGCCGGAGTCGGGCTGGATCAGCCCGATGACGGCCAGGTCGTCGCGGTGCGGGTGGAGGATGTTGCGGTACAGCTGCGGCCGTCCGTCCTGCCACGGCAGGGCGTCGTCGTCCAGGAACGGGAAGCGGATCAGGTACCCCGTGGCGAACACGACCAGGTCCGCGGCGACGCGGGTGCCATCGGTGAACTCGACCACCTCGCCGTCGAAGCGGGCGATGTCGGGGACGGGCGCGATCTCGCCGTGGCCGATGTGGTAGAGCAGGGTCTGGTTGACGATCGGGTGGGTCTCGAGGAAGTGGTGGTCGGGGGTCGGCAGCCCGAAGCGCTCGTAGCGGCCGACGACCAGCTTGGCGGTCTGCTCGAACAGCCACTGGGTGGCCCGCAGCGGGAGACCCAGGGTGAAGATCAGGTCCGACACCTGGTCGGCGGGGCGGCCGAGCGCGTACTTCGGCGCGTACCAGTAGCCCCGGCGGGTGGAGTGGTAGGTCGCGTCCGCCCGCAGGGCCCCTTCGACGGCGATGTCGCAGCCGGTGTTGCCGGCGCCGACCACGACGACCCGCTTGCCGGCGAGCTGCTCGGCGCTCTTGTAGTCGGCGGAGTGGATGATCTCGCCCGTGAAGTCGTCCTGCCCGGGGTAGCTGGGCAGCTTCGGCGACCAGTTGTGACCGTTGGCGATCACCACACGCCGGTAGTGGCGGGTCTCCTCGCCGTCCCGGCCGGTCAAGGCGACCTCCCAGCCGCTGTCCCGGGCCTCGCCGAGCGGACGGAGTTGCTCGACCGACGTGGCGAAGGCGATCCGGTCGGACACCCCGAAGTGGTCGGCGTAGCGGCGTAGGTACGCCAGGACGTCGGTGTGGTGCAGGTAGTCCGGCGCACGATCGGGCATCGGGAAGTCGGGGTACTGGGTGAACGGCTTGGAGGAGATCATGTGGGTCGATCCGTAGACCCGGCTCGTCTCCGCCGCGAAGTTCCAGTTCCCCCCGAGATCGTCGGCGCGTTCGACCACGTCGACCTCGAAACCCGCCAACCCGAGGTTCTTGGCCGCGGCCAGCCCGGAGCTACCTGCGCCGATCACCAGCGTGTCACGATCCACGGTGTCGCTCTCCGATGTCTCGCTTGCACGAGCCGCACGCCCTGCTCCAGGTGGTCACCGTGCCCGCACCCCTCCCGGGACGGAGGCTACCGCCCGCGCAGCGGTAGCATCGTCGGCCGACCAACTGTTGTAGGAGCGCACCGCCCATGGCCACCAGCCACGCCGACGATCTTGCCGTCCAGCGCAAGCGCCTGGGCCAGTTCGCCGTGGATCTCGACGTCGAGGGCAAGCGCCACCGCCTGGAGGAGCTGCAGTCCATCGCGGCCGAGCCGGACCTGTGGAACGACACGGACCGCGCTCGCGAGATCACGACCGAGCTGAAGCGGGTGGAGGAGGATCTCGCCCGCGTCGATCGACTGGCCGACCGACTCGACGACCTCGAGGTGCTGGACGAGCTGGCCGGGGAGGAGGACGACGCCTCCTCCGCAGCCGAGGTCGCGGCCGGGCTCCAGGAGGTGCGTGCCGAGCTGGACCGGCTGGAGGTCGTCACCATGCTCGGCGGCGAGCACGACGAGGCCGATGCGATCGTGTCGATCCACGCTGGCGAGGGCGGCGTGGACGCGATGGACTGGGCCCAGATGCTGCAGCGGATGTACCTGCGGTGGGCGGAGAACCGCGGCTACGAGACCGAGGTCTACGACCAGTCCTACGGTGAGGAAGCCGGACTGAAGTCCACCACCTTCGAGGTCCGGGGGCCCGATGCCTACGGCTTCCTGAGCGTCGAGCACGGCGTCCACCGGCTGGTGCGGATCAGTCCCTTCGACGCACAGTCGCGCCGTCAGACCTCCTTCGCGCTGGTCGATGTCGTCCCGGTGCTGCCCGAGGTCGACGAGGAGATCGATCTCCCCGACGAGGACATCCGCGTCGATGTCTACCGCTCCTCCGGACCGGGCGGGCAGAGCGTCAACACGACGGACTCGGCGGTGCGCGTGACCCACCTGCCGACGGGGCTCGTGGTCAGCTGCCAGAACGAGAAGTCCCAGCACCAGAACAAGGCCGTAGCGATCCGGGTGCTGAAGGTCAAGCTCGCGGAGCTGGAGCGGCAGAAGCGCGCCGACCAGCTCGAGGAGCTCCGCGGTGGGGTGCAGAACGTGGGCTTCGGCTCCCAGATCCGCAGCTACGTCCAGCACCCGTACCAGATGGTCAAGGACCTGCGCTCCGACCACGAGACCGGCAACGTCGCCGCGGTGCTCGACGGGGACCTCGACGAGCTGATCGAGGCGGAGCTGCGCCGTCGGGTCCGTGAGGCCGCCGAGGCGGAGACGCCGACGACCTAGCACCCTGGCCGTACGGCCAGGACCGCGCCTCCACGGAGGGTCCGGGTCCACGAGGTACCCTCCGCCGTTGGTGTCCGGAGGTCCGCCGTCGCGATGGGCCGCGATGCCATCCTGTTCCCTCCCGGGCCCTGCTCCCGACCGAGCGAGCCGCCGTGATCAAGCTCAAGAACGTCACCAAGACCTACAAGCGTGGCGCCGACGACGAGGTCGTCGCGCTCGATGATGTGTCGCTCGAGGTCGCGAAGGGCGAGTTCGTCTTCATCGTCGGGCCCTCCGGATCCGGCAAGTCGACCTTCATGAAGCTCCTGACCCGCGAGCAGGTGCCGGACTCCGGGGAGATCTGGGTCGCCGGGAAGGACCTGACCTCCCTGCGCTCCTGGAAGATCCCCGCCCTGCGTCGGGAGATCGGCTACGTCTTCCAGGACTTCAAGCTCCTGCCGAACAAGTCCGTCGCCGAGAACGTGGCCTTCGCCCTCGAGGTGATCGGCAAGGGCCGACGTGAGATCGAGCGGCGCGTTCCGGAGGTCCTCGAACTCGTCGGACTCGAAGGCAAGGCGAAGGCGATGCCCCACGAGCTGTCCGGCGGGCAGCAGCAGCGGGTCTCCGTCGCGCGCGCGTTCGTGAACAGCCCGCGGATCCTGCTCTGCGACGAGCCGACCGGCAACCTCGATCCCTCCACCTCGGTCGGGATCATGAAGCTGCTGGACCGCATCAACCGCACGGGTGCCACCGTGGTGATGGCGACCCACGACCAGCACATCGTCGACTCGATGCGTCGTCGCGTGATCGAGCTCGAGAACGGTGCGGTCGTCCGAGACCAGTCCCGCGGCGTGTACGGCTACGCCGGCTGACCGATCCGATCCCGGCGGACCACCCCACGGTGCCGCCCCGCTGCTGACGAGGCCGACCAGGCCGACGAGGAGGAGTGATGTCCGCGCGTTGGCGCTACATCATCCAGGAGTCCGGGAAGGGGCTCCGACGCAACCCGCTGATGACGGTCGCGGTGATCCTTTCGATCACCGTGTCGCTGACCCTGCTCGGGGCCACTCTGCTGCTGCGTGACCAGATCGACCTGGCCACCGACGACTGGGTCGACCAGGTCGAGGTGTCGATCTTCCTCTGTGACGGGACCACCTGCCCGCCGATCACCGACGAGCAGCGGGACACCCTTCGGAGCGATCTCGAGGAGCAGCCGGTCGTCGAGGAGGTGATCTTCGAGTCCAAGGACGAGGCGTACGAGCGGTTCACGGAGCTGTTCAAGGACCAGCCGAACCTGCTCGAGATCGTCGAGCCGGACATCCTCCCCGCCTCCTTCCGGGTCAGTCTCGTCGACCCCGACGAGTTCCTGGTCATCGCTCAGCAGTTCGAGGCCTACCCCGGGGTCGAGGACATCGTCGACCAGCGTGAGATCCTGACCCAGTTCCTCAACTTCACCCGGATCGTGCGCAACGGGGCGCTGGCCGTCGCCGTGATCCAGCTGGCGGCTGCGGCGCTGCTGATCGGCAACACGATCCTGATGTCGGCCTTCGCCCGTCGTGAGCAGACGGCGATCATGAAGCTGGTGGGTGCCAGCAACTGGTACATCCGGCTGCCGTTCCTGATGGAGGCGGTGATCACCGGGATCCTGGGTGCGTTGGTGTCGTGGGGCCTGCTCTACGGGGTGGTTCCCCGGGTCACCGAGGGACTGTCGCGTGAGGTCCTGCTGATGCCCTTCATCGGGGTGCAGGAGGTCATCGCGGCCGGCCCGCCGCTGTTGTTGGCCGGGTTCGGGATCGCGGCGATCTCGTCGATCGTCGCCCTCTGGTTCTTCCAGGACTCCTGAGCGCCGACCGATCGCGGACCGATCGCCTGGGGGCGACCCGCGGTGTGGGAGCCTGCCGCAGGAGGTCGCCCGAGACGGTCAAGGCGGGCGGTTCGCGGGTCGATGCTTCGGATACGTGCGCTTGAGTCGTGTGTGGCTCTTGTTGCCTTACGAGGTCGGTGTTAGCGTATGTGGACGTCCGCGTCCGCTGCGCGCCCCGGTGTGGCCACGCCGGGGATACCTGTCGAGGTGGGTCTGTTGCGTCGAGTCCTGCGGCTGATGAGCTTGGCGGTCGTGCTGTGCCTGTTGCCCGTGACCGCCTCGGCGCAGACCGGTGAGCTCCGCCAGGACCTCGACCGGACCGCCGAGGAGCGACAACGCACCCAGGAGGAACTGCGGGAGGCCCGGGCTCGCGAGGGGACGGCTCGTGAGCAACTCGCGCAGATCGAGAGCGAGATGGCCGCGGCGCAGGACGATCTCGACGGGTTGGAGGCCGAGCTCGAACGGGCCCGTGCAGCGGTCGAGGAGGCAGAGCAACGGGCGGCGGACGCGCGCGAGCGGTTGCTGGAGGTCCAGGACCGCATCCGGGCGCTCGAAGGGGAGCACGCCGAGAAGAAGGCGCGTCTGGACAACCGCATCCGTGCCGCCTTCAAGTTCGGTCAGGTGTCCTTCGCGGACACCTTGACCACCGCGGTCGACATGGCCGACTTCCTGAACTCCAACACCTACGTCGCGCACGTGCTCTCGGGTGACCGTGACCTGATCCTGTCGGTCGAGGAACTGCTCGCCGAGGTGGAGGCGCAGCGGGCAGAGGGGCAGGCGCTTCGGGTCGACGCGGACCGCGAGACCGCGGCCGCCGCGGCCGCTGCCGAGGAGGTGGAGCGGGCCCTCGAGGAGCAGGAACGGCTCACGGCGCTCGTCGCCGAGCAACGTCGCGAACACGCACAGGCGCTCGAGGCGCTCCGCGAGGACCGGGCGTCGCTCGAGGGCCACCTGTCCGGGCTCGAGGCCGAGTCCTCGCGGATCCAGGCCCAGATCGCGGCGATCGCACGCCAGCAGGAGGAGGAGCGCCGGCGCCGCGAGGCCGAGGAGCAGGCCCGACGCGAGGAGCAGCAGCGCGAGCGCGAAGCCAGCGACGCGTGTGCTGAGGCCCAGGCATCCGACGACGAGGAGGCGATCAGCGAGGCCTGTGAGGCTCCCGAGGAGGCGCCACCGTCGTCGGGTGGTGGCTCCGGTGGCTGGACCCGGCCGGTCGACGGTGCGGTGACCTCGCCCTTCGGGCCCCGTCCATCCCTCGGCGGCTTCCACTACGGCGTGGATCTGCGCGGTGACGTGGGGACACCGATCCGTGCAGCGCGGGGCGGCACGGTCATCACGGTGGTGAGCGGCTGCCACCCGACGAACTCGTGGACGTGTGGCGGTGGGTTCGGCAACTACGTGGTGATCGCCCACGGTGACGGTTTCGCGACCGTCTACGCCCACCAGTCGACGGTGGCGGTGGGCAACGGGCAGCAGATCGGTGCGGGACAGACGATCGGCGCGGTCGGCAACTCGGGTCGGTCCTACGGGCCCCACCTGCACTTCGAGCTCTACGACGGTGGGGTACGCAAGAACCCCTGCAACTACATCGCCTGCTGACCACTGAAGGGCTCGGGGTCCACGAGGTGGTCGCTACGCTCCCAAGCTATGGCGACCAAGCGTTCCACGGGCGGTGATGGCACCAAGCTGATCGTCAGCAACCGTCGCGCCCGTCACGACTACCACCTCGACGACCGCTTCGAGGCCGGCCTCGTGCTCCAGGGCACCGAGGTCAAGTCGCTGCGTGGCGGCAAGGGATCGCTGGCCGAAGCCTGGGTGAAGGTCGACGAGCGCGGTGAGGCCTGGTTGATGCAGGCCCACATCCCCGAGTACGCGTTCGGTAACCGCAACAACCACGACCCGACCCGGCCACGCAAGCTGCTGCTGCACCGTCACGAGTTGCAGGAGATCGAGCGTGCAGTGTCGGCGAAGGGCATGACGCTGGTACCGACCCGGCTGTACTTCAAGCACGGGCGGGCCAAGCTCGAGTTCGCCCTGGCGCGGGGCAAGAACGTCGCGGACAAGCGCCAGACGGCCAAGGAACGCGATGCCAAGCGTGAGATCGAGCGGGCCCTCAAGCGCCGCCGCTGACAGCCGATACGAGGGAAGGCGGTTCGCGTGATCCGGGTTGCCGAGTTACCATGTCAGGCCCGGCACGTACCGTGCCCCTCCTTGAGAACTGCACAGCGTCGTTGCACACCCAGACCAGGGGCTGACTCGGTTTCGACCGTGGTCGAGCCGCTGCCAGGGGAGCGTGCCGAGGGTGCTCGCGCGACCTCGTTAATCCCACGCGGGAACCAATACCTGCCAAGGACAACACTCCTGAGCTGGTGATGGCGGCATAAACACCGCCCCGATCCGCCTCTGATGCCTCGTAGGAGGGTCGGATCGACATGACGAGGCTCCACTCCGGAGGTTGTGACCACCTGGCCACCGGGGAACACCTGAAGGGTGGTATGGACACGGAAGCTGCCTGGTTCCGGAGCACCGTGTCCGAGCTCATCCGGAACCTACGCACGTAGAGCCCCGAGCAACGGGATCGCGGGACCCGGGTTCGACTCCCGGCAGCTCCACTTCTTCAAGCCCGTGTGATGCACTGCGCCGTCGGCCTGGCCACCAAGGGCCATCCGGCGGGGACGGGCGACCGGGCCTGACGCCACCAAGGGCGGCAGGCAACGGGTCTCGTCCGAGCAGCA
>PWTE01000300.1 GCA_003563915.1 Nitriliruptoraceae bacterium
GGGAACAGCCAGCCGTGGTCACGGTCCTTCGTCCTCGGGTTCCTTGCGCGTGAAGCGGTGCAGGTACCGCGGGAAGAGGTAGATCCCGTAGGGCCGGCGGTTCGAGCCGTAGGTGTCCTCGAGGTAGTCGTCCCCCTCGGCTTCGCTGCGTGACGCCACGAACCGCAACGCGAGGACCAGGACGAGCAGGAGTGCCATGCCGGCGATGAACGGCCACATGGCGGCAGCCCCTCCGGTCGGATCGCTGCGACCGTATCGACGTATGCTCCGGACTCCTTCCCATCCGTACAGGGCACGGGAACCCTCGGCGAGCGCTCGACCGACACGAGAGGCTGGACCGATGACCCGACAGGGATCCTTCAAGCGCCGCATCCGTGCCCGCATGGCCAAGACGGGCGAGCGCTACTCGACCGCACGGCGCGTCCTGATCGACCAGGCCGACGCGACCGCGGATGACCTGGCCCCGCGGACGCGCACGTGGGTGGCCGAACCCGAGATGGGCGACCCCATCCTGATCGAGCGCACCGGCCGCGGATGGGAGGCTTGGTGCGACCTGATCGATGCGTGGCCAGGCCACGAGGACGGCCACGCCGCCATCGCGGCATGGATCACCGACGAGCACAGCATCGACGCCTGGTGGGCCCAGACGATCACGGTCGGCTGGGAGCGCATCACCGGGCGTCGCCTCCCCCACCAGATGCCCGACGGCACCTTCACCGCCGGGAGGTCGCGGACGGTCGCCGTCGACGCTGAGCAGCTACGCGCGCTGCTGCTCGACGACGAGGCACGCACCGACCTGTTCCCCGCGTTGCCGACCGAACTCCGATCGAAGCCGACCTCGAAGAACGTCCGCCTCGCCCTCGGTCCCGGCGTCGCCGAGATCGCCCTGACCCCGCGCACCGACGGCCGCACCAAGGTGGCGGTCCAGCACCACAAGCTGCCGGAGTTCGGCGACGTCGACCACTGGAAGGCGTTCTGGGACGAGTGGCTCCAGGCCCTCGACGAGGTCGGCGCGGCCGACGCCAGCTGAGGACAACCACCCTGTCGATGGGCGCCGGACGTCCCCGGTCCGGTCGCTGGACGCCTGCCCTAGCCTGCCCTCCTCGAGATCGAGGGATGCCATGAACGCGACGCTGCGGCTACCGGAGCCCTTGCACGACGGCGAGTTGAGCCTGCGCCCCGCGACCGACGCTGACGTCGAGCGCATCACCCAGATCTGCCAGGACCCGACGATCCAGCGCTTCACCCGCGTCCCGTCCCCCTACGACCGGGAGGACGCGCAGGCGTTCGTGACGTTCGCGGCGCGGGCGCTCGACGAGGGAGGTGGCGCGCACCTGCTCGTCGAGCGCGACGCTCTGGTCGTCGGGTGCGTCGGCGCCGGGATCGACGCGACCGACCACCTCGCGGAGATCGGGTACTGGACGGCCCCGCAGGCCCGTCGCCAGGGCGTCACCACGCGGGCCGTGCACCGGCTCTGCCGCTGGTTGCTGGAGGAGGTCGGTCTGGCCCGATTGCAGCTGCAGGCAGCGACCACCAACATCGGCTCGAACCGGGTGGCCGAACGCCTCGGCTTCCAGCGGGAAGGCACGCGACGGTCGGCGTTGCAGCTGACGGCCATCGACGGTCTGCCGGCCGAGCGTGTCGACGCCACCATGTGGGGCCTGCTGCCTGGCGAGCTCCGCCCGCCGATGCCAGCACGGCCCTAACCGCTCTCCGGAAACAGGGCGGACGTGATCAGGTCTCCGGCAGGTAGCGCTTGATCTCGCGGCGTGCCAGCGCCATCTCGTGGACCTCGTCGGGTCCGTCCGCCATCCGGAGGGTGCGGGCATGCGCCCACATCATCGCAAGTGGCGTGTCGTCGCTGAACCCGGCGCCACCGTGGGTCTGGATCGCCTTGTCGATCACCCACTCCGCCATCGCAGGAGCCACGATCTTGATCGCGGAGATCTCCATCCGCGCACCCTTGTTGCCGACCGTGTCCATCAGGTGCGCTGCCTTGAGCGTGAGCAACCGTGCCTGCTCGATCTTCACCCGTGCCTGCGCTACCCAGTGGTGGAAGACCCCCTGGCGTGCGATCGGCTGTCCGAAAGGCTCCCGGACCAGCGCCCGCTGGCACATCAGGTCGAAGGCCCGCTCGGCCATGCCGATCATGCGCATGCAGTGGTGGATCCGCCCCGGACCGAGTCGCGCCTGGGCGATCATGAAGCCGTCGCCCTCGTCGGCGAGCAGGTTCTCGACCGGCACGCGGACGTCGGTGAACTCCATCTCCGGATGTCCGCCGTGTCCGTCGTAGCGCCCGAACACCGGCACCTCGCGCACGACCCGGACACCGGGGGTGTCCAGGGGAACGAGGATCATGGACTGCTGGCGGTAGGGCTCGGCATCGGGGTCGGTGATCCCCATGAAGATGCCGATCCTGCAGCGATCGGAGGACGCGCCCGACGACCACCACTTGCGGCCGTTGATGACGTAGTGGTCCCCGTCACGCTCGATGCGGGACCGGATGTTGCGCGCATCGGAGGACGCCACGTCCGGTTCGGTCATGAAGAACGCGGACCGGATCTCGCCCTCGAGGAGTGGCTGCAGCCACTCCTCCTGCTGGGCGGGGGTGCCGAACATGTGCAGCACCTCCATGTTCCCGGTGTCGGGCGCGGCGCAGTTGGTCGCTTCGGGCGCGATCAGGACCGATCGCCCCGTCAGCTCGGCGAGGTGGGCGTAGTCGAGGTTGGTCAGTCCCGCCCCGTGTTCCTCGTCGGGCAGGAACAGGTTCCACAACCCCCGTTCCCGCGCCTCGGCCTTGAGCTCCTCAAGGATCGCCGGGTGATGGTGGCGATCTCCGGACGCCTCGATCTGCTCGTGGTAGGTCACCTCGTTGGGGATGATGCGGGTCTCGAGGAAGTCCTGCAGCTCCTCGCGGAGTTGACGACCTCGGGGGCTCAGGCTCAGGTCCACGGGACACGCTCCAGCTCGGGGAGATCACCGTAGGCCCGCGATGACAGCCCTTCCAAGCCCGCATCATGCCACTCGATCCGCCCGCGCCCCCGTGCGATCAGCAGCCGGCTCGAAGGCTCAGTTCCCCATCCGCATCGGCTGCGCCGGAGCTCGATCCCCCGGCGTCGCGCGCGCCTCCCGGTACCCGGCCCACGCGGCTGTCGCGACCTCCTCGGCACGTTGCCGCCCCTCGATGAACGCGGCGGTGCCACGGCGACGCGCCTCCGCGACCACGGTGCGTCGCGCCTCACGACGACGTGCCTCGCCGTGCTCTGGGTCGAGGAGGTACATCGCGCCGGCACCGGCAGCTGCGCCGGTGGCCAAGGTCAGCAGGGTCCGGATCCGCACCGTCGCTCCTCACCACAGGGTCGGTCGTCGTGGCTGCCGGGTGGGACGGCACCGCAGCAACGTGCCCGTTGTAGCGAGCGACTCACGAGCCGTCCACCTCACGGTCGAGCTCCCCGGCATCACGCTCCACGACCGCCTGACGCCACCCGACCTCTTCGGCCCGTCGTTTGAACGCGACACCGTCCGGCGAGTGCCGAGCGATCCCGTCGAACAGCGTGGCCAGCAGCTGGGTCGTCGACAGACCCATCGACTCGTACGCCTGGTTCACGACGGTCTTCGACAACGCGAGCTGGCTGCGAGGCACCGACGCGATACGTGTCGCCAGGCGATCGACGTGGTCGTCGAGCTGATCCGCGGGCACCGCCGCGGACACCAAGCCCATCCGTGCTGCCTCGACGCCATCGACGACGTCGCCGGTGAAGAGCAGATGCTTCGCCTGTTCGATGCCGACCCGGTACACCCACATCATCGTGGTCGGCATCCCCCAGACACGGGCCGGTGGGTAGCCGAGCCGGGCATCCTCGGCCATCACGATCAGGTCACAGGTGAGCGCGATGTCCGAGCCACCGCCGACCGCCGGCCCGTGGACCTTGGCGATGATCGGGATCCGGGCCCGCCAGATCGACATGATGTCGTCGGTCAGCCCGCCCATCAGCCGGAGATCCACGGTCGGATCCCACGGCATCTCCTGGGACCCGGGCGTGGGCGTCGGCGTCTCGGCATGGACCTCGAGGTCGTAGCCACTGCAGAAGCCGTCACCGGCACCCGACAGGACGGCCACGTGGACCTGCGGGTCCGCATCCGCCCGCTCGACCGCCTCACGGAGCTGGGGCAGCATCGGATCGACGATCGCGTTCAGGCGCTGGGGACGGTCGAGGGTGATACGAGCGATCGGACCGTCGACCTGGTACCGCACGTAACGGTGGGTCTCGACATCCTCGGACATGGAGCTACCTCCGAGCCGCCAGGGTCAGCGGGTAGCGAACGGACAGGCGGACGGTAACCGCCTGAGGATCCACTGGGGGCAGGACGTCCGGTTCGCGGCCGGCCTCTGCTCCGAGCCCCACGACGGTACGCTGACCTAGGCGTCCGGTTGACCGAACGGCCCGCCGCGCCTCTCCCCTGCCTCCTGCCCTCCGTCCCGCCCGAGACCACCCATGACGGACCGCACCCCGCCGCCGACCCGCGCGCGCCTGCTCGCCACCTCACCGGGCACCAACCTCGAGGCCTTCGGCGGGGTCGAGTGGGGTCTGCTCGCGGCGATCGCGGTGATCTGGGGATCGTCCTTCCTGCTGATGGAGATCGGGCTCATCGCGTTCGCTCCCGCCGTGGTGACGGTCGCACGCATCGGCTTCGGAGCGCTCGGCCTGGCGCTGGTGCCTCGCGCGCGCCGCACCCGCATCGCCCGGGAGGACCTGCCGCGGGTCGCTCTGCTCGGGATCATCTGGATGGCCATCCCGCTGTCGCTGTTCCCGATCGCACAACAGTGGATCGACTCATCGGTCGCGGGGATGATCAACGCGGGGATGCCGCTCACGACCGCTGCCTGGGCTGCGCTGCTCCTGCGCCGCGCGCCCGGTGGACGTCAGCTGGTTGGCCTGACCGTCGGCTTCATGGGCATCGCCGCCGTGTCGCTGCCCGAGCTGCCCGGCGTCTCGGGGCTCGCCACCGCTGAGACCGCGATCGGCGCGGGGCTGGTGGTCCTGGCTGTCGTGCTGTACGGCCTCGCTGCCAACGTGGCGGTGCCGCTCCAGCAGCGCTACGGGGCCCTCCCCGTGCTCCTGCGAGCGCAGCTCTTCGCCCTGATCGTGGTCACACCGTTCGGCCTCTGGGCGCTCCCCGACTCCCGGTTCGCCTGGGGCCCGGCGCTCGCGATGGTTCCCTTGGGGGTCCTCGGCACGGGCCTCGCGTTCGTGCTCATGACGACGCTGGTCGGCAGGGTGGGGGGACCGCGAGGCAGCATCGCCATCTACTTCGTGCCGATCGTCGCCATCGTGCTCGGAGCTGCCCTGCTGTCCGAACGGGTCCATCCGCTGGCCCTGCTGGGCACCGCGCTGGTCCTGATCGGTGCGTGGGTCTCCTCGCGTCGCGAAGGGGTCCCCGCCGCGCCCGCTGGGCGCGGTTGACCGCCGACCTACGGCGGATCCGCACGCTGCTCGAGTGCCCGCTCCACCCGCTCGCGCTTCGCGGTCAGCGCACCCTCGTGGCCCGGCCGGTGGTCGAACTTCGCCACCACACTGACCCGGGGCGCATGCTGCTCCGCGTACTCGATGCACCGCTGGATCACCGCGAGGACCTCGGAGGGGTCCCCTTCGACGGTCGTGAACATCGCGCTGGTCTCGTTGGGCAGGCCGCTCTCCCGGACGATGCGCACGCAACCTGCGACGACGTCTCCGACGGAGTCCGTCGCCCCGAGGGGTGTCACCGAGAAAGCTCCCAGCATCGCTCTACCTTCCGTCGTCGGTCGGGCCGGTGCCTCACGACCCCGCGGGCGGGTCGGGCAGCTTCAGCCACCTCGCCACCATGCTACGGAGCTGGTCGATGTTCACCCCTCGTTGCGCGCTGACCCAGAGGACCGACCTCGGATCGACCTCGCACCCGGCGGCGAGATCACGCCGGCGCCGATCTCGCCGCGAGGAGCGCACCTTGTCGTGCTTGGTCGCGACGATCGTGTGGGGGAGGTCACGCTCGCGCAGCCACGCGAGCATGTCGCGATCCGACCCGGTCGGACCGATCTCGCCGTCGACCAACAGCAGCGTCATGACCAGCGGTTCCCGGCTGGCGAGGTAGTGCCGCATCCGCCGGTCCCAGGAGGCCCGCTTCTCCTTCGAGACCTTGGCGTAGCCGAAGCCAGGCAGGTCGACCAGGGTGGTGCCAACCGGGGTGGTGAAGCAGTTCAGCAGTTGCGTGCGCCCGGGGGTCTTCGACGTCCTCGCCAGGTCCTTCTGATCGGCGAGCGCGTTCAGCAACGAGGACTTGCCCACGTTGGAACGACCAGCGACCGCGACCTCGGCGGCGCTGTGAGGGAGTCCACCGACCCGGTCGGCGGACGTCAGGAACGTGAGTGGGAGTCCAGCCATGTCCACAGTGTGTCAGGTCGCTGGTCGGCTTCGCCCGACGCGGACGACGCCGTGCTCGTAGGCGTAGATGACCGCCTGGACACGGTCACGTAGGTCGAGTTTCGCAAGGACCCGCCCGACGTGCGTCTTGACGGTGGTCTCGGAGACGAACAGCGCCTGCGCGATCTCTGCATTCGAACGTCCACGAGCCAGTAGCCCCAGGACCTCGCGCTCTCGTTCGGTCAGCGAGCCCATCGCCTCCGGCTCACCGCCGGTGGGCGGGCTGGCCACACCCTCGACGAAGGCGGTGATGACGCGTCCGGTGATGGCCGGGGACAGCAACGCGTCCCCTGCCGCGATGGTGCGCACCGCCACGACGAGATCCTCGGGCGGCGTGTCCTTGAGCAGGAAGCCACTCGCGCCGGCCCGGAGGGCAGCGAACACGTACTCCTCGAGGTCGAAGGTGGTGAGGATCACCACCCGTGTCGCGCCTCCCGCAGCGACGATCTCACGGGTCGCGTCGATGCCGTCCCGGTGAGGCATGCGTACGTCCATGAGTGCGACGTCAGGACGCTCGCGGGCGATCAGGTCGACACCCCCGATGCCGTCGGCCGCCTCACCGATCACCTCGATGTCGGGTTCCGCCTCCAGGATCATGCGGAACCCCGCACGCACGAGGTGCTGGTCATCGACGATCGCGACCCGCAGGCTCACCTCGCCACCTCGTGGCTGCCGACCCGATGGCCCGACCCATCGTCGCCGGTCCTCGCACGCTCGGACGTCCTGGCGGAGGGCAACGGCAGGTGCGCGTGGACGCGGTAGCCACCCGGGTGCGGTCCGGCGTCGAGGGTGCCGCCGAACAGCGCGACACGCTCACGCATCCCGGCCAGGCCGCTACCGGCACCTCCGAGGTCACCAGCTCCCGTACCCCCGTGACCGTCGTCCGTCACGACGATCTCGAGCACATCGCGATCCACGTCCACATCGACGCACACGCGCACCTCCCGTACGGCGCCCGCGTGCTTCAGCACGTTGGTCAGGGCCTCCTGGACGATCCGGTAGGCCGAGACCTCGATCCCCGAGGGCAGGGCAGCAGGCGACCCTGGCGTCTCGAGCTGGACCGGTAGGCCGGCATCGGTCAGTCGGCGGACCAGTTCGGGAAGCGCCTCCAGGGTGGGCTGTGGAGTCAACGGCTGCTCCGCCGTCTCGTCCCTGAGGACCCCGACCATCCGGCGCAGGTCCGACAGGGCGTCACGTCCGACCGTCTCGATCGCCGCGAGGGTGTCGAGAGCCCGGTCGGGCTCCCGAGCCGCGATCCTCCGCCCGGCTCCGGCCTGCACCACCATCACCCCGACGGTGTGGGCGACGACGTCGTGGAGTTCGCGGGCGATGCGGCGGCGCTCCTCCGCGACGGCGAGTTCGGTGGCGAGTTCCCGCGAGCGTTCCGCCTGTTCGGCGCGCTCGCGGTACTGCAGCATCAGTTCTCGTCGCACCCGGGTGCGCTCGCCCAGGAGCCAGAGCCCGACGAACAGCAGCAGGTTGAGGCCGATCACGACGAGGCTGATCTCGCCACCCCGGAAGATGATCGACGCGAACGACGCGACGACGAAGAACTCGGTGATCACGAGCGAGGCGACCCCGTCGCTGCGCGATCCGTAGGCCGTGACCGAGTACAGCGCGACCATCACCGCGGTGGGGATGAACGCGTCGGCGAACCCGACCAGGAACCAGGCACCGGTGGCCAGACCCGCGACCGCCATCGTCAACGATGGGGCCACCCGACGCCACGCGAGCACCCCGAACATCGCGACCAGGACGATCCACCCCGCGATGCCGATCAGCGACGTGTGGCTGATGCCCTCGCCGGGCTCCGCGGCGTACAGCAGGAGCGACGGGATGAAGAGGACGATGGCGAGCAGGACATCGGCGACGGGCACGCGTTCGACGGTGCCTTCGCCGACGCTCAAACGATCGACCAGCCGGCGGACCCGTGGCCGGGCCCATGACCGGAGACGGGAGACCCTTCCCGCGCGACGTGTCTCGGTCCCTCCGATGCCCGTCACCTCCCGCCGCGACCCATCCGCGTGCCCTGAGTTCACGTTCCCTCCCGACACTCGACGACCCACACGCTACAGACCCGCGTGGTCGCCGCGTCCTCCGGAAGGGTGACCCCGCCGTCGTCCGAGCAGGCGAGCCGGCGTCGGGCCCACCCCCGTCGCCCGATACGCTGCGCTGGCGCGATGAGCGAGGACCATGGCCACCCTTCACCGCTACCTCGGGGCCGTCCTCGTCCTGTTGTTCCTCATCCTGTTGGTGTGGGGGCTGGTGCTACGGCTGTTGCGACGGGCCGAGACACCGACGGCCATGTGGACCACCCAGCACTGGACCGAGAACCTGCTGGTCGTCCAGACGCTGTTCGGGGTCGTGCTGCTCATCCTCGGCCGCCGCGTGGTCACGGCCGACCCGCTCGCGTGGCTGCACTACCTCTACGGCTCGCTGTTCCCGTTGATCGCGGTGGTCGGTGGCCGTCTGGCGGCACTGCGGCGCGAGCTCCGCGAGTACGTCGGTCTCTCCTGGGGAGCCTTCTTCGCCCTGGCATTGATCCTGCGGGCGGTCCAGACCGCCTGCGGTGACGAACTCACC
>PWTE01000126.1 GCA_003563915.1 Nitriliruptoraceae bacterium
CTCGTTCGCGAGGCTGGGCAGGGCGCCGCTACGCTTCTCGCTTGCCCCGGCGGGGTAGCCAAGTGGTAAGGCAGGGGACTGCAAATCCCCCATTCACGGGTTCGATTCCCGTCCCCGCCTCTCGACCGAAACCGCCCCTGACCTGCGATGTTGCGGTCAGGGGCGGTCGTCGTTCAACGGCCCGGCAGGCTCGTTCGCCACCATCTTGCCAACGTGCGACGTCCGTCCGGCGGTCAGGTGACGGACGACGCCGTCCGCGGCCTCTCGTCGCTGGGGAGGCTGTTCGGATCCACGGTGCGGCATACTGGTCCCGCTGACAGCCTCGCCGCAGGGTGAGGTCAGGCGCACACAGGCCGGCCGACCTGGGCGACGATGTCGATGATCCCCGGGGTCGAGAAGGCCACGGGCGTGGTCGGTGAGGTGCGACGATGGACTGGCAGGCTCGCAAGGACCGGATCCCCGTCGGTGACGGGCTCACCATGGCCTACGTCGAGGAAGGGGACGGCTCGAACGTCGTGCTGCTGCACGGCAACCCGACCTCGTCGTTCCTGTGGCGTGACGTGATCCCGCCGCTGGTCGCGGATGGCTACCGCTGCGTCGCTCCGGACCTGATCGGGATGGGTGACTCCGACCGGCTGCCCGACAGCGGTCCGGATCGCTACACCTTCGCCGAGCACGCGCGCTGCCTCGACGTCTTCCTCGACGAGGTCCTGCCGTCCGACGAACCCGTGACGCTCGTGCTGCACGACTGGGGGGCGGGACTCGGCTTCCACTGGGCGCACCGTCACTCCCACCGGGTCCGGGCGATCGCCTACCTCGAGGCGATCGTGCGGCCGGTCACCTGGGACGAGTGGCCCGAGGCAGCCCGCGGCATCTTCCAGGCGCTGCGGTCGGAGAAGGGCGAAGAGTTGGTGCTCGAACGCAACCTGTTCGTCGAGCGCATCCTGCCGGCCAGCGTCCTTCGAGAGCTCCCCGACGAGGTGATGGAGGAGTACCGCCGTCCGTTCCGTGAGCCGGGGGAGTCGCGCCGACCGACGCTGACCTGGCCCCGACAGATCCCGATCGACGGCGAGCCGGCCGATGTCCACGCCATCGTGTCCGACTACAGCGCGTGGCTCGCCGACAGCGAGGTTCCGAAGCTGTTCGTCAACGCCGACCCGGGGTCGATCCTGACCGGTGAACAGCGGGAGTACTGCCGCACCTGGCAGAACCAGCGCGAGATCACCCTGCCCGGGAGCCACTTCGTGCAGGAGGACTCGGGCCACGAGCTGGGGGAGGCGGTCGCCGGCTGGCTCGCCGAACCCACCCGCTGAGGCTTTCGAGGAACCTTCGCGTCACAGCAGGACGGGCTGCGCAACAGCACGTACCGTGCCAGCCATGTTCACCGACGTCCCGCTGCTGCTGGCGTTCACCGGGGGCCTGGTCGCCACGGTGAACCCCTGCGGCATCGCCATGCTGCCGGCCTACCTGTCGTTCTTCCTCGGCATCGAGGGCTCGCCCGATACCCCGGCCCGTCGCGGTCTCGGTCTCGCCGCCGCGCTTCGGGTCGGTGCGCTGGTCGCGGTCGGGTTCCTGCTGGTGTTCGGCGTGGCCTGGGTGCTGCTGGTGGCCGGGATACGGGCGGTGATCGACGTCATCCCGTGGGCCGCGCTCGTCGTCGGTGCGCTGGTGGTGGTGCTGGGTGGCTGGATGCTCACCGGCCGCCCCCTCCCGATCAAGCTGCCCGTCCCCGGCAAGGCGGCAGAGGGCCGTTCCGCCGGCGCGATCGTGACCTTCGGGCTGGGTTACGCGGTCGCGTCGCTGTCCTGCACGCTGCCGGTGTTCCTCGCGGTCGTCGCGGGGACCGCGACCCGCCAGAGCCTCACCGCCGGTGTCGCCACCTTCGCGGTGTACGCCGTCGGCATGGCGCTGCCGCTGCTGGTGCTCACCCTGGCGTTGGCGCTCGGACGTGACGCACTCGTCCAGCGGGTCCGGCGGCTGGGCGGGGTCGTGACGCGCGTGGGCGGAGGCCTGCTCCTGGTCGCAGGTCTCTACGTCATCCTGTACTGGGCGACACAGCTGGCCGGCGTGCGCAGTGGGCCGTTGCTCCAGGCGGTTGAGGTCGTCGAACGTGCCTCGGGGCAGGCCAGTACCTTCCTCGGTGAACGGCCCCTGCTGTGGGGCTCGCTGGCCACGGTGATCGTCGTCGCCGCGGTGGTGGCGGCGCGTCGCGCCCGCCGCCCGTCGCGTCCCGGCCAGGACCAGGAGACCGTCGCATGACCTCGTCCCACGCGTGGCGTCGTGTCGTGGCTGGTGCGTTCGGAACGGTCGTGCTCCTGCTGCTCGCGGCCTGTGGCGGTCCGGGTTCCGCGCCGGGTGACGACCCCGGTACCGATGAGCCGGCCGCTTCCGCGGAAGCGGCTGCCGAACCTGCCGAGGCCCCCGCGTCCGAGGCGCCGGCCGAGCCATCGGTCGAGTCGCCAGCTCGCGAGGAGGAGTCGGCGACTGCGGAGCCCCAGGACGACGAGGCGCCACCCGCTGCGATCCCCGCACTCCTCGACTTCACGGCGCCCGCGGTTGGCGGTGGGACGGTGGATGGGGCCGATCACGCCGGCAAGCCCGTCGCCCTGTGGTTCTGGGCCCCCTGGTGAACGACCTGCGCTCGGGAAGCCCCCGAGGTCGCGCAGTTGGCGCGAGACTACGACGGACAGCTCCAGATCATCGGTGTCGCGGGGCTCGACTCGGCGGACCGCATGGCCGCGTTCGTCGACACCCATGACCTGCACCACGTCCCGCACGCGATGACCGAGGACGGGGCGCTCTGGGTCGACTTCGACATCAGCTACCAGCCGGCGTGGATCATCCTCGATGCGGACGGCGAGGTGGTGCTGCGAGGGGTGCGTCCGTCCTTCGACGAGGTGCTGGCCACCCTGGACGACGTCGCCACCCCCTGACCACGTCCGGGGGAGTAACCGGCTACTCAAGACAGCGGACGCTGGTGCTGCCAAGCTGTCGGCGAGCCGCTGGGTGCGGTTCTGGGGCACCGGAAGGGGCGGCGCGTGCGGGGGATCCGATGGACCGTGGCCGCGGTGCTCTGCGGGCTCGCCCTGGTGGCCTGCAACGGCGAAGAGCCGCCGGAGGAGCCAGGTGAACCGCCCGGCGAGGAGCCGGAGGAACCCGACGAGGACCCGCCGGAGGAGCCGGACGAGGAGCCTGGCGGGGAGAGCCCCGGCAGTGGGGCGGCGCCTGGCGGCGGAGGCCTGGCAGGTGCGAACTGTCCGATCATCCCTCCGCCGACCGAGCGGGATCCGGACGGGCAACAGGGTCTCGTCCGGATCATCGCCGACGCGATCGACGAGGCGCTCAGGGAGCGCAAAGGGTGCCCAGGGGCCTTCGGTGACCCCCACCTGCGCACCCACGACGGTCTCACCTTCAGCTTCCAGGCGGCAGGTGAGTTCCGGCTGGTCGAGGGGCCCGGGATCCAGATCCAGGCCCGCTTCGAGCCCGTCGCCGGTTACACCACCGTCTCGCGGACCACGGCCGTCGCGGTCGAGGTCGGCGGTTCGGTCGTCGAGGTGGCACTGCCGGCGGACGCGCCCGTGCTGGTCGATGGCGAGCCGCTGGCCACCGACCTGTTCGAACCGGAGGGCGGCGGGGTGATCGCGTTGTTCACGGAGGCCGTGGTCGTCGTCTGGCCCGACGGGACGGCCGCGATGCGGGTCGACAACCGCGGGGACGAGGGCAGTTCCGTCCGCCGCAACCTCGATGTGAAGGTGGTGCTCGGGTCGGACGTGGAAGGGCAGGTGCGCGGTCTGCTGGGCGACCACGACGGCGATGCGCGCAACGACCTGGTCGACACGGCCGGTGACGTGCTCGAACTCACCTGCAGCGGCTGGTGCAGCGACGACCACGACACCGTGCACGGACGTCTGGCACCGAGCTGGCGGGTCACCGCTCAGACCTCGTTGTTCACCTACCCGCCGGGTGGCGGCCCGGACGACTTCCTCGTGCCGGGGTTCCCGGAACGCGTCACCTCGGTGGATACCCGGGCGGCGGAGGAGGACTGCTGGCGCGCTGGGGTGTTCCAGACCGACGCGGTGCAGGCTTGTCTGCTGGACGTCGCGTTGACCGGCGACGCGGCGTGGGCGCTCTCGGCCGCAGAGGCACAGATCCCGCCGCAGCTCTCCACCAGTGACCAGTGCGAACCGCGGGTCGGAGGTTCGGCAGGTCTCGAGCGCGGCGACCCCGCGCGACGCGGCGCCGGGACGGGGACCGCCGCAACCGCCGAGGAGCTCTGGCGCGCTGCTGACCCCGATACAGGACAAGCCGTTGCGGTCGATGCCGTCGCGATAGGTGACGATGCCGTCGCTATGGCCGTAGCGAGGACGATCCGGCTTCTGGATGCCCAGGACGGCACGGTCCGGTGGAGCACCGAGGTGGACGAGCGTGTCCGCTCGGTGACCCTCACCGATGAGGTCGTGCTGGTCGCCGAGCCAGGTCGACTGCTCGCGTTCGATCGGCAGGACGGCTCGACGTGCTTCGCGGTCCCGATGCCGGGGTTGACCGCCCGCTCGGTCGCGCCGACCGGCGAGGCACTGGTCGTCACGGCGATCGTCGACAACGGGCCGCTGACGGTCGTCCTCATGGTCGATCTGGCGGGTGACGCCGCCGGTCTGCGATGGCTGGAGGTGACGGGGCGTAGCAACCCGGTGGGTCAGCTCACGATCTCCACAGCGATCGTCGGTGACGGCGCGGTCGTCCTCGATGATCGCAGCACCCTGACTGCGCGGGACCTCGCCACCGGTGAGGAGCTCTGGCGCGCCGACGCTCTGGCTCGCCCCGCTGACCACCCTGGCGCCATCGCCGACGGGGTCGTCTACGCCGCGGACCAGGCGCTCGGGGTCGTCGCGCTCGACCTCGCGACGGGTGAGGAGCTCTGGCGTGGGGAGCGTGAGGGTCGGGAGGGCGCCAGTGGCGGCCTCGCGGTCGGTCCGGAGCAGGTCGTCTCGGCCGGGGACGGTGAGCTGCGCGCCCACGCTCGCAGCGACGGTCGACGGCTCTGGCAGCTCGACCTCGACGGTCGCGCCCGGTCGGCTCCCGTCATCAGCGGTGACACCGTCGTCGTGGTCGACGACGGTGGGGTGCGCTTCGTGGCTGTCGGCGACGGCGCTCCGCGAGCCCAGATCGCCCTGGACGGCGCCTTCGACGGGACCCTGCACGTCTCCCCGGGCGGCACCGTCGCCTACCTCGACCGGGGTCGACAGCTCGTGCTGCTGGAGAGCGGCTAGCGTGACGGCGGTGCCAGGCCGGTTGGACGGGAGGCGACCATGCGCAGGGTTCGGCTGGCCGTCCTGGCCATCGCCGGCATCCTCAGCGTCGGGTGTGAGATGACGGTCGACAACACCCTGACGATCCGGGCCGATGGCAGCGGCACGCTCGTCTCCGCTATCTCCTACGACCGGGCCTCCCGGGACGTGCTCGGTGACCCGGAGCGCTTCGTCACCGACATCGTGGAGGCCAACGTCGGTTTCCTCGACGGGGTACGTATCACCGAGGTCAGCCTGGGTGAGGAGGAGGGTCGCTCCCACGTCGATCTCACCATCGAGGCCGAGGGGCCGGAGGCGCTCGACCAGTTGGTCGCCGAGGCCTTCATCGGCTCCTTCACCCGGCTCGGTGGTGATCGCTTCGCGCTGCTGCTGGTCGGCGAGGACTGGAGTCGGGAGGCCGGACCGACCCCTCCCGACCTGGGTGGCACGACGACGGTGGTGGTCGATGGGGTCATCAGCGATGTCGACGGTGGGCAGCGGGTGGCCGACGGCCGCGTCCGGTGGGAGCAGTTCGGGCAGGACGACCTCGAGGCGGTCGTGGAGCTGTCGGGCGGTGGCCCGTTCAGCAGGATCGGCGGTCGGGCCGGGTGGCTGTTCCCGCTCGCCCTGCTGGGGATCGTCGGTATCGGTGCGGTCGGGTTGGTCGTGGCTCGGCGTCGCTGAGGTCGGGTGCGGGTCCGGGGCTCCGATCCGGTCACCCTGCCCGGAGCGCCTACCGGTGGTCGACGTAGAGGCTCTGTAGGGCCGTGCCGATCCGTCCCTGGCGGTCGGCCATGGCGGTGACCGTGCGCCCGACCCCGTCGGCACCGGCGGTCGAACGCGCGCTGATCCCCACCCACTCGTCCACCGGATGCCGGTCCACCGCCACCGTCAGGTCGGGGTTGATGTAGAGGAAGCGGTCCATCGGCAGCGGTGCGCCGACGCCGTTGCCGAAGTCGCCGGCGGCGGCGACCCGCGACAGCGGGGTGACGGGTTCGTCGTCAACGACCGGCACCGTCAAGCGGATCCACGCGGCAGCGGGGCCGGGCTCACCCAGCGCACCGTCCGAGAAGCGCAGTTCGGTCGCGTGGAAGAAGCCGCGCCGCCACGCCGGGTTGCCCTCGAAGGCCGGGAGGTCGTCGGGGCCGTCACCCAGCGCGGTGGGGACCGGATCCGTGGCGTTGGGGGTGTCGATATCGGCCGTGCGGACCCGTAGCGCGACCGCCGAGGTCGACACGGTGCCGTCCCGGTCACGCAGCACCACCGTGATGGTCTGTACGCGACGGCCTTCGCGTGCTACCTCGACGCGGCTGGACAGTGGAGCACGGGACAGCGGTCGCATCAGCTCGAGGGTGAGGCGGACCGTGCGCATCGGTGCCAAGGTCGGGACCTGCTCGACCAGGTGGGCGACCAGCGCCGCGGTCGCGCCACCGTGTGCGTGGTCGGGATCCCACGGGCCTCCGGTCAGCTCGGTCGGACGGAAGCCTTCCCCGTCGCGTTCGAACAGCGGGGCGATCAGCGGGGCACCTCGTCACGGTGGGGGCGGTGCACGCTAGCGCGCAGGTGCAGCGCTAGCGTGGCGGGGACGGGGCGGTGCCGGCGTGCCCCCGGAGGTGTGACGTGAACCTGTGGCTGCAGGAGACGTTCGAGCTCTCGCAGACCGAGGCGAACGTCATCGTCAGCCTGGCCGTGGTCGTGCTGCTGTTGCTCATCCGGGTCGGGCTGGGTCGGCTGATCACGCGCGGGATCGACGACACCGACGTCGTGTACCGCTCGCGCAAGATCGTCAGCTACGTGCTGGCGACCTTCGGGGTCGTCATCCTGCTGTGGCTGTGGATCGAGGAGCTCGGCAACCTCGGCACGTTCCTCGGCCTGGCGATCGGTGGTCTGGCCATCGCGATGGCCGAGGTGCTGCGCAACGTCGCCGGCTGGATGTACATCGTCGTGCGCAGCCCCTACCGCGTCGACGACCGCATCGAGATCGACGGGGTGATCGGCGATGTGATCGACATCAAGGTGTTCCAGACGTTGGTCCTCGAGATCGGTAACTGGGTCGACGCGGACCAGTCGACGGGCCGGATCGTGCACATCCCGAACGCCAAGATCTTCCACACCCACGTCTTCAACTCGACCGAAGCGTTCGGCTACCTGTGGCACGAGATCTCCCTGTGGGTGACCTACGAGTCGGATTGGCGTCGGGCGGAGCAGTTGATGCAGGAGGCGCTCGACGAAGCCGGCGCGCACACGGTCGACGAGGCGGAGCAGCGCATCGAGCAGGCGTCGAAGAACTACAAGATCCGGTTCACCTACCTCACCCCGACGGTCTACCTCAGCGCCGACGGCCGCGGGGTCAAGCTCACCGGCCGCATCCTGGTCGACGCCCGTCGGCGCCGCGCCGTCGACCAGCAGGTGTGGCGCAAGCTGCTGGACGGGATCCGTGAGGACCCCAACCTGGAGATCGCCTACCCGACGACGAGGACCTACCTGCGGGACCCGTTGCGCATCACGGAGGGGAGTGCTGCGTCGCCGGTCTCGCGACAGGTTGATCCGGCCGATGGAGATACCTCGAGGTAGCACGGAAGGGCCTGGCCCCGTTTCGCCCGAGGTCCCGGGGAGAGGTACGCTTCGCGGCCGTGCCCGGCCCGTGGTCGGGCACGCTGACAACCGAGCGGACCGTGCCCATCCGGATGGACGCCATCCTGCGGTGGAGTAAGGTTCGCGACACGCGGGGCGTTAGCTCAGTCGGCTAGAGCGCTTGCTCGACACGCAAGAGGTCGCAGGTTCGATTCCTGCACGCCCCACCCTACGTAGCCCCCGGAATTCTGCCGAGGGCTGCGATCTTGACAGGAAGAATTGACAGGAAGCTCCGGTCGATGGTGGCCTGCCGGAGCGAGTCGGTGACGTGCTGGTAGCGGCGCAGCGTGTGACGCCCTGATGCCCGAGCACGTCGAGGTTGTCCGCGGACGTCACTTCCTGGGCGCGCCGACGAGTTCAGTTCGGCATCCACATCGACGGGCTACGCGTCGAGTTGGCCGAGATCATCGACCCATCAGGGTGTTCGGCGCCTTCGGTGCATCGGGCGGAGTAGGTGCGGTCTCCAGGGCCACAGGAGCCTTCCAGAAGCTGAAGGGCCGAGGGCGAGTTACCTGATCTGGGACCCTGTGTCACTATCATCGCAGTAGGATCCTTATCCGATAGTTACGAAGCCTACTTGACACGAGTTGAGCTGTCGCTAATGTAGTGTCACTCTAGGCATATTACTATCTTATTCAGATAGAATGGCGATGATAGTGTCACGTTCGATCCCTCCAGCGTTGGCCGCCGTGGTCGAGCTGTTGGAGCTAGAGCGGCCGGTCACGGTGACCACCGAGCAACTGGCCGAGCTGGTCGAACGCGCCGGTGTGGACTCGCCGGCGCATGTGGTGATCCAGCGGCTGGCCCAACGGGGCTGGCTGCTCAAGACCGGAGTGCACGGGGTGTGGGAGTTCGCGCCCGCTGCGCATGCCGGCCCGTACTCGCACGACGATCGTTGGATGACGCTGCGTGCGACGCTACACCGCCAGCCTGACCTGCCGGCGTGCGTCGCGCTGGGTTCGGCACTGTGGCTGCTGGATCTGGCTGACCGGACGCCAGACGTGCCAGAGGTCGCCCTGCCAACCGGCGTGCACGTCCCTGTTGGGTTGCGCCGCACCTACCGGGTCGTGCGCTTCGATGCGCGCCTCGCACCCGACAAGATCCGCGGCCTGGC
>PWTE01000307.1 GCA_003563915.1 Nitriliruptoraceae bacterium
CCACAGGCCGGTCTCGGCGCCGGAGAAGGCGGCCATCGTGTGGCCGTCGTCGGTGAAGCCGACGCTCCAGATCCTCCCCGCCAGGGTGGGGTGCAGCACCGTCGCCAGGTCCCAGCGGCGCGCGGTCCCGTCGGTCGCGGTGGAGACGAGCGTCGCACCGGCGTCGGTGAAGGTGGCGCCGGTGACCGCTGCCGGGTGGCGTAGGGACTGCAGGGCCGCGCCGTCGTGGGTGGACCAGACCCGCAGGGCGCCGTCGGAGCTGCCACCGACGACCAGGTCCGCCTCGGGCGAGAACGCGACGGCGTTGACCCAGCTGTCGAAGGTTGCCTCGGCGAGCTCCAGCGGTTCGGGGGCGGCCGGGTCGCCGAGGTCCCAGAGGAACGCGACACCGCCGCGGGTGCCGGCGGCCAGCGCCTGGCCGTCAGGCGAGAAGGCGAGGTCGAGGACCGAGCGTTCGTCGGTGGTGAGCTCCGCGACGAGGGTGGGCTGGCCGTCGGTGTCCCACAGCTGCACGCGTCCGATGTCGTCGCCGACCGCCACGATCGTGTTGTCGGGGGCGTGGGCGACCGACCAGGTGATCTCCTCGTTGGCGAGGAGCGTCTGCGCGGTCGGGTCGCTGGGGTTGGTCAGGTCCCAGCGGAACGCGCCGTCGCCCAGCCCGACCGCGGCCAGCTCCCGGCCATCGGGGGAGAACGAGAGGCCCTGGATGGGTCCGTCGGGGCCGGCCAGCGGGTCGCCCAGCGCGGTGGGGGCGGCGGGGTCGGTGACGTCCCACAGGGTGATGGCAGCGGTCGTGTCCCCGACCGCCAGCACCTGCCCGTCGGGGGACAGCGCGAGCGCGAAGGACTCCGCTTCCTCGCCGGCCAGCGGGAGGGTCGCTGCGCGGACGGGCGTGCCACCGTCGCCGGGAACGAAGAGCTGCACGTGGGACGCGGCGGAGTTGGACACCGCCAGCAGGCCGCCGTCGGGAGCGGCTGCCAAGGCAGTGGAGCCGGGACCGCCAAGCAGCCGGCTGGCGCGGGCCGAGATCGCCGCGTCGAGCAACGACGAGCGTGCCTGCGGCGTCGGCGAGATGTCGTAGCCGGCCACCGCCAGCTGGGCGGCGAGCGTCGGGTCGGTCTCCGCGAGCCGCTCCGTGGTCAACGCGATCTCGCGGGACAGTGCCTGGTCACGGGCGTCCAGCGCGTCGGTTCGGGCCTGGACCGCCACGATGGCCAGCACACCCGCGAGCAGGCCGAACACACTGGCTACCACGGTCAGGACGCGCATCCGCTGCGTACGGCGTTGCGTGGCACGTTGCTCTGCCTCGGCGTGGCTGATGCTGGCGTCGAGGTAGGACTGCTCGTCGGTGGTCAGCTGGAACGAGCTGGCGGTGGCGGTGGCTTCGCGCATGGCGTCGAGCAGGACGCCGCGGGCGAGCAGCGAGGGGTCCCGGTCGTTGTCGACCCAGAGGCGGGTCGCGTCGGTGATGCGGCGGACGACGCGCAGCGCCTCGCGGTCCGCCTCGATCCAGCGGCGCAGCCGAGGCCAGGCCGCGAGCAGCGACTCGTGCGAGATCTCGATCGTGGTCTCGCCGGCGGTGAGCAGCCGTGCGTCGACGAACCCGGCGAGCAGGTCACGGATGCCGACGGTGGTGCCGTCCTCGGTGGCGATGCCGTCGGGGGCCAGCCCCTCCAGCTCGGTGACGGTTGCGACGCGGCGGGTGGCGATGCTGGTGGTCTCGACGTTGACCAGCCGGAGGAACACCTGGCGCAGCAGGTCACGTTCGCGCGGGGACGCGCGGGTGTAGACCAGCTCGGCGGAACGTTCGATCGCACCGCTGAGTCCACCGGCGGCCTGGTAGTCGGCGACGGTCATGCGGCCGCGGCGGGAGCGGGACCAGGTCTCGAGCAGGGCATGGGAGAGCAGGGGCAGGGCACCGGGGGTGTGGTGGGCCTCGAGGGCCCCCGTTGGCACGAAGTCCCGCAGGATCAGCTCGACCAGGTCGTCGTCCACCGAGGATCCGGCCGTGCGGGCTGGCTCGACGATCGCGCGCGTGAGCTCCTCCCGCGACATCGGACCGATCAGCACCTGTGCATGCTGGAGCTGCTCGGCGAGGTGGCCGGTCGCGGCTGCCTCGGCGTAGAAGTCGATGCGGAGCGCCACGACGGCCGCACACGGAGCGGTCGCGTCGGGCGCGGTGAGGTCCGCGAGCAGGGACAGGAACGCCGCGCGCTCGTCGGCATCGTCGCAGGTGGTGAACAGTTCCTCGAACTGGTCGATCAGCAGCGCGCGCGGGGTCGTCCCGTCGGTGGGCTCGGCGAGGAGGTTCTCGGTGAGGCGGGTGAGCGGGTTCGCGCCCGGCGTCATACGCACCAGCGGGTAGCCGTCCGCCTCGAGCTGGGGGCAGAGCCCGGCGTGCAGCAGCGAGGACTTGCCGGACCCGGAGGCGCCGACCAGCAGCAGGATGTTCGGGCGGGCCGGGTCGTCGAGCAGGGCTCGGAAGCGGCCGATGGCGCGTTCGACCAGGGCCTCGCGGCCGAAGAAGCGGTCGGCGTCGGCGGGGCCGAAGGGTTCCAGGCCCGGGTAGGGCGGTGGCTCGTGGGGGTCACGGCTGCCGGCGACGTCACGGACCCGCAGGAGTGCCTGCATCCAGGGCTCCGGGTCCTGCACGCCGAGCTCGATGAGCATCGCGCGGAAGGTGTCGTCCTGGGCGGGGAACGGCAGGTTCTCGGCGCGCAACCAGCCGCTCAGGGTGGAGGGGCTGCTGCCGATCTCGCTCGCCAGCTCCCGCAGGGTCCGTCCCGAGCGTCGCCGCAGCTCGGTGAGCACCGCGCCGAGCTCGGCACGGGTCGTGATGCTGTCCAGGTCGTCGTCGGGCCGACCCGGGCCCCCACCGGGCAGCGTGAGCGGGGAGGTCATGGACGGGGACCCTACTGGGGTGCCCGTGACATCGCCTGGCCGGTAGCCGAGGATGGGACCAAGGTCCCGGTCGAGGACCGGTTGCGCCGGCGTCAGGTGTCCGAGGTTGTACGAACCCTCCTGGAACCGTGGCGCGCCGGGGTCGGGCGCGGCAACCTGAACGCTGAGCGCGGGGCGCGGCACCGGGGTCGCCTCGGAGGCCGATCCTGCGGATCGTCTCGGGGTAGCAGGAGACGGCGCAACCGCGAGCAGGAGATCGGGCCGGTAACCCAACGGGGGGTACCGGCCCGGGGGTACCGGCCCGGCGGCCGGGACGATCCCTCGCCCCGGTGTTGGGCTGTGAGGTCGAACGCCGGATCGGTGGTAGCCAGGCGCTGGATGGGCGCCTAGTCTTCCGCGGGTACCTGCGGGTACCTGACGGAGCGTCGTCGCTGCGTCTTCATCGGGCGGATCCGCCCGGGGCAAGCATGAGCCACACCACACCAAGGGGATCGTTGTGAGCGGAAGCGTGCGGGTTGCGAGGTCAGGGCCACGTCGGGCCTGGCGCCGGATCGTCGGGACGTCGATGGCGTCGGTGCTGCTGCTCGGCAGTGGCGCGGCCGCGTTCGCCGAGACCGAGGGCGACGACGGCGAGGGCGACGATGGCGAACCCTCCGGCGAGGGCGAGATCGAGGGTGGGGTCGAACCGCAGCTCGAAGGCGATGGGCAGATGATCGAAGGTCCCATCGAGGAGGTCGAGCCCTGCGAGGCGGTCTTCGGTCTCGGCAAGTTCGTGGTGGTCTTCGACGACCCGGAGTTCGACCCCGCCGATGCGCAGGACCAGATCGACCGGCTCGACGTCCACGTCGATGTCGAAGGTCAGGACGGGTCCTGCGTCTACTCCGCTGAAGATGGTGATGTCGAAGGGGAGTTGTGGGAACCTGAGGGATACGACGACCTCGTCGACCAGATCAGTGGTTGGCTCGACGAGGATGGGCCCCTCGAGGAGCTGCAACTCTCCGTCGAGGCGGCAGAGTTCCCCCGGTATGACGGCGTCGAGCACCTCGCCTTCGTCGAGCATCCGCTCGTGGTCGATGCGGTTCCGGGCTCGTACCGGCTGGAGGTCGACTGGAACTACCAGGGTGTCCTGCCACTGTCGTTCTCGGAGCCACTGGAGCCGTGGGTTTGGGCGATCTTCTTCGACCCTGACAACGGCGATGATGACTTCGCCGAGATCAGTGAACTCGCGGAGCGTGGACTGGAGACCCTCGACAACGGGTACGTCGAAGATGAGCGCGAGTTCTTCGAGAACGTGATCGGTTTCCTCGAGAACCCGATCGTGCTGGGGCCGGTGGACGCGACCTTCGACGCAGCGTGGTTCGACGCCGACGGTGATCCGGCCGACGCGCCGGACGAGGGCTGGGAGATGACCCTCTCCTCCGACGGTGAGGTGCTGTTGACCGTCCCCGGTGACGAGGACGAGACCGTGCAGGTCGCCCGCCGCGCCGACTACACCGTCGCGGGCGAGGTCCCCGAGGACTGGGAGCTGATCGACTGCCCCGATGATGTCGCGGCGACGGCCACGGGGGTCGGCGACTTCAACGCGGGTGAACAGGACGTGGACCACGCTGTCTGTGTCGCCGAGGTTGAGCCGGAGCCTGAGGTCGTCGCGATCGTCGACGAAGAGGAAGAGGAGGAGACGCTGCCTGACACGGGTGTGGCTCCCCTCGGACTGCTGGCTCTCGGCGGAGCGATGACCTTCGCGGGGATCCGGATGACCCGACGTCGCGACTGAGCGTGACCTGAACGATGTGACGAGGGGCGCCCCCACAAGGGTCGGCGCCCCTCGTCACATCCCGTCCGGCTGATCACGGAGGAGCAGGGTGAGCGACGCGCCGGCCAACGCTTGGTACCACCGGGAGCGCTACGACGACGCTCGGCGTACCTGGCAGGTCACCTGCTACCTCGGCGACCGGTTCCCTGACGGCGAGGTGGCACCGGTCTCCGGACCGGAGGATCTCGACGGTGCGGTGCGTCTGTGGCATGCGACGACCGACGAGGCGGGTCGTCCGCAGCTGCTGGTCGAGGCGGCAGCGGCCCCGCAGGCACCCGATGTCTGGTTCGTTGCTATCCCGCACCCGAGGACCGACCCGCCGTGCTTCGACCTGGTGGCGTTCGCCACCGAAGACCTTCCTCCCGGAACGGTGGTCGACAACCCGACCTTCACGGCGATGCCGGTGCGCTCGCGTGACCAGGCGGCAGCGATCCGGTGGTTCCCCGACACGGGGGTCGTCGACCAGGTGTTCGTGAGCAAGCCGCTGCGGCGTACGCAGCTGGCGACGAAGCTGGTGTACGCCGCCTCGGCGTATCACCAGCACCAGGGGTGGCCTGGACGGCTCCACAGCGACGGGCGCCGCACCCACCTCGGTGAGCGCTTCGTCGCGGGACTGCGCCACCCCAGCCGGGTCGCGCCGTGGACCGAGACGGCACCCCCGATGGACCCGGACGAGGACGACTGACCCCGACCGCGAGGCTCAGCTGCTGCGCGACGCCTTGGCGGCGTTCAGCAGCTCGCCGACGGGCGGGCGGTCGTCGCGCTGTTGAGGACGGGCGTAGGCGATGGCGCCGTCGGGAGCGATGACGAAGTCGCCACCCAGTTGGTAGACGTCGGTGCCCCCGGGGCGGAGCTTGTCGCCCGCACGCAGCAGGCGCCAGTACACCTTGTACACGTTCGGATCCAGCCAGATGTCGCGACGGCGGGCCCGCGCCAGCCCCCACGCGTCGTAGGTCCTGCGGTCACGGTCGACCAGCACCGGGAAGGGCAGAGCCTCCGGGTCGATGCCGTCGAGCATCGTGCGACGGATCAGGTCCGGGTCGTCGAACACGACGAACAGCGCAGCGGCGTCGAGCGCCTCCCAGCGCTCCCAACGATCGCGCACCTTCACGAGGTGCGCACGGCAGATCAGTCAGCCGGCGTGGCGTAGGAAGGACACCAGGACGGGTCGGCCCGGGAGGTCCGCCAGCCCGTGGGTCTCGCCACTGAGGTCGGGGAGCGCGAGCTCCGGTGCAGGATCGCCGGGCTGGGGAGCGGAGGGCATGATGGGTGGGCCTCGATCGGGTCGGTCGGAGATGTCGGGTCGGTCGGAGATGTCGGGTCAGCCGGAGATGTCGGGACCGGCGTCGGTCAGGGTGATGCGCAGCAGGACCCGGCGCTCCTCCTGCATCGCGCGACGGTAGTCGTCCCAGTCGTCGTGCTCGCCCGCGACCCGCCGGTAGTAGTCCACCAACGGCTCCATCGCGTCTGGCAGACGGACGATCTGCGTCGTGCCGTCGACGCGGACCCACGGCCCGAAGAAGGCGTCAGGGAAGACACACAGCGACACCCGGTCGTCTCGCTCCAGGTTGCTGACCTTCACCGAGGGCTCCCGCGTCGAGACGATCGCGTAGCCCTCGTCATCGACCGTGACGGCGACCGGTGAGAGCTGCGGCGAGCCGTCCTGTCGGTAGGTGTGCATCACCGCGTGGTGGTGGTCGCGCAGGAAGTCCCGAGCCTCGTCCAGATCCACGTCTCGCTCCTCGTCTCGTCTCGCCGGGTCTCGTCTCGCCGGGGCGGTCCGGCAGGTCACGGCAGCCCGACGGTGCGGCCGGAACCGGCCGACGTGAACCTACGCGAGCCGGGCAGCGGCGAACGCCAGGCTGACGGCGGTGAACAGGGTCCCGATCATGCTGAAGAACAGCAGACGGGTCTGGGCGTTGATCTCCTGCCGCATGGCGGCGAGCAGCCGGTGTTCGAGCACCTCGAGGTCGCGCCGCGTCGCGAACTCCGTATGGGGTACCGGTGGAAGAGACGCCATGAGCGTGCTCGCAGGTTCGGGGCCGAGTTGCTCCTCGAGCTTGTTGTAGAGCGCCCGGCGTGCGGCTTCGTCGACGGCCATGGTGCCTCCGATCGCGAGCCGCGGCAAGGATCGCATCCTGCTAGCGGTTCCCGCGGACGGGACCACGATCCCCGGGTTGTGGATGGCCAGCTCCCGAGGCCCACTGCGGAACCTCGGTGACCTACGGCTGACCGATCTCCACCGCCGAGACGCACCAGTCATCGCGGCGGCTCAGGAACACCGTGACCCGGGCGGGCAGCCGCTCCTCGAGGGTCAGCGATCCCTCTACCTCGGCGAAGCTGCGGCCGTCGATCTCGACACTGTTCAGGTTCTGCTCACGGGAGGTCACCACCTCCGGACGGGGAGGCTCATCGGGCCGGCAGGCGTACGGGGTCAGGTCCGTGCCAGCCCGAGCAGCATCGAGGTAGTCGTTCGCGACGTCGATCGGGGCGGTGAACCCCTGGAAGGCCCGCATCGCGCCGACGGTGACGAGTGTTCCGCAGCCACCGAGCAGGAGCAGGAGCACGAGCCCGGCGACGATCCAGCGCCGTCGGTTCGAGCGCGGCGGCGAGGTGGGCGGCGGCTCGGGCCATCCCGATGGAGCCGGCGCCGGCGACCCGCGCGGTGGCTGCGACGGCGGGGGTGGATGCGGTGGTGGTGTTGGAGGAGGTTCCGATCCACCCATGGTGCACCCCCTCGGTACCTCACGTGGTCGCGGATCGCTCTGCTTCGGCGGAAGCGTAGACGGGGCGTCGCTACGGCGACGCTCGTGTCGCCGCGACGGCCGCCGCTGCGCCGGCTAGCGCTGCTGCGTCGTTCCCGAGGTCTCCGGTAGCGCCTGGTCCTCCAGTGGCGACCACAGCCGGCCGCCGTCGAAGTGGACCTGGAAGTCCGACGGGAAGATCGTCAGCGCGCCGATGGGATCCAGCCGCTCCCCGTCGTCCCGGGGTAAGCCCCGGACGGCGTCCCACTCGCCGGGACCCTCCACCTCGACGAGGATGTCGCCGTCCACGAGCTCCAGGGTCACCACCCGGTCGTCGAGTTGGCGGGAGAACACCGACCACCAGCCGCCCGGGGTCGGGTCGGCGGCGACCGCCACCGGCACGCCACCGACGGTCAGGTTCGCCACCCCGTTATCGCGGAGATCCCGGACCGGCACCCCGACCGAGTCGTCCCCGAACTCGACCGCGATCACGGTGTCGTCGACGTCGAACCCGCTGCGTCCTCCCTCGGCGTCCAAGGCCAAGGTGTTCGGGTGCTCGCGTCGCCACGTGCCCCAGTCGGTCAGCGTCGACGGGATCAGCTCCAGCTGCTCACCCGCAAGCGGACCCAGCAGCACCTCGCCGGAGATCTGGCTCCACACGCTGCCGGTCGCGTGGTCGAACATCGTCAGGGCGTTGCCGTACAGGGCGCCGTGGTTGCCGAAGAGGACCTCCTCCCCGGCGATCTCGCGGCGATGGACCATCGCCGATGCGCACAGTGGTCACCAACTGGCCAGGATCGGCGTGTCCGCGATCCGGTCGTTGACGATCTCGCGCCGGTTCAGCGGGCGGATCGGGTAGGCGCGGGCCTCACCGTCGATCGCGACGCCCAGCACGAGCGTGTCGTCGTCCCAGTCGACCTCGTCGGCTTCGACGTTGACGGGGTGGTAGATCGGCTCGATGCGGTCGCGAGCCAGCACCTGACGGAAGCCCGGCGGGGTCGGCTCGCCCGCCGCGACCGGGTCGAAGATGTCGCTGATGTCGGGCGGCTCGGCGTCGGGTGACTCGGCGACCCGTGGCGACCCGACGGCCCAGTTGAACGCCAGCACAAGGAGCACCGCCAAGGCGGCGACACCGAGCAGGGGGCGGAGGTACTGGCTCATCACCAGGGCAACCCGGCTGCCGCGCGGCGCCTTCCTCCCTCCGCGATCCCGCGAGGGGCCCCTCACCGCCCGCGCGCCGGCGGTTGCCACGGACGGACCGCGGCCCCTCTACCGTGCTCCCGTCGGCATCGGCGCCGACGACCCGAGGGACGGCGAGGTAGCGGTGGTGCGACGTCAGGCCCCCGGCGACGACCAGCCCGACCTGTTCTCGCTGGACGTCGCCCGCGAGAACACCAACCGGCTGGGCTCCTACACCTGGCCGGACCCCGCCCGGTTCCCGGTCAACCGCAGCGGCGCCACGGTCCGCGGCACGGTCTGGCCGGATCTGGCGACCTCGAGGCAGCCGGTCCTGGCCGTCGGCTACTCGTCGATCGG
>PWTE01000028.1 GCA_003563915.1 Nitriliruptoraceae bacterium
AGGCCTTCGCGCCCTCGATCACGACCGCTCCGGATGCGGCGAGCCGCCCCTGCAGTTCCGCGTCGACGACGCGTGGCCTGTACAGCACGCCACGACCTCCTTGCGGCCTCACCCGAACCACACGAATGTAGCACCGTCGACAACGCGAATGTAGAGGTTCGGGGCACAAGAATAGAGCGCGGTCGGTCATCGATCTGTAGGTGCGTTGTTGGAGGCGGGCATGGGACGATGGGTGATCCTCCCCCTCCGTACTCGGCGCCGAGCGGGTCGACTCCCCGGAATCCGGATCCCGAACCCAGGTCGAACCCAAACGAACCCATCGTCCACACCCTCAACGACGCGCCAATCGCTCAGTTCGCTCAGATTCGCCCAGTTGCAGTGAAGATGGGCGACTCCGGATCAGGCGGCCGGGGGTTCGGATCCCTCCCAGCGCGCGATACGGACCCGGCCTCCTCGGCCCCTCATGGGATACGCAGAACCTGCAAGCTCATGGCCTGGACGGCGACGCTCGGGCTCCCGCGAGCCGTCAAGCGCGACAGGTTCAGCGTCCGTCGTTTGAGTGCTGCGGAGCCGGGGACTTGGTTCCTCCTTGACCATGACGCACCTCGCCGAGGAACAAGAGGCCGCCGGTCTCCTTCACCTCCCCGAGGGCGTCTCCCAGGCAGGGCTCATCCCCGTGGCGTACTTCGAGGGTGACGACCTCCGGCCCGTCGCGCGCCGTCCCCTCAACGAGGTCGCTTTCTGCGACCGTTGGGACGCACGGCTGTCGGCGCGTCTGGCGCCTCGGGCTGAGCCGGACCACCCAGGCTCAGGGCGGCACCGCAGGATGGACGCTCAGTCCTGGCGGCTGGTTCGCCACGGCCGGGGCACGAACCGTGGGGTGACCGAGGCGTAGGCGGGGTAGTTGGGGAATCGCTCGGCGAGCAGGCGCTCCTCGAAGGCCGCCTTCGCGTGGAAGAACCCGATGGTCACGGCCGCCACGACCAAGGCGGGAGCACCGCCGTTGCGCAGCGCGATGCCAACCACGATCAGCAGCACACCGGTGTAGATCGGGTGGCGGGAGTGTGCGTAGGGGCCGTCGGTTCGCAGTTCGCCCCCGCCACGCGGTACGGGGGTCGGCGTCAGTCGGTCGCCGAGATGCACCGCGGCCCACACCGCCCAGACCCCGCCCAGCACGCTGACGGCCCAACCCGTCCCCGATACCCATGCGGGTGTCGGCCACAGGGAGCCGGGCGGGAGCAGGACGAGCGCAACGATCAGGACCGCCTGGACCACGACGAGCAGCCATCCCACGAGCCCGCGTTGCATCGTTCGCCTTCCGTGGTCTCGTGCCAGGGATCGTCAGCCGACCAGCAGCAACATCGGTACCGCGATGAGCAGGAAGACCACGCTCATGGCAGTCCCCGCGCGCACGTAGTCGACGACGCGGTAGCCGCCGGGTCCCATCAGCAGCGCGTTGACCTGGTGAGTGGGGAGCAGGAAGGCATTCGACGCCGCGATCGCGACCATCAGGCCGAAGGTCGCCGGGTCCGCACCGACCCCGATCGCCACGTTGGCGGCCAGGGGAACCAACAGCACCGTGGCGCCGACGTTGGAGACGACCAGGGTGAACAAGGTGGTCAGGAGCCCGATGGTGGCCAGGATCGCCCACTGCGGCAGGGTTGAGGTGGCGGCGACCACGCCCTCGGCGATGAAGGCGGCGGTGCCCGTCTCCTCGACAGCCTGCCCCAGCGGTATCAGCGCGGCCAGCAGGAACACCGTCTTCCAGCTCACGGCGCGGTAGGCCTCATCCGGTGTCAGGACCCTGGTCAGCAGGACCCCGATGGCGCCCACCATCAGTGCGAGCGAGAGCTGCATGTCGGTGAAGATCACCAAGCTCAAGGCGACGGCGAAGGCTCCGAGGGCCCACCAGCGCTTCTCGGTCCGAGGGGGATCGGTTGGATGGTCGCTGATCACCACGAAGGACGGATCCGCATCGACGTCACGCATCCGCTCCCACGGGCCGAAGAGCACGAGGACGTCGCCGGAGCCCAGTCGGTGTTCGCGGAGGTCGTCGGTCAGGATCTGGCCCTGGTGGTGGACGGCGAGCAAGGCCGTGCCGAAGCGGACCCGAAGGCGCAGGTCGCCGACCCGTTCCCCCACGGCGTCGGAGCCGGGTCGGACGGAAACCTCGACGAGCCCCGCCTGCTTCGGGTCGACGAGTCGCGCGAACGGGTCCTCGTCGGGCGCGATGCGCTGGAGTCCGTGGGTCTCGGCGAAAGCACCGACGATCTCCTCTGGGCCCGTGATGCCGATCACGCTGCCGGGCTCCATCCGCTGTTCGCGGCGCGGTGCCATGCGGGGATCTTCGCCCGACAGCGCGATCGCGGCGATCAGCACCCCGGGTTCACGACGCTCGATCTCCTCAACGTCGCGGTCCACGAGCGGACTGGCCGCAGGCACCACCGCGGCGTGGAGCCGACCATCGAGGCCGTAGCGCGCGGAGATGTCCGGCAGTGCCTCACCGGAGCCCCGGTCACCTTCGGTCGCCGGCAGGAGCCACCGACCGGCGATGGCGAACAGGACGATCCCCGCAGCGAGCAGCGCCAACCCGATCGGGGTCGGTGCGAACAACCCGTAGGGCTCGATGTCCACACCCAGGTTCGTGGCGCTGGAGGCAAGCAGGTCGTTCAGCAGGATCAGCGGTCCGGAGGCCACCAGCGTGAGCGTCCCACCGAGGATCGCGGCGAACCCCATCGGCATCAGCAGCCGTGACTGGGGCACGCTCGTGCGTTCCGCGATCCGTTCGATCACGGGCAGGAACAGCGCTGCGGCACCGATGTTCTGCATGAAGGCGCTGATCCCGCCCACGGCCGCGGAGCTCGAGGCCATGATGCGCCGTTCGGTGCTCCCCCCGACCTTCAGCAGCCAGGCAGCGACGACCTGCATCGCACCGACACGGTCGAGCGCCGAGCCCAGGATCATCACGGCGATGATGGAGATCACGGCGTTGGACGAGAACCCCGCGAACACGTCGGCGGTGGGGATCAGGCCTGTGAGGCCGACAACGACCATGATGAGGATCGCCGCGACGTCGATACGGACCGCCTCGGTGACGAAGAGCGTGACCGCCCCTGCGAGGATGGCGAGCACGATCAGCATCTCGGAGGTCAGAGCATCCACGGGGTCCTCCGTCGGGAGAGCGTGCTTGCCATGTCCTCCGGGGTGGCCCGGGGGACCGTCGAGACGTGGTGGAGGCCGTTGGACGTTCCTCCCTCAACCCTTCTTCGACTCACGCGGTCAGCTCGAACCCGAGCTCCTCGAGGCGGGTATCGGAGTCGTCGAGCAGCACCGGGGAGCGTCCTGCGCGGGCAAGCAGGGAGCTCGCGACGGATGCGCGGTACCCGGACGCGCAATGGACCCACACCTCGCCGTCGGTCGGTACCTCATCCATGCGTCGCTCGAGTTCGTGGATCGGGATGTGGATGGACCCCGTGATCCCGCCAGTGGAACGCTCGTCGTTGCGGCGGACGTCGAGGATGTGCAGGTCCTCCCCGTCAGTCATCCGCTTCGCCAGCGTGTCCAGGGTGTCGGTGCGGTAGCTGCCGCGGTCGATGCCCCGGCCGTAGCTGTCCACGCCGCCGAGCGCCTGCGCAGCGGGGCGGTCGATGCCGACCCGGGCCATCTGGCGCTGGGCCTCCGACACCTCCTCCTGGGTATCGCCGATCAGGGTCACCGGCACGCCCCAGGGGACGATCCAGGCGAGGTAGGTGATGAAGGAGTTGCCGACCTCGACGTTGATGGTCCCGATGACGTGGTCCTTGGCGTAGGCCGTGCGGGAGCGCAGGTCCACCACCCACTCGCCTGCGTGGATGCGGCGGGCGAGTTCGGTGGGGTCGGCTGCGATCGCCGGGGACAGGTCGATCGGCCCGGGGCCGACCTTGTTGCGTGGCGCCATGTGGGCGTAGTACCGCGGGTAGGCGTCGAGCCCGCCCATCAACGTCCGGACGAAGTCGTCGGTGTCGGTGATCGTCAGGGCGACGTTCGCCCGCTTCTGATCCCCGATCGTGGAGGTCTCGACGCCGTACTTCGGATCGACGTTGGAGGTCTGCTCGTCGGCCGCTGCCGAGGAACAGAAACTGCCGAAGCCGTGCGTCGGCAAGACGGTGGTGTCGTCGTCGAGCTCCGCGACCAGTCGCTTGGCCGTCCCGTGCTGCAGCTCCGTCAGCTCCTCGGTCATCGCCCGTGAGATCAGGTCGGTTCGGCCAACGGATCCGTAGAGCAGCGACCCACCCGTGAAGGCGACGGTGCGATCACCGTCGGAGACGATGTAGGACATGTGGGTCGGGGTGTGGCCCGGGGTGTGCATCGCTCGGACCGTCAGGGTGCCAACCCTGAACTCGTCACCATCGTTGACGCCATGGATCTCGAAGAACATCTCCTCGGCGGCGGAGATGACGTAGGCGGCGCCGGTCAGGCGGGCGAGCTCGACCCCGCCCGTGACGTAGTCGTTGTGGTTGTGTGTCTCGAGCACGTGGGTGACCGTGAGATCGCGCTCTTCGACCACCTCGAGGACCCGATCGATGTCACGCTGTGGGTCGACCACAGCGGCCGTGTCGCCGTCGGTGACCACGTAGCTGCGGTCGCCCAGTGACGGGGTCTCGATCGTGATGATCTCCATGGTGTGGGGCTCCGTTTCGCGCCGGGCAGGCGTGACCTGGGTGGGACCGGTCGGGTGGACCGGGTCGGGTGTCGGTCAGAAGAACGCGATCAATAGTCCGTACATTTCGCTGGGCCGCTTTGCGCGCACCCAGCGCGCCTGGTGTGCGCTTCAGGTGGAGGACGGGCGGTTGTAGGGCAGCTTGGACAGCAGCATGCCCATGGCGCACGTGTTGGTGACGGCAGCGAAGACCAGGCCGGCGCCGATGAAGCCGGCGATGAAGCGCGCTGGCGGGAACACGATGCTTGCCAGGATCGACAGCAGGACCAGGCCCCCGGCGACGTGGCGGTCGAGGTCGTTCAGAGGCAGGTTCTTCGACGTCGGGACGTGGACCGACTCGAACTCACCGGGGGTGCGGACGTCGATGATCTCCACGTCGTCGAGACGGTCGTGCAGCGACCTCGGATCGATGCAGACGGTTGAGGCGATGGTGGGTTCGGGCACGGGAACTCCTGCGAACGGGGCGTGCGGATCGGCCAGTGTGATGTACGTACAAATTGGCTGCCAACCCGGTGCGGCATCACCCGCGGCAGCGTGACGTCGTGTGTCATCAGACCGCCGCTCAGGCGACGTTGAACCGCGCTACCCGCAGTCGGTCACCGCTCGCTCAGGGCTGCCAGGGGCGGGATGACGGCATCCATCATCTCGTCGGGACCGCAACAGAACAGGACCAGGTCCTGCGCCTTGGACCGACCGATACTGAGCGTGACGACCCCGGCCATGAACGTGTCACCCCGGGTAGCGAGGCACACCGCGACACTCTCATGCATATGATCGGGTGATGGTTCCCGTGGCGCGCGTCACGGGACCCGGGGCCACCGATCCGCTACTACCCCGGGCTTCGGGGTCCCGGCCCAGTGTCCTTGGGAGGTGCGTGAGGGTGCAGATCGGCGTGGTGTTCCCCCAGACCGAGATCGAACCGCAGGTCGCCGCCATCCGGACCTACGCCGTCGAGGTCGAGCAGATGGGGTTCGCGCACCTGTCTGCGTACGACCACGTCCTGGGCGCCGACCCTGCCATCCACGAGGGGTTCGCCGGTCCGTATGATCTGTCGTCGAGGTTCCACGAGCCACTGGTGCTGTTCGGCTACCTCGCGGCGGTCACCTCGCTGGAGCTGGCAACGAGCGTGCTGATCCTCCCGCAGCGTCAGACGGCTCTCGTGGCCAAGCAGGCCGCGCAGGTCGACCTGCTGGCGGAAGGGCGGTTCCGCCTGGGTGTCGGGGTCGGCTGGAACGCGGTCGAGTACGAGGCCCTGGGCCAGGACTTCGCGCAGCGCGGTCGCCGGGAGGAGGAGCAGGTCGCGCTGCTCAGGCAGCTCTGGACCGAACCGAGCGTCACCTTCGAAGGCGACTTCGACACGGTCATCGGAGCAGGCCTGGCGCCGCTCCCGGTGCAGCGGCCGATCCCCATCTGGCTCGGTGGGTCGTCGGATCCGGCCTACCAGCGCATGGGCCGACTGGCCGACGGATGGTTCCCGCAGGTCCCACCGGGGGAACGCCTGGACCAGGCCCTGGAGGTCATCGCCGACGCCGCCACGCACGCAGGGCGGGACCCACAAGCGATCGGGATGGAGGGGCGTGTCAGCTGTCGCGGCCGTGAGGTCGGCGAGGTGGTCGAACACATCCACCGGTGGCGTGACGCCGGTGCCACCCACGTCTCCGTCAACACGATGGGGGCGGGCCTCGAGGACGTGAACCAGCACCTCGCCGCCCTGGCCGAGGTCGCTGCACGCCTCGGGCCCTGACCGGCGGGCGCGCGTGTGCAAGCCTCGAGGTGAGCGGACGAGGAGCGACAACGTGAGCACGGTCAGCAGCTACCTCGCCGGCAGGTGGATCACCCCCGAGGGGGACGGGGCACCGGTCCACGACGCGGTCACCGGCGAGCTGATGGTGACGGTGACCACCGCCGGGATCGACGTCGGCGAGGCGGTGCGACACGCCCGTGAGGTCGGCGGGCCCACGCTCCGGGAGCTGAACTTCCACGACCGCGACGCGATGCTCAAGGAGTTGATCGGCTACCTCTTCGTGTCGGCGGCTGCCGGGTTGTTCGTGTGGCCCGATCCCGGCCCGGTGCTCGCCAACTTCGGGCTGGAGAACCTGCGCTTCGCCCAGCCCGTCTACCCCGGCGATCGCATCAAGGTGTGGATGACCTGCAAGGCCAAGTCGACCCGTCGCGAACCCGATCAGGGCACGGTCACCTGGGACATCGAGGTGGTCAACCAGGACGGGGACGTCGTCGCCGCCTACGACGTGCTGACGATCGTCGCGTGAGAGGGAGCGGACCCCTGAGCTCCCCCTCCTCGACGCGCAGCTGGTGGGGCTGGGGCACCACCGACCAGGCCCTGGAGGGTGATGCGCTGGCTGGCCTCGGCGCGCTCCTCGCTGAGCGGTTCGACGTCGAGGTAGCTGCTCCCGTCGATCCCGTCGATCCCAGCACCATCGACGTGCCAGCACCGCGCGTGTCGCCTCCCGGCGCGCTGCGCGACCTCGCCAGCGACGATCCCGTCGACCGGCTTCGGCACGGCCACGGCGCTGCCTTCCGGGAGATCGTCCGGGCGCTGCACGGCGACGTGCCGCGTATCCCGGATCTGGTCGTGCGGCCCGGTACGGCCGCTGACGTGGCGCGTGTGCTCGACTGGTGCGCCGACGCCGGGGTGGCCTGCGTGCCATGGGGCGGGGGGACCTCGGTGGTCGGAGGGGTCACCCCACCGCCACAGCCGTGCGTCAGCCTCGACCTCGACCAGCTCGATCGGGTCCGCGAGATCGACGCGGTCTCTGGCCACGCCCTGATCGAGGGCGGCGCGACCGGCCCGGCGATCGAGCGGCAGCTCGGCGACCACGGGCTGACGCTGCGGCACTTCCCGCAGTCCTGGGAGTTCTCCACCCTCGGCGGGTGGATCGCGACCCGCGCCGGCGGGCACTTCGCGACCGGCCCGACCCACATCGACGACCTGGTCGCGGCCGTGACCGCGGAGACCCCCGCAGGGCGGTGGGCCTCGCGCCGCCTGCCCGCATCCGGAGCGGGGCCATCGCCGGACCGGTGGCTGCTCGGTTCCGAAGGCACGCTCGGAGTCATCACCGAGGCGTGGCTGCGGGTCCAGCCGCGGCCGAGATCACGGGTGCAGGCGAGCGTCCGCTTCGCGACGTTCGACGCCGGGTTGGCGGCGGTGCGGGCGCTGGTGCGTGACGGGTTGCGGCCGGCGAACTGTCGGCTGCTCGACCCGGTCGAGGCGGCCCTCGCGGGGGCCGCGCCGCAGGACGCCACCTCGACGTTGCTGCTGCTCGGGTTCGAGGCGCCCGAGCGTGACCTGACCGCTGAAGCCGACCTGGCGATCAAGCTGGCGCGCGACCACGGCGGCGAGGTGGTGGACGGGCCGACGGTGCGGCGTGGGGACGCGACCGGCGCGTCCGAAGGCGACGCCGGCGCGTGGCGCCAGGCGTTCCTGCAGGCGCCGTACCTGCGCGACGCGATCGCGCGGCTCGGCGGGCTGGCGGAGACCTTCGAGACCGCCACCACCTGGGACCGCGCCGGCGAGCTCGTCGCGACGCTGCGGGACACCGCGACGCGCGTCGCGACCGAGGTGTGTGGTGGCGCGCTGGTCGCGGTCCGCACCACCCACGCGTACCCCGACGGGGTGGCGCCCTACCTCACGGTCATCGCACCCGGCCTGCGGGACGCCGGGCAGGGGGTCCCGCGTGGGCGGGCACAAGCGGCGGCGTGGGACGAGGTCAAGACGGCCGTGAGCGAGGCCATCGACGCCGCGGGGGCCACGATCACCCACCACCACGCCGTGGGTCGCGACCACCGACGGTGGTACGACCGGCAACGACCCGAGCCCTTCGCACGGGCGCTGGAAGCAGCGCGGACGGAGCTGGACCCAGCGCGCATCCTGAACCCGGGCATCCTCACCGGCCCGAGGTCGGACGAGGGAGGCATGACGTGAGCGACCCCACCGACATGACCGCCACCGACCTTCTGGCGGCCTACCGCAACGGGTCCCTGTCCCCGGTGGAGGTGGCCCAGGCACTGCTCGAACGGATCGACCAGCTCGACGGCGCGTACAACGCCTTCTGCTTCGCCGATCCCGATACGACGCTCCGTCAGGCGCGCGACAGCGAACGACGCTGGTCGTCCGGGATGCCGCAGGGCCGGCTCGACGGGGTGCCGGTCGCGGTCAAGGACACGCTGGCGACATCAGGGTGGCCGACCCGGAAGGGATCGCACACCAGCGACGACGGGCCCGGCGAGGCGGACGCGCCGGCGGTCGCGGCGCTGCGGCGCCACGGCGCCGTGC
>PWTE01000284.1 GCA_003563915.1 Nitriliruptoraceae bacterium
AAAACCCCCAACCATTCATCTGGAAAGCCCCCATCGACAAGATCCTCGAAAAAGTACGCCGAGGGAGAGTCAAATTGGAGACACTACACTAGCCATGCCGCATCATCGCTCACGGAACCTGACAAACCCCGCAACCTATGTACAGCAGCCCCATCAGCCACTTCCGAAACACGTACTCAGAGCAGTGGCCCGGGGTCGAACCCGGCCACCCACCGGCCAGAGTCGTAGACCGGCTCACGGCGGACCACCAGGTTTCGGATCACCACCCCCAACGCCATCGACGGCGCGCTCCGCAGCTAGGCGTCATTCGCGGGTACGAAACGCTCGAGCAGCCCATCGATGCCCAACCGGTCGTCCACCGCGTTGATCAGCCGCCTGCGCACCGAGGCGTTCGCCCTGAAGTTCGAGACCGGAGACCTGCGACCAGATCCTCCTCACAGTCTTCGCATCGTTGCACCACCTGTCTGCCAACCTGCTGGCAGACACGGTGTCACGCAGCCTCAACCTCCCGAGCCAGCAATGACCATGAGCAGCCCCTTGCCCGAAGATGCCAAGGCAGAACTCGACCCGATCATCGGTGAGCTCAGCCGTCTGGGATTTGCGCTACTCGGCACCATCACTCGGCACACGACCAGCCGCGGCAAGCCCTCCTGGCGCTGCCAGGCAGAGACCGATCCCCGCCTACACGGCCCCGACATCCAGGGGCCCCGAGAGGTGAAAGCCAAGACCGTCGAAGGACGGGGGGCCAGAAGCCAATCCAAAGGTGCGCACGTCAGTTCCGGGCTACCCGACGCCGTCGATGCGCCCGGGAAGGTACGTGAGTTCACCGATGCGATCCGTACCTTCATCGACGCTTGGAACCAAGCGACGCGGTCCCCTTACCTTGGCCATGATCGTCGACGAGAACCTCGAAGTCGCCAACGGGAAAGCTGACTCAACAACAGACCACTAGGGCGGCGGAGTTGGGTGCCAACGGTCTCTGCAGTAGCCAGAACCGCGAACGCAGGATTGTTGAACAGATAGCGGCGCCACAGTCGGCGCGGTTCACGCCACAAGCGGTAGACCCATTCAAGCCCGTGGTCCTGCATCCAGTCTGGCGCTTGGCGAACGGTTCCGCTGATCAGATCGAAAGCCGCACCCACGGCCAGCAAATGGATACCTGGGAGTTGGGCGCGCACGCGTGCCATCCAAAGCTCTTGCTTCGGCATGCCGAGGCCGATCCAGACGATGTTCGCTCCGCTCGCACGGATCGTGTCGAGGACATCGGACTCCTCTTCAGGCGTCATGGGGCGGAACGGTGGACTGTAGGTCCCAACGATGCGAACATCCGGTGCCAGCGTGCGAGCCCGTTCCGCGAGGCGGTAAAGCGTCTCGGGTGTCGCGCCGAGGAGGAAGTGGCGCCACCCGAGTTCGACACCGTGCTGCAAGGCCTGCTCCATCAGGTCGGGTCCGTAGACACGGTTCTGATTGGGGGCCCCGCGCCGCCGCAGCACCCATACCAGTGGCATGCCGTCGGGAGTGCAGAAATCAGCCTCAGCCAGGGCTCGCCTCACGGCGGGATCTCGCCTCGCCGTCATGACGGAGTGGACGTTGCAGAACGCATAGGTACGGCCCCGTGACCCGGGATAGTCTTCGTGCAGAGAATCGAGCACACTCGCATACGAGGTGATGTCCACGCGCGTGCCGATCACCTCGACGCATTCCTCGGGTTCCTTGGGCCGCCGGCCTTCGGCCCCCCCTGCCACGTCCGCGTCGACGCTCACCCGCGGTCCTGGGGTCGCTGCGTGCTCAAGGTGGGACGCCCCGTCTGGTTGTTGCTGAGGCCACTCTGGGAAGTGCTGGCTCCCGCTGCCCTGGGCTTGGACCCGCTACGAACCAAGCCGTAGTCGAGGTGGCTGCCTTCGAGGGCGCTGGGCGTGAGGAAGGTGTAGCCGGCGAGTAGGGGGCTTCCGATGTCTCTGCCCTGCCGAACGAATCCGAGTCGTTGTTGGACGCGTTCAACTTCCCCGATATCGGTGCCCTCACGGATGACCAACAGGATGGATTCCACGTGTTCAGCGATGATCGCGGTGTCGGCTACGGCAAGGAGCGGAGGGCTGTCAATGATCGTGAGGTCGTAGCCGGCAACGAGTTGCCTGAAGACCGTACCGAACCAACTGTCGCTCAACTGGTTTCCGCCAACGTCATTGGCGCTTCCTGTGGTCAGCACGTCGACCCCGTGCTCCCTGTCGAGGGGGTAGCGGCGGATCACGTCCTCATGGGACTGCTGCCCATTCATCTTGGCCAAGTTGGTCAGGCCCGGTGAGAGCTCTGCCTGGAGCGCACGAGTGATCCCCCGCATCCGCAGATCCGCGTCGATCAGCAGCACTCGCTGGCCGCGGCGAGCGGCCGTCGCTGCGATCTGGACCGCCGTCTCGGTCTTCCCCGCACCTGGGCCGCCACTGGAGACCATGACGGACGACGCTTCGTGCTTGCGCAGGATGGACATCAGTGAGGAGTAGACGAAGCGGTACGCCTCTGCAGTCCGAGGCTCCAGGGCAGTGCGTTGGGCAAGCGTGACGTGCTGCGGTGGCTTGTAGGTCGGCAGCGTTCCGAGGAGAGGAGCTTCGAGCATCGACGCTGGGAGGTCTGCACTCTCGATGCGGTTGTCTCGCCCAGCTCGCCAGTAGGCGAAGGCGGACGCAGCCATGGCCGCAAGCAGAAGGCCGCCAGCGGCAGATCGGTGGGGCTGTGGGGACACTGGCGTGGTGGGAGCCACGGCGGGCTCCTGGAACTCGACTCCCGTGTCGAATACCCGGGCATCCACCTCAAGTTGCTGGGCCAACGCTTCGATCTCGATCAGGCGCTGGTTCAGGACACCCACCTGAGCAACCGCCTGCTGATCGGCCAGCCCGGCATCGTCTGCATCAGTTGTCGTGGCCGCAAGCAACTCGTTGATCTGCCCTTCGAGTTGTGAAGCATTCTGCTGCAGTTCCTCCGTTGCCCGAGCCACGCGGCTCTCCTGATCTGCGAGGACTTCCGCTTGGTACGCCTCTGCAACGGCGTTCGCGACCCTTGCGGCACGCTGCCGTGATCGGTCTTGCACCGACAACGTCAGTGTCGCCAGGTCGACGTCGCTATCCACCTCGAGTTGCTGAGCGATCCCAGCCCCCGTCGACCCGTCGTCGAGTGAGGCGGCAGTGGCCTCCAGGACCGACGATGACTGAAGACGCTCGGCCTGTTGCAGAACGTGGCGCTCGAGGTCGAACCCGCGCTGCTGGAAGACCGCCGCCGAGCCGGGGGTCGTGATGAACATCCTGCTGGACGCCTCGTAGACCGGCTGTTGCGCCTGCGCCAGCAGGTAGCCGACGGCACCACCCAGGACGGCGGCGATCAGGACGAGGTAACGGAAGCGCCGGAGCGAGCCAACGACGGTTGGTCCGTTGGACCATCGCTCCAAGGTCTCCATCTTGTTTCCACCCAGGTCAGCGTTATCCGGAGTTATCCCGGTCTGACCGATTGTGTCGACGGTTGCCTACAGTGACTTGAAGTCCGTTAGTCTAACGTGCGCGCAGCGCAGTCGCTGGCCGTCATCAAGGTGCCGTCGAGGAAGACCCATGACAACAGATGTGCCCAAGACAGCGATCGTCACCGGCATAACCGGACAGGACGGGTCCTACCTCGCTGAGTTGTTGCTCGATCAGGGCTACGAGGTCCACGGGCTGATCCGTCGCGCGTCGTCGTTCAACACCGAACGCATCGACCATCTCTACCAGGATCCTCATGAGCGCGACGTGAAGCTCACGCTGCACTATGGGGACCTCACCGACGCGTCGCAGATGGCCCGACTCATCCGTCAGGTGGCGCCTGACGAGATCTACAACCTCGCGGCACAATCGCACGTCGCGGTCTCGTTCGACCAGCCCGAATACACCGGCAACGTCACCGGCATTGGTGTCGTCCGACTGCTCGAGGCGATCCGCGAGACCGGCGTGGAGACACGTCTGTACCAGGCTGGTACCTCGGAGTTGTTCGGCGATTCCCCACCGCCGCAGGGCCCGACCACCGCCTTCCGGCCGCGATCACCCTATGCGGCCGCGAAACTGTACGCCCACTGGGTGGTCGACAACTACCGCGAAGGCTATGGGATGTTCGCGGTGAACGGCATTCTGTTCAACCACGAGTCGCCCCGTCGAGGGCCCACGTTCGTCACCCGCAAGGTCACTCGCGCGGTGGCCCGAATCATTGCGGGACTCGAGCAGGTGGTCTACCTCGGAAACCTCGATGCGGAGCGGGACTGGGGGCACGCGCGTGACTACGTTCGTGCGATGTGGATGATGCTCCAACGGGACGAGCCGCGCGACTTCGTGATCGGGACCGGTGAGGCTCACACGATCCGTGATCTGTGCCGCGTCGCTTTCGGTCGTGTGGGGCTGGAGTGGGAGCCGTTCGTGCGCGTCGACCCGCGCTACTTCCGGCCCGTTGAGGTGGAGCGGCTGCGAGCGGATCCCTCCGCTGCCAATGATGAGCTCGGCTGGCGACCGCAAACGACTTTCGAGGAACTGATCGCCGAGATGGTGGACGCTGATCTTGCGGACCACGGCCTGACGATCGACCAGGCGCGCGAACGGGCAGCCACGGTCACGGTGGCCGCCCAGTGAGCGCTGACGCCCTCTACGACCTCGCGGGCAAGGGCGTGTGGGTCGCCGGCCACGGCGGTATGGTCGGTAACGCCATCTCGCGCCGGTTGGCCGCTGAGCCGCTGGGTGAGCTCATCACGGCCACCTCGGCCGAAGTCGACCTCCGGCGCCAGGCGGCGACCGAGGCGTTCGTCAGCGACGTCCGCCCCGACGCGATCGTGCTCGCCGCCGCCAAGGTCGGCGGTATCGAGGCCAACCGCACCCGGCAAGCAGACTTCCTCTACGACAACCTCATGATCGCCGCGAACGTGGTCGAAGCGGCGCAGCGCAGTGGGGTGGAGCGTGTGTTGCTGCTCGGCTCCTCGTGCGTCTACCCCCGCGAGGCGCCCCAGCCGATCCGGGAATCGAGCCTGCTCACGGGCCCACTCGAGCCGACCAATGAGGGCTACGCGATCGCGAAGATCGCCGCGCTGGAGTTGGGGAAGATGTACCGCCGCCAGCACGGCCTCGATGCCATCAGCCTCATGCCGACCAATCTGTACGGACCCCATGACAACTACGACCCCGTCTCCTCCCACGTCATGGCGGCATTGATCCGCAAGGCCCACGAGGCCAGGGTCGCAGGTGCTGCGCAGATGGTGGTGTGGGGGACCGGGACCCCGCGACGGGAGTTCCTGCACGTCGATGATCTCGCTGAGGCTTCGGTCGTCGCTCTGAGGCACTACACCGGTGAGGAGCACCTCAACGTCGGCTGCGGTGAGGACGTGGAGATCCGGCAGTTGGCCGCCACGATCTGCCGGGTCGTCGGTTTCGAGGGCGAGTTGGTGTTCGACACCTCGAAGCCCGACGGCATGCCGCGCAAGCTGCTGGACGTCACCCGAGTATCCGAGCTGGGCTGGCAGCCCCGAATCTCCCTGGAGGAGGGCATTGCCGACGCCTACCGGTGGTTCCTGGACAACGTCGCCGAAAGCGGTTGAGCGGCAGGCCTCGGGTTCGGGTCCACGTCGTCGCGTCTCGGAGGAGGGAAGGGTGTGGTAGCTTCCGCCCGACTTTGATGGTGCGGCCTCAACCGGGCGGTACTCGTGGGGGTCGCTGGACACGTCATCGCCCGGCGGGGCCCGTACTGAGATGGCTCGGGCGACGTATCGGACCGGCGTCGGCCTCTTGAACGGACCGAGTTGGCGCCGACAAGAGGGGAAACAACCCGTGATCTTCGATTGGGAGGGCTCTACGTGAAGCTGTCGGTGATCGGCCTCGGTCATGTTGGACTCGTCACCGCGGCGGCGTTCGCTCAGTGGGGTCACGAGGTGATGGCCTTCGACATCGACGCTTCTCGTCGCGAGCACCTACGTCGCGGCAAGGTTCCGTTCTACGAGCCCGGCCTGCAGGATTTGTTCGACGAGGCGGTTGCTGGCGGCCGGTTGACCGTGGTCGACGACCTCGGTGGCACCCTCGCCGGCACCGACGTTGCCTTCGTGTGCGTGGGCACGCCTCCGCTGCCTGGTGGTGGACCGGACCTGTCGTACGTCGAGCAGGTCGGTAGCGCCGTCGCCGAGCATGCCACGGGTGACCTCGTCTTGGTCGAGAAGTCGACCGTGCCGGCCAACACCGGTCGCCGACTGGAGCAGGTCATCGCGCGCGAGCAGCGGCGCGTTGGCAGCAGCCACCGAATCTACGTTGCCTCGAACCCGGAGTTCCTCCGCGAGGGCAATGCCGTCGAGGACACCCTGAACCCCGACCGCATCGTCTACGGCACCTCGTCTGTCCATGCACGGGACGCACTGCGTGAGGTCTACCGCGTCCTCGTCGATGAGCACGACTGCCCGGTGGTGGAGACCGAGGTGGCGACGGCTGAGCTCATCAAGCACGCTTCCAACGCGTTCCTCGCGACGCGCATCTCGTTCATGAACGCCGTGGCGCAGATCTGCGATCGTGTGGGTGCCGACGTGGAGGTAATCGCCCGGGGGATGGGCCTCGATGACCGGATCGGTCCGGCGTTCCTGCGTGCCGGCATCGGGTATGGCGGCTCCTGCTTCCCCAAGGACGTCGACGCCTTCGCACACCTTGCACGAGAGGTCGGGTACGAGTTCGACCTGCTCGAGAGCGTGCGCGCGATCAACAGCGGTCAGCGAGACCTGGTGCTACGGAAGCTCGAAGGCGAGTTGTGGCACCTCGCCGGGAAGAGCATCGCGATCCTGGGTGCGGCCTTCAAGCCGGGAACCGACGACCTGCGAGAGTCCCCAGCGATCTACCTGGCTGAGCAACTCCTCGAGCAGCGTGCCAAGGTTCGGATCTACGATCCGGTGGCGCTTAACGCCGTGGCGAAGGTCCTCCCCGACGCGGAGCGGTTCGACGATCCGCTTGAAGCATGTTCGGGAGCGCACGCAGTCGTGGTCGCGACCGAGTGGTCCGAGATCCGCAACCTGCGGGTCGAGGACCTGCGCGAACACCTGGCCCACCCGATCATCGTCGACGGGCGGAACGTGTTCGACCCCGACACCTTCATCGAGGCTGGATTCCGGTACCACTCGATCGGACGACGCAGCGTCTCGCCGATCTGACTCGCACGCAGCCCGAGAGGAGGCGCCGGTGGAGTCCACCACTGGCAACCCGGCTCGAGGGGAGTGGGCGCCAATCCGTCACCCCGGCTCGTTGACCGCCTCCTGAGGTGATGGATCTGCCTGGCGTGCTGCGAACCATTGCACCGTCGTTGCGATCCCCTCTGCAGGCGTCGTCGTTGCGCGCCACCCGAGAGCACGTTCCGCGAGCCTCGTGTCGGGCCGGCGCACCTCTGGGTCGTCGACAGGCCGCGGATGGTACTCGATGCTCGACCGGGAACCCGCAGCGGCGATTACCTCCTCCGCGAGTGCCTTCATCGTCAGTTCATAGTCGCTACCAAGGTTGACCGGTCCAACCTCGTCATGCGTGAGAAGGCGGATGAGGCCATCGATCAGGTCGTTGACGTAACACAGGGAGCGGGTCTGCGAGCCGTCCCCGTGCAGGGTGAGTGGTTCGTCGGCCAGCGCCTGCTTGACGAAGGTGGGGACCGCGCGGCCGTCGTGCAGTCGCATCCTCGGGCCATAGGTGTTGAAGATCCTTGCGATCCTGATGTCGAGCCCGTGAGATCGGTGGTAGGCGAAGGCGAGTGCCTCGCTGAATCGCTTGGCCTCGTCGTAGACACCTCGAGGACCGATCGGGTTCACGTTCCCCCAGTAGCTCTCGGGCTGGGGGTGAACCTGAGGATCGCCGTACACCTCCGAGGTCGAAGCCATCAGGAAACGTGCCTGCTTCGCCTTGGCGAGTCCCAGCGCGTTGTGCGTGCCGAGCGATCCCACCTTCAGCGTCTGGATGGGAAGCCGGAGGTAGTCGACCGGCGAGGCCGGCGATGCCAAGTGCACCACCGCATCGACCGTTCCTGGCACCCAGACGAAGCTCGTCACGTCGTGAACGACCATACGGAAGCGCACGTTGCCGAACAGGTGCTGCACGTTCTCGTCGGCTCCGGTGCTGAAGTTGTCGATGCAGACGACCTCGGCACCCGCAGCGATCAGGGCATCGCACAGGTGCGAGCCAAGAAAGCCGGCTCCGCCGGTCACTACCACCCGTGTCTGGTCGAGCTTCACGCTGGCTCCGTTCCTGGCAGACCCCTGGCGAGGTTTCCCGTCCAGCCCTGCGCTGGACGGGAGCATCGCATGGTCGCATGTCGGGGAAGCTAGGCGATGAACCCGAGTTCTGCGCCGCGCGGTCGACAGCGACGCGGCGGCCGCCGCCAACCGCCGGACTCGCAGGTGCTCGTGCCGGCTTCACGCATCGCGTGTCCAACCCCAAGGCTCCCACCACACAGGCGCGGCTCGGGCGGGCTTGCACGCCACCCTCGGCGGGTACGATTCAGCCCGGCGTTGCCGGCGGGCGGCCCACCCGTTCACGCACCGCGCGGTCGACCGAGGTCTGCATCGCACTCATCACGGCCTGGATGGTCAGGGGCCGCAGCCGTTCGATCACGCCGGAGAGCGCCGCGCGCTCGTCATCGCCGAGCTGCCCGGCGAGGTAGGGGCGCAGCAGGTGGCGGCGCAGGAGGGCCGCGAGCTCCTCGGCGAGTTCGCCGGTCGCTGCCTCGATCAGTGCCATGGACTCGGTGATCATGGCTCGGGGTACGCCGAGGTCGATGAGTTCGAGGCCGAGGGCGAGCTCCGCGGGCCGGAGCCGGATGCGCTCGCCGTCGACCTGGTCCACGAACCCGGCGGCGATCAGCGCCTCGCAGGTGTCGTCGTCGATGGTGCGTCCGGCGAGCGCGTCGAGTTCGTCGCGAGTCAGCTCCTCGGCGGCCGCCGCAACCCACGGGGTCAGCA
>PWTE01000007.1 GCA_003563915.1 Nitriliruptoraceae bacterium
CCGGCTACTCGCCCCACCTCAACCCCGACGAATGGGTCTCCAACAACGTCAAGGCCGCACGCATCGGCCGCGCCGGGATCACCAGCCAAGACGACCTGCGCGCCAAGGTCATCTCCGCACTACGGCGTCTACAGAAGATGCCCCACATCGTCCGCGGGTTCTTCCGCGACCCCAACCTGGCCTACATCACCGCCGGATAGTCCACCTACTTTTGTACTCCTCAGTATGTGCTTGCCTCGATGGCGTCGACGAAGAGTTGTCTATGCGGCGGCACGGACGGTATCGATGCCGAGGTGGTCGAACAGGACGTGCATGGCGATCCGGAACTGTTCGTAGTCGCGGTCGGTGGTGGTCCAAGTGGAGGGCTTGCGTCCGTGGCGGGGCTGCGGATGCCGGCGAGGATGGGCCGACGACGTGTTCGCGGAGCGCGAGCAGGGCGCCTTCGTTGCGAGGCGAGAAACTCCTTGACAGGGAGCTCGCGCTTCCGCATGATTGTCGCTGCGACAGACCGACCGGTCAGTCAGCGACTGTGGGAGGCGTATCGGATGGCGACTGCGGGAGAACAGAATCGGTTCCAGCTCGGCTTGTTCGCACACAATGCCTGGGGTGGACTGACCAAGACGTTGGCCCCTACGCGGTGGTCCGCAGACTGGGACAACAACGTCAGGGTCGCGCAACTCGCCGAGGAGGCAGGGTTCGATTTCCTGCTTCCTTTCGCCGTGTGGCTCGACCTTGAGGGCGACGCATCAACAGACGGTTGGAGCCTCGAAACTCTTACTTGGGCTGCCGCCACCCTCGCTACCACAGAGCGGATCACGGTCTTCGCCACGGTGCACACACCCTTCATCCATCCCGTCTTCGCGGCCAAGCAGGCGGCAACCTGCAACCGCATAGGTAACGGCCGATTCGGGCTGAACATCGTCTCTGGTTGGGGGAAGCCGGATTTCGACCATTTTGGCATCGAAATGCTCGATCACGACGAGCGGTACGACTACACCGAAGAGTGGTTGGAGATCGTCAAGGAATTGTGGACGAACGCGGCGCCCTTCGATCATGAGGGTCGCTATTTTCAGCTCAAGGGGGCGAAGACGCTGCCCCGTCCCGTCGAGCCCCTCCCACGTATCGTCAGCGCCGGCTCGTCACCGGTAGGTCGTGCGTTTGCTGCCCGCCACGCTGATTTCCTGTTCATGATCATCGTGGACAGCGAGGGTGAGGGGCTCGAGCAGGAGATCGAAGGGTTCCGCGCACTCGCTGGTGACCGCAAGGTGGGAGCCTACGCCAGCGGGCACGTGATCTGCCGCGAGACGAGCAAGGAGGCCGACGAGTACTACGACCATATCGTTCACGAGCACGGCGACTGGGCCGGGGCTGAGTACTGGAAGGAAGTCGTGCTCGGGTCACAGTCGATCCCACCCGAGGCGCTGAACTCCCTGCTCGAACGCTACGTGAGCGGTCAGAGCACCTTTCTAGTCAAGGGCGACCCAGACGAGGTTGCGCACACCTTCAAGCGACTGAGTGACGCTGGACTCGACGGCATGGCATTCGGTCTCGTGAACTACCTGGATGACTTGCCAATCATACGCGACGAGGTCATCCCGAGAATGAAGGACCTGGGACTGCGAGAATCAGGCGCGGACGTCGGCCTCGTGCCCTCGGCGGGTTAGATCCGAACCGGAGTGAACCGTTGATCATGCCTGCTCCGACTATTGCGACGGACATCTTCCGGCAGGTCCTCAGCCACGTCCCGACGCCGGTCACGGTGGTCGCTGGGCACGGCACCACGGGGCCCGTCGGCATGACCGTGGGATCATTCTTCTCCATATCCCTTGAACCTGCGATGATCGGCTTCTGCGTGGGGCACAACTCATCGAGTTGGCCTCTCATCGAGCAGACTGGCGGGTTCTGTGTATCCGTCCTCGGGGCTGATCAAGCCGCCCTGTGTCAGCGGTTCGCTACGAAGGCCGCGAACCGGTTCGATGATGTCAGCTGGACGCCTGCGCCGTCAGGCGCACCGCGGCTTACGGGCTCGCTGGTCTGGATCGATTGTCGGGTCTCGATGACTCGGGCCGCCGGCGACCATGACATCGTTGTCGGAGAGGTCGAGGACCTCGGGGTGGAAGACGAGAACGCAGCGCCGCTCGTCTTCCACCGGGGTGGGTTCCCGCGGTTGGTCGTTGAGGGCGGCGGCTGATTTAGGCCAGACCAGAGAGGCGCAACCATGAGCCCCCGTCACATCGTGGTGGTCTGCGGGAATCCCAGGCCCGGCTCACGGACCCTGCGTGCCGCCGTCCTGCTTGCTGACTCCATCGCGGGTGGCGCTGATGTCGACGCAGTTGATCTCGCCGAGCACGCAGCCCAACTCCTCCAGTGGCAGGGAGAGGCGGTGCTGTCTCTGAAGCGGCGTGTGCTCGCGGCGGATGCTCTCATCGTGGCGACGCCCACGTATAAGGGCTCGTTCACGGGCCTGATCAAGCAGTTCTTGGACCAGTTCGACCGTGACGAGCTCGCAGGAAGGTTGACGATCCCCTTGATGACAGGGGGAAGCCCAGATCACTCACTGGCCGTGGAGCACCACCTGCGGCCGGTGCTGATCGAGATCGGGGCTAGTTGTCCGACTCGGGGCGTGTACCTCGCAGGAGACCAGGTCGACGACCCTGCGGAGGTGCTCGGGCGGTGGCAGGCTGAGTCCGCGTCGGTCCTGCGGAGGCACATCGGCGCTGACTGGGATGTTGACAGCGAGCGCCAGAGCAGGCTAGACTGACTGACCGGTCGGTTAATCCCTCGACGTTGCCAGGGAGGCAACGCTGGGCCGACACCCTGCCAGCCACGTGGGAGAAGTGCCTGGCACCACCCCGCAGGGGAGAGCGCATCGTGGGTTCCGCACATGGCTTTTCGATGGTGGTTGTGCCGACACGGGCGGTGGCCATCCTCCGCCTCACCGAGGTGCTACGGGACGTGTGTGGCCTCAAGACATTGACGTACTTCGCATTGACGTACTTCGGCAACTGTTCGTCGGAAAGGCACTTGCCTTGCGGCATGCCCTTCCGCCGACGTCCGGCCGGGCTCGAGGCAGGCGGGGCGCTTGCCAGTCACGGAAGTGCGATCCAGGCGAAGTGCGACGACCGACCGCGGCTATGACGCAGAGCGCAGCACGGCGCACTCCGGAACGAACGGGCGATGTGGGAGTTGACGTGGGAGAGCTGGAGAGATATCCCGACCTCAAGGGAAAGATCGCCCTGGTGACAGGGTCGACCAGCGGGATAGGCAAGGAGACCGCCCGACAGTTGGCCGCCAATGGAGCGACCGTCTACATCAACGGCCGCACCGAAGAACGGGCGCTAACGGCAGTCGCAGACATCGGCGACGGGTGCCTGCCGGCGCCATGCGATGTGGCCGACCGCGAAGCCGTTCGGGGACTCGTCGACCGGATTGTCGCGGAGCAAGGCGAGTTGGACATCCTTGTGAACAACGCCGACTGGCACAGTCGACTCGTCTGGTTCGCGGAGAGTGAGCCGAAACAAGACTGGTATCCATACGCGAACGTTGCCCTCTGGGGCCAGATCAATTGCGCTCATGCTGCGGTCCAACACATGATCGAACGCAAGCGAGGAGCCATCCTGAACGTCTCCGGGGGATCGGCCGACGAGGGCGTGCTCGGATACGCAGTTCCCGGGGCGATGAAGGGCGCCATCGCGAGTTTCGCCATGCACTTGGCCAAGGAGATGGCTTGGCACGGGGTACGTGTCAATGCGGTCACCCCTCACATCGTGGATACGCCGGCGCTACAGCGTTCCGCCGCCAGTGTGGCGGGAACCGAACTGGAACGACTGTCCACTGCAGCATGGGAAGCCCAGGCGCCGAGAGCGGTTGCAACCCCAGCGGAAGCAGCTGAGGTCTATACCTTTCTTTGCAGTGAGGCGTCCTCGTACATATCGGGAGAGGTTGTCAAGGTAAACGGAGGTCGCATCATTGCTCGCTAAACGCTCTTCACCAACATTCGATCCTGATGCGATCCTGGCTTCAATCCGCAAGGTTCGGGATCCATGCAGTGAGTCGCTTGGCTACCCCTTGGATCTCGTAGAGATGGGTCTCGTGGAAGCGATCGACACCCATGAGGGGCAGATCCAGGTGATGCTATGCCTCACCGAGCCGTCCTGCATGTTCGGCATGCAGATCGCGACGCTGGTCGAGCAGCAGTTGCTTGAGGACCTCGGACCGGAGGTCGAAGTTTCGGTCCGCCTCATCGCCCCGCGCGTCGGTGAGGTCTGGACGGAGGATCGCATGGAGCCAGAAGCCCGGGAGGCGCTGCGTGCTCATCGAGCGGCACTTGCAGCTGAACGTCTTAGTCCCGCACAGCACATGAAGAAAAGTGAGGTAGACCGTGAATGAGACTGAGCAGAGCACACCACTGATCGTTGATGCGGTGATCCATGCATACAACTTGGCCGAGGAGAACGCACGCAACCCCATTGCTGCCTCGTTCGCCGCCGCTAGCTATGGCATGGTGCAACTCACCGGCGACCATGCGATGATCTCGATGGAACAGTTCTGTCATGACTGGTCCGTCGACTCGCTGGCCGAGCTCGTGTTCGTCGAGAGCGACGTTGATCTCGCCACCTTCCACGCGGTGCCGCTCGGCGACTATTTCTATGACGGCATGGTCTCAAACGAGAAGGGGATCGAGATGCGTCGTCGATGGCCAGACCGGGTCCTGTTCTACGGTGCTGTGAATCCCCTTGAAGGAGCGAAGGCGCTCGAGGATGCTGAGTACCTCGTCAAGGAGGGTGGCGCCTCGGGGATCAAGCTCTATCCCGAGTGGTACGTGGGCGGAGGGGTCAAGCCGATCTCGCTCGCGGACGAGGCGATCGATCCCCTACTTCAGAAGGTGCAGGAACTCGGGGCCGTCCTGGCCATCCACAAGGCGGTCCCGGCGGGCCAAGGCCTGACAGATAACTATCGTGTGGGCGACGTCGAAGCCGCTGCGGCTAGGTATCCCGAGCTTCCTATTGAGGTGGTGCACGCCGGGATGGCCTTCCTCGACGAGACGACCTATCTCCTGCAGCGCTACCCCAACGTCTACGCCAACCTCGAGGTGACGAGCGCCTTCGCCGTGCACCTCAAGCGTCGGTTCGCCGAGGCACTCGGCGCACTCATGTTCTCGGGCGCGCTGGATCGCATCATCTTCGCCACCGGATGCTGCCTGGTCCATCCGCAGCCGATCATCGAGGCGCTCCGGTCGTTCACCATGCCAGAGGACCTCACCGCGGGTTACGGCTACCCGCCCGTCTCTGAGGACGTCATGCGGGGGATTCTTGGTGAGAACTATCTGAGACTGCACGGTCTCGACCCCGAGGACGTGCGCCGGCGTATCGCGGACGACGACTTCGCGACCCGCCGTGCACAAGGCCGTCCTAGCCGGTGGTCGGCCGTCACGAGTGACGCACCTGTGTGATCCGGACTACGTACCGGTCTCTGGCCCTGCGGGAACGCCGTCACTATGATCGGTAGGCCCGCAGGGCCAGAACCTTGGAGGCGGTTGCTGTTCAGAGGATGGCAGGTCTGGTGAATCCCCTCCTCGCGGGTCGCCGCAACGACGCTCGTCTCGAAGGGCCCGTAGAGGCCAACGAGAGAAGGGACACGGAGGCAATGGCTGGCCGAGTCGCGGATCAGGGTGGGCGTCGGGAGGAGATCCTGACGGAAGCTGCTCGACTGTTCGCTGCGCACGGTTATGAGACCACGAGCATGAACCAGTTGGCTGCTGCCGTTGGCGTGTCGAAGTCCCTCATCTACCACTATTTCCCATCGAAGACCGAACTGCTCTACCTGTTGCACCATCGCGTGCTCACTGCCGGGTTGGCGATGGCGAAGGCCGCCCAACAGCACGAGTCGGCAGCCGAACGCTTCAGGGGAATCATCCGCGGCCATATCAGGCTCGTCCTAGAGAACGTCGACGCCAACCTTGTCCTCCAGTCGGCCAGGGACCGGCTTCCCGAGGACCGTGACCGGGAGGTGCGGCGGCTTCGGGAGCGCTATTGGGAAGAGGTCTGCCGGACCTACGAGGATGGTGTGGCCGAGGGCAGCCTGCGCCCCGTCCCCAAGGATCTCGCGGTCGGCGCGATACTGGCCGCGTGCAACTGGCTATACCGCTGGCGGCCTGAAGGTCCGGGCTTGTCGATCGACGAAGTTGCCGACGAGTTCGAGACGCTCGTGGGGAAGGGCCTGTTCCTGGGGTCCGCGGACCGCGAGTGCGACCCCGCCCGGTTGACTTGAGTCGCGTGAGCGCGACTATCGCACCTCGTTCAAGTCGATCGAGGCCCGCGCCGACGAACGCTCACGCAGTCGGTACTTAGCGACCTTCTCTGTGGATGTCTTCGGTAGCGACTCATAGAAGTCGAGATATCGCGGTTGGGCGTAGCGAGGCAGGGCTTTCTCAAGCCACGCTGAGAAAGCTCGAGCCCAACTCTGAACATCCTCGTCTTGGTCGTCTCTCAGGTTCAGACACACGAGAATCTCGTCTTCCCCGCCTGCCAACTGCGAGGGGACGGCTGCGACCGCGACCTCTTCTACGTCGGGATGTTCATGGATCGCGGCTTCAAGGTCGGCGGAGGCAAGGTTCTCCCCTCGGCGCCGGATTCGGTCGTTGAGTCGGTCGACGAAGCGGAGGCGCCCCTCGGCGTCCATCGTCACCGCGTCACCCGTGTGGAACCAAAGGTTGCGGAAGGCTCGCAAGGTGGCATCGGCACTCTCGAAGTAGCCTTGCGCGACGATCCACGGGTGTCGGGGCCGCACAACGCATTCACCTACCTCGTCAGGACCGAGCACGACATCGGTATGAGGATCCATGACCGCCACGTCGTAGTGCTCGGTGAAGGGTTTGCCGGCGGTTCCAGGGTGGTCGGCGTCTACCTCGCCAGCGGCGATCATGCCGACCTCGGTATTGCCGTAGCTCGTTACGACTCGCTCGATGCCGAAACGCCGACGCAAGGCATTGACGGAATCGATTGGGGCTGGGACGGTCCAGAGGCAGCGCAGTTGATTCTCTGCCTCGTCCGCCCCGTTGGACGTATCCAGCACGAAGGCGAGCATGACGCCGAGCATGCTCGAAACAGTCGCCTCGTAGGTGGTCAGGTCCTCGCGCCAGCGGCTGGCTGAGAAGCGCGCGGGGAAGGCCATGCGTCCGCCAGCCATCAGCGTGGCGAAGAACGTCGTCTGGGCGTGAACGTGGAAGAGGGGGTTGTACATCAGGTAGGTGTCGCGCTCGCCGAGTTCCAGGAAGTCGGCGATGAGCGATGCCATGAGGTGCTCGTACTTGTGGGTCATCATGGCCCCTTTCGAGGGGCCCGTGGTCCCGGAAGTGAACTGGATGACCGAGGTATCGGATGGGTCGGCGGGTGAGATGTCGTCGATGGAGGACTCTGCTAGGTCAGCCAAGCGCGCGTAGCGAAACTCGACCGCGTCGGCGACCTCGTCGGACGGCAGCAGCAGTACGGTCGTCATGGCCTCGTCGAGATCCGACGCCCCGATCTGCTCGGCGCAGGTGTCGGCAGCGATGATCACCGTCGGTCGGGCTGTGTGGAGAGTCTGGGAGAGGAAGATGCCGCGGGCCTCGACGTTCACGGGCACTCGGACCACGCCGAGCCGTGAGCAGGCATACCATCCGAAGAGATACTCGGAACGGTTGCCCATCATCAAGACGACCCGGTCGCCAGGCGAGACCCCGAGCCCCCTCAGCTGTCGAGCGGTTGCCTCCCCGCGCTCTACCAACTCGCGGAGGGTGAGCTCCTTCGAGCCTTCGAAGATGGCGACTGCCCGGTCGGGATCCTCGCTCGCTAGCTCGGCAACTACGCTATGGAACTTCGCGGAAGGCCAGGGGTCGCCGGGGAACCCCGCGGTGGTGTGCGAGCGACGTTGGGGATGGTTCGACGGGGTCATGGGCTCCCTCGGGTTACTCGCCGGTCCACTCGGTTCCGAAACGGCCGGTGTCGCGGAACGTCTCGACGGAGTTGCGGAAGTCCCGGCTTTGCAGGGTGATCATCTCGGCGGCGAGCCCCAGATTCATGTCCCACTCAGCCTGGGCTCGCAGCCGCGTGTTGATCGCCATCTTCGTCAGCCGCACTGCAAGGGGCGAAGCGCGTCGCACTTCCGCGAGGAGTTCGTCGGTGGTTCTCGTGAGCTCCTCTGGGGGGCACACCCGATTGATCAGCCCCCGTTGCTCGGCTTCAACTGCTGACAGCCGGGCCCCCGTGAACAAGTACTCCCGCGCCTTGGCCGGACCCAGAGCGAGCGGCCAGATCGACGTACCACCGTCGCCGGCAACGGCACCGAAGCGGACGTGCGGGTCAGCGAACCAGGCGTGGTCGGCGGCGACGACAAGATCGTGGTGCAGTGCGAGGCTGGCGGCGAACCCTATTGCGGGTCCGTTGACGACGCAGATCGTGACCTGCGGGACTTCGAGCAATCGTGTGATGATTCGCGACGCGACCCGGTGGAGTTCGACGAGTTCCCCAGCGGTTCGTTCCCCCATGCCCTCGTCGACCCGGCCCCCAGAACTGAAGAAGTCGCCCGTAGCCTCGAGCGCGACCGCCCACGCGCCCTGGTCGGTGGCGACGGTGGCGTACAGGTCGGGGAGGGAGTCATGGAAGCGTTGGGGCATTGCGTTGTGGCGTGCGGGGTCATCGAGGGGGATGCGCAGGACGCCCGCAGGCCTCTCCGTGTAGTGGACGGTGTCCTCGCGGAACGCGTCGTATCGTGCGAGGTCGATCCGGTCACCGTCGTCGGTGCGCGTCATCAGAAGGACCTCGGCAGGCCCAGGCTCTCGGCGACGTAGTTGCGAACCATCTCGTTGGTGATGGGCCCGATCCTCATGATGCGGGTGTCGCGCCAGATTCGTTCGATGTGGTACTCGCTGCAGTAACCGGCACCGCCGAGTACCTGGATTCCGAGGTCGGCCGCGCGGCTACAGGCTTCGGACGCAAAGGCCTTGGCGACGGAAGCCTCGAGCATGAAGTCCTCACCGGCGATGGCGAGGTCGGCGGCCCGATAGGTGAGTAGGCGCGCAGCTTGGCGCTCGATCTCCATGTTCGCGATGTGGTGCTGGACGGCCTGGAACTTCCCGATGGGACTGCCGAAGGCCTCGCGCTCCTTCGCGTAAGAGACCGTCCGCTCGATGACACCGGTCATCGCCCCGACGCAGAGGGCGGCGATGATGATGCGCTCGTGATTGATGGCGCTGCTGGCCAGATAGCGCCACCCCTCGTCGGGCACACCGATGACGGCTTCGTCAGGCACGAACACCCCGTCATAGTGGACGAGAAATGTGCCGATCGCTGCCTGACCGAGGGTGTCCAGGCGGGTCGCGGTAATGCCTTCAGCATCCGCCGGAACGAGAAAGACGGTCAGCCCTTGCGTCTTCTTCTCCGACGGGCTGGTGCGCGCGAGAACGAGCAACTGGTCGACGTCATCCACCATGGTCGTGTAGGTCTTGGAGCCCGTGATGACATAGCCACCGTCGACCTTCTCCGCTCGAGTCTTGAGTGCCCCCAGCAAGTCCGTTCCGCCGTCGGGTTCGGTGAAAGACAGCCCGATCCTGTGCTCGCCACGAGCCATCTTCGGCAGGTACGTCTGCTTCTGCTCGTCCGTGCCGTGCAGTTGAAGGGTGATCGCCGAGTGGGTGTTGATCGACCACATCGTGACCATCCCACCCATCACCCGAGCGAGCTCCTCGACGACCACGGTCTGCTCCATGACCCCGCCACCGTGGCCGCCGTATTCCTCAGGGATCGCGATACCGTGGAGTTCCGCCTCGGACATCGCTTGCCACGTGTCCTTGGGGAACTCCTTGTTTCGCTCGCAGACCCGGAGGTAGTCCGGGTCGATGCGGTCGTTCGCAAACTGCCGGACGTAGCTTCGCAACTCGTCAACCGCGATGGTCAGGCTCACGTGCTGCTCCTTCCGTGGATCCGGTTGCAGCGGGTCGCTTCGTCGTGCTGGGCCCGGAGTAGCGGGGCATGTCCTGCGAAGCGAGCAGCCCGACTGACCGGTCGGTCGGGACCATAGCGGCTAGCGCGGGCCCCGTCAATTGGGGGTCTTGCGACTACCTGTCTCGCGTTCCGCACTTCCGCGCTTCGCGGAGAGCCTTCGGCGGCACTTGCGTGTCGAGGTCGTAGACCCTGGTGGGGACGTCGAGCAGGTCGAGGGCCTGGCGTTGGAGGTCGGTGAGCTCGGCCTGGAAGGTGTGGAGCACGGTGCTGTCTGGTGAGATGAGTTGGTGGCGGGCGAGTCCGGTGAAGATCTCAAGGGCCCGGGCGGTGATGGTGCCGGTGCAGCCGCGGTCCCGGGATACGGCGACAACTCGTGAGGCCAGCCTCGTGATCCGCCCTTGGTCTGATGGAGGCTCTGGGAGGCCCTTCGCATCCCTCGGAAGCTAGGTTGAGTGATCAACACCCACATCAGCTTCAGCCTGCCCCAAGGAGGGCGCCATGACGATCAGTCGCTCGTTCTGCCGCTTCTGTCCAGCCCTATGCGGTATCCAGGTGAGGCACGATGAGGGCCGGATCCTGTCGGTGCGCGGCGACCCCGAGCATCCCATCTCCAAGGGCTACACCTGTCCGAAGGGGCGCAGCCTGGGAGACTTCCATCACCATCCTGGGCGGCTTCGTTCACCGAGGATCGTGCACGGCCGACGACAGGTTGACACGTCGTGGGAGGAATGCCTGACCGACCTCGCGGACATCCTCCAGGAGGTGACCCGCGAGGTCGGCCCCTCGGGGGTTGCTCTGTTCAGCGCGACCGCAGCGGCGTTCGACGCGAACGGTCGACGCCAAGCCGTCCGTCTGCTGCGTCGCATCGGGTCCCGGAGCCTGTACACGACCGCGAGCGTGGACACGCCCTGTCGCCCCCTCGTCGCGGAGCTGGTCGCCGGTCACCCCGCACTCGCACCTGCGATCGATCAGGCCGATGCTCGATGCACCCTGATCATCGGTATGAACCCGGTCGTCTCGCACGGTCACACGAGTGCGATGCCCAACCCTCGAGGGCGGCTACGCGAGCTGGCCTCCCGTGGCCCCCTGATCGTTGCCGACCCACAGCGGACCGAGACCGCGCAGATGGCGACACTTCACCTTCGTCCCCGGCCAGGTACCGATCACGTCTGGCTCGCTCACGTCGTGCGCGAACTCCTCACCGAAGGAGCGGACTGGGAAGACCTGGAGAGCTCCGCGACCAACGTCGATGAGTTGCTAGCCGCGGTCGAACCATTCGATCGCGACGTAGCCGTCGCCGCGACGGGGATCCCCGGCGAGGATCTCGACACCGCCCTCTCGGCCATCCGGGCTGCGGGACGAGTCTCGCTGAGTGCTGGGACCGGTCTCACGATGTCCCCGACCGCTACCGCAGCTGAGTGGATGGCCTGGGCACTCCTGGGGGTCACCGGATCGCTCGATCGGCGCGGCGGCGTCTGGTTCAACCCAGGGTTCCTCCGGCAGATGGATCGAAGGGCGTGGGAACCGGTCCGCACAACGGGTCCCGGCCCGGCTAGCCGACCGGAGCTCCCCAGTCGCATGGGTGAGATGCCGTGCGCTGCCCTGGCGGATGAGATCGAGGAAGGCAACGTGCGTGTTCTGCTGGTCGCGGGCGGAAACCCGCTCACTTCGCTGCCGGAGGTCGCCCGTCTGCGCGCTGTCCTGCCGAAGCTCGATGCCCTCGCGGTCTGTGATGTGCAGGAGACGGCAACGGTCAGGCAGGCTACGCATGTGCTCCCTGTGGCTGGACAGCTCGAACGAGCCGACCTCCCTCACTTCGTGGATCAGTTCCTTCCGGTCGTCGGCAGCCAGTACACGGAGGCGGTGATCGCACCCCCTGGCGACGCGCGGGCGATGTGGTGGGTCTTCGCACGCCTCGGGCAGCTGTTGGGTCATGAACTCATCGACACGGCCGACGGCACGCTGGGCGATGTGCTGGACGAGGACCTCCTGAGGCCGTTGGCGGAGCGGAGCCGGGGTTCGTTCGAGCAACTGCGTGAGGCGGGGACAGCCGTGGTCGCCGACGAGGCGGTGCACGGCTGGGTTCGGCAGCGCGTGGCACCTGGAGGCAGGTTCGACCTCGCGCCCTCTCAGCTCGTCGACACCCTCGCCCTCGGTGCACCGACTATCGGATCGGAGCTGGGTCCTGGAACACTGCTGTTGACCCCTCGTCGGCAGTTGCGTCAGCTCAACTCGCAGCTCGCCGAGGAGGGCACCAGCGATGGACAGCACGAGACCCCGGCTGTCCGGCTGCATCCGGACGACGCTGCGAGGGCGAACCTTTCAGAGGGCCAGCCGGTTGTCGTCACCAGCGCCTGGGGAGCCTGGTCCGGACCTCTCACGCTCACCACAGACGTCTTGCCGGGGACACTCTCGCTGCCACACGGTTTCGACGGAGCCAGCAACGTCGGGGAACTGACATCGGGTCGCTTCGGCGTCGACCCTAACAGTGGCATGGTGACACAGTCGGGTCTTGCAGTCACGGTGAGCAGCGCGCCAGCCGAGGCCCCGTGACCCGACCCAACGCCTCCTCGCCCTCCGGACCGTCGCTGGAGACGTCGTGGCCGCACCTTGCGGTTCGAGGGATACGGACGCACTTGCAGTCTGGATGCCAGCTCGATCATCGTCGCCAGTGGGGGACCGAGGCGGGGACGCCCCATCTCCTCGGGGAGCTCGCCAACGCGGCATCCGGGTCAGCGCCGTTCGGCCAGGTGCGGCCTTCGCGGGGATCAACCAGCGGGCCGGTGTGCTCGACGAGGCGGCCAAGGCGCGGTTCGGTCCGCTCGGTTCTGGCTCTGCTCACGCTTCGGGCCGGGTCGGGACGGTCGAGGAGATCGCGGAGTCGGCCATCTACCCACTCACTGCGGAGTGGACGAACGGCAACGTTCTGGCAGCGGATGGCGCCGGGGGCCACGAACGCCCGAGCGGGACTCGCCCGAAGCCAGCCTCCCTAGTGGCCTACCGAACGGTTGGTGGTTAGGCTGCGGGGAGTGACAGGGGAGGTCGCCATGAGTCGGGATGTCGTGGAGCAGGCCGGGACGATCGGGCAGATTCTGGCCACACGAGCTGCGCAGCGCCCGGATCACGAGGTCGTCCGTACCTCTGAGCAGGCGATCACCTACGCCGCCCTGGATGACGCGGCGACCCGCTTCGCCAACGTGCTTGCCGGCCTCGGCCTCGTGCCCGGTGATGCTGTCGCCGTGCTGCTGCCGAACGGGCGAGCCTTCCTGGATACCTGGTTCGGGATCTCGCGTGGCGGGTTCGTCGAGGTCCCTCTCAACGTGGCACTCAAGGGCGATCTACTCGCCGATCAGATCCACCGGTCGGGAGCACAGGTGCTCGTCATCGGGGCCGAGCACCTCGACCGCGTCGCCGCGATCGACGAGCGGCTCCCGCATCTTCGTCACGTGCTGTGCGTTGGCGTCCCCTCGGCTTCGGTCGACGGTGCCGAGGTGTTGGCCTTGGAGCAGGTCCTGGCAGAGGCGGCTACGGGACCACCTGATGTCACGGTGGATCCCACGTCGCCGTCGGGGATCCTGTTCACCTCCGGAACGACCGGGCCCTCAAAGGGGGTCGTCCGCAGCCATGTCGCGGACTTCACGCTCGCGCGGACCACGATCGAGATCATGGGCTATGAGCCGGGGGAGCGCCTGTTCACCGTCTTCCCGCTGTTCCACCTGAACGCGAAGTTCAACTCCGTGCTGCCCGCGATGCTGCTCGACGGCACCCTGATCCTGCACGACCGCTTCTCCGCAAGCACGTTCTGGGACGTGGCCCGTGACGAGGGGGTCACAGCCTTCAACTTCATGGGTGCCCTGCTGACGATGCTGTTGAAGCAGCCGGAGCGCGAGAACGACCGCGACCACGAGGTCCGCTGCGCGTACGGGGCACCCGCGCCGGCGACGATCTTCGGGCCTTTCGAAGAGCGGTTCGGGGTCCGGCTCGTCGAGGTATACGGCTCCACGGAGCTTGGCATCACGACGATGAACACCGTCGAGCAGGTGAAGGTCGGTTCCTGCGGCACAGCAGCCCCCTACTACGAGGTCCTGATCCACGACGAACACGACCGTCCCTGTCCGCCCGGTACCCCGGGTGAGATCGTGGTGCGGCCGAGCCAGCCGTCCGTCATGTTCAGTCACTACCACGGCATGCCGGAGGAGACGCTGGAGTCCTTCCGCAACCTGTGGTTCCACACGGGCGACAGAGCGAGGATGGACGAGGACGGGTACGTCTACTTCATCGATCGGATGAAGGATGCGATACGTCGCCGGGGGGAGAACATCTCCTCGTTCGAGGTGGAACGCACCCTCGCAACGCTGGAGGAGGTCGCGGAGGTCGCGGTGATCGGTGTGCCGTCGGAGCTGACTGAAGAGGAAGTGCTCGCGGTCATCGTCTTCAAGGAGGGCCATCAGCTCAGCTACGAGGCGATCCTGGATCATTGTCAGGACCGTCTCCCGCACTTCGCGGTACCCCGCTACCTACGCATCATCGACGAGCTGCCGAAGACGCCGTCGCAACGGGTGAAGAAGCACCGACTGCGTGAGGAGGGGTTGACCGATGGGACCTGGGACCGTGAGGGACACGGCTATCGCGTCCAGCGCTGAGCCAGTTCGTGTCGCCCTGATCGGAGGAGGAAGCAAGCATGCTGGACCTGTACGGCGCGACCCCCGACGGCCCGTGGACGATCGGATCCTTCATCCGGGACAAGGCCCGACGCAACGGGGACAAGATGGCCCTCGAGGTGGAGGGCGAGGGGCGGACCTACGCCGAACTCGACGTCCGGTCTGACCAGCTCGCCGCCGGCCTGGCGTCGCTGGGACTCGAGGCCGACGAGCGCGCGTGCGTGATGATGGACAACAGCGTGCAGAACGTCGACACCTGGTTCGCGATGTGCATGGCCGGCGTCATCGAGGTGCCGATCAACACGGCGAACCGTGGCTACCTCCTGCGGTACATCATCCATCAGTCCCGGTCACGCGCCATCGTGCTCGACGAAACCTACGCCGACCGGGTTGCCGCGGTGGCGGACGACCAGCCCGAGCTCGAACACGTCGTCATCCGCCGGTCGGGTGCCGCTCCGCTGCCGGACTTCCCGTCCCGCATCGCGGTGCATGACCTCCAAGAGCTCTACCTCGATGCTGCACCTCCGGACGTAACGCGCCAGCCGTCCGATCCTGCGGTCATCCTGTACACGTCGGGCACGACCGGCCCCTCGAAGGGCGTCGTCCTGCCTCACGCGATGAACCTGACGGCCGCACGCAACACCGTGTGGCTGTGTAGGTATGGCGCTGACGACCGGCTGTACACGGTCTTCCCGCTGTTCCACATCAACGCAAGGTACACCTCGGTGATGGCGGCGATGGAGGCGGACGCCAGCCTGATCATGGACACCCGGTTCTCGGCCAGCGGGTTCTTCGACACCTGCCGTGAGCGCGATATCACGGCGTTCAACTACCAGGGCGCCCTGCTCACGATGCTGATGAAGCAGCCCGAGCGTGACGACGACGCCGACAACCCGGTCCGGGTGGCCTTCGGGGCACCCGCTCCCGTGGAGATCTGGCGGGACTTCGAGGCGCGTTTCGGGCTCACGCTCGTCGAGGTCTACGGCATGACCGAGACGGCCATCTCCGTGCAGAACACCCTGGACGACACGCGCGTCGGGTCGGTGGGCAAGCCCTGCCCGCACTTCGAGGTGGAGATCCACGACGAGCACGACCGCCCCGTCGGTCCGGGTGTCCCGGGCGAGATCGTGGTTCGGCCGCGCCACCCGGACGTGATGATCCGCGAGTACTTCGACATGCCGAAGGAGACGTTGGAGGCTTTCCGCAACCTGTGGTTCCACACCGGTGACCGGGCGAGGACGGACGAGGACGGCTACTTCTACTTCATCGATCGGATCAAGGACGCGATCCGCCGGCGCGGGGAGAACGTCTCCTCCTTCGAGGTGGAACGGGTCGTCAACGACCACGATCTCGTCCTCGAATCCGCTGCGTACGGCGTGCCATCCGAGCTTTCCGAAGAGGAGGTCATGGTGGCGGTCGTCGTGAAGCCGGGGGAGCAGCTCACGCCGGAGATGCTCCTCGACTACTGCCAGGAACAGATGGCCCACTTTGCCGTACCCCGGTACGTGCGCTTCGTCGACGAGCTGCCGAAGACCCCGTCACAGCGCATCCAGAAGTACAAGCTCCGGGACGAAGCGGTCACCCACGACACCTGGGACCGCGAGGCCCACGGCTACGAGGTGCGTCGGTGACATCGGGGAGGCTTGACGTCGGCGAGTTGCGAGCACGCGCAGAGATCGATGACGTCCTTGCGGCCTTCTGCTCGTACCTCGACGAGTACCGCGTAGCCGAGGCGGTCGCGGTGTTCACCGAGGACTGTGTGACGGACTACGGTCCCGACGCTGGTGGCCGTGTCGAGGGGCGAGCGGCATTCCAGGATCGTGTTGAGGCCAGTCAGGCCCGGTTCGTTCGCACCCACCACCAGCTCGGCCAGACCACCTACCGCTTCGAGGGCGATCGCGCACGGACGGTCACCTATGTAACCGCGTGGCACGAGTACCCGGACGGTCGCCAGGACACGCTCTGGATACGCTACGCCGATGAGTTCGTACGCAGCTCCGACGGCTGGCGCATCGCGAAGCGCGAGGCCTACGTCAGCGGTGTGGACGGTTTCCCGGGGGTGGAGTGGCGGTTCGTTCCCCGTCGACGGCCTTCGCCGGGCGCGTAGCCAGTTGCGATCGGGATCGAGGTAGCGTCACGACCCTGACGCGTTCGCCCCAACGGTGAGGTAGCGCAGGAGGTCAACGCGAAGCGGGCGGTTCGCTCATGTGTCATCACGCCAGGCGACCGAGGCGAGTTGCTCACGCCAGCGGGCGAGGTCGCAGTAGTCGCGGACGGCGGTGATCAGTCCCGAGTCGGTGTCCACCTCGAAGACCCCGTTGCAGACGACGTTGTACTCCTCACCGTCGATCCAGAACCGGTCGTCGCGCTCGAAGTAGCCACGTCCCGGCTCGTAGCTCTCGCTGATGATGTCGACCACGGCGGCGTGGGCGTGCGAGAGGATCCGGGTGAACAGGTTGCGGATCTCGTCGTGGCCGGTCGCGGGGGGCTCCGGCACGTTGATCCACACGCACGTCGGATGCAGCGTGGCGATGACGGCATCGACATCCCGCGCGGCGAGCGCGTCCGCCCAGGCGTGCACCGCATCGCGTGTCGCCGCCGTGGCATCCATCGGCCCTGGTCCTCCTCAACAGGCTGGGGCCGTAGACCCTTGCCCGCATCGAGCACTCTACAGGCTCAGAGCAGGCGTCCGTCCGCAGCGGAGCGGACCGGAGCGGATCCATCCCAGGTGCGTGCAGCCTCGGAGATACGGGCGTAGGTGGCGGCCAGCGACGGGTTCGGTTCGTACAGCTCCAGGAAGTGTCCACGTTCGCGCACGGTGTCGATGAAGTGGAAGCGGGTGACGCCGCGCGCGACGGCGGACTGCGCGAGCGGGTAGCCCAAGCGACCGAGCCGCTCCGTCTCAGCGTCGAGGTCGTCGACGAACAGAGCGACGTGGTGGAGCCCGGTGTGGCCCGGCGGATAGAGGTCCCGGACCACCGACGGGCCGGAGCCGTGGTCCTCGAGCAGCTCGATCATCAGGCCTCCCCACTGCCCGAGGGCGGTCGAGTGGTCGAAGCGTGCGGGTCTGCCGCGGTGGACAACATCGCTGACCTCGATGTGCGGGTTGACGAAGAACGGACCTGCTCCATGACGTGCGGACCACAGCCGCGCTGCCGCGACGACGTCGGCCACGACGTACGCCAGTTGCACCGGGACACCCCGAGGTGGCATCCCCTCCATGTCCGCAGACGCGTTCACACTGGCGTCTTCCACCTAGCGCACCATCCGTGACGAGGGTCCGTGTGGTCCGACTGCGCAACCTAGGACCCCAAGATCGAGTGTGCAGAGATCGGGTGCAGGGGCACCATGGTTCGGGTGCCGCGAGGCCCTGGGGTCGTCAGGCTACTGACGACGTCTTTGGCGATCCTTGACGCGCCTCGACCCCGGTCGTAATCTTCGGGGCGCCAAACGAACGTTTGGTGCTCCGGGTGGCGAGAGGCTCCACCCGGGCTCCGGAGGCGCGATCGCGCTAGCCGCGAGCCGGTGACCACCGAGCGCGCGGTGTCCGATGAGGTCGCACACGAGGTTGGTACCGGCGCCGTTGCGCATCGGCGGCGAAGGACCCGAGCAGAGGGAGAGCTGCGATGAGGATGAGATGGATGAAGGCGCCGGTGACACTGTTGTCGGTGCTCGCGCTGGTGCTGATGGCGTGCGGAGGTGAGGACGAGGCGCCGTCTGAGCCGGCCGCCACGGAGCCGGCGGAGGCCGAGGATGTCGACGACGCGGACGAGCCAGCGCCAGCTGAGGATGAGGACGTAGCGGCCGATGACCTGAGCGACCTGGAACCCGTGCATCTGCGGCTGTCGTCCATCGTTGGACCGACCTCCTCTATCAGCGTGGTGATGGAGTGGTTCAACGACGAGCTCGAGGCTCGGACGGACGGCAAGGTCACCTCCGACCTCGCCTTCGGCGGGTCACTGCTACCGGGGCCGGACTTCTTGTCCGGCGTGGTCGAGGGACGCGCTGAAGGTGGTCTGCTGGTACCGGCCTACCATCCCACTGAGTTGCCGCTCACCAACCTGATCATGCTCCCCGCGCAGGGGCACAACCAGGGTGCCCGGCCTCGGGCGATGCAGTACATGTTGGACAACAACGAGGCGTTGCAGGACGAGATCGAGGAGGCGGGGGTGTACGTCATCGGCATGACCCCGAACTCCACGCAGGTGTCGGTCGTCACCGAGCGTGTCGAGACCGTCGAGGACTACGACGGGCTGCGCATGCGTGTCCCCGGGATCCCCGGGATCGGTTTCGAGGCCATCGGGGTCGAACCCGCGTTCATCTCCGCCGAGGAGGTCTACGAGTCGCTTCAGCGCGGCATCGTCGACGGGGTGACCTTCCCCTGGGAGGTCCACTGGGCAGCCGGTACCTACGAGGTCGGTGACTTCATCGTCCAGGACGGCATCGGCGAGAGTGGCATGGCGATGCACGCGATCAGCCTGGAGGTATGGGAGTCGCTCGATCCGCGGGGGCAGCAGATCGTCGGCGAGATCCAGGAGGAGTGGTACGACAAGCTCGACGAGTTCCTGCTCGAGGTCGACCAGGAGGCCTGTGACGACTTCATCGCCAACGGCAACGAGATCATCATCTTCTCCGAGGAAGAGCAGCAGAAGATGTTCGACGCCACCAACGAGTTGATGTTCAACGCGTGGCGTGATGACGCTGTCGCAACCGGTCTGGACGAGGACGTGGTGCTCTCGGTGTGGGATGAGTACGAGGCGAAGGTGCTGGAGTTCAACGAGGTCACGGAGTACGTGGACGCGACCGTCGCCTGTCTGGAGCGGATGGGCTGATCGCACGTCGGGGCTGTGAGAGCGGGCACGTCTCGCTCTCACAGCCCCGTTGTTGACCGCACGCGCCGGGCTACGGGGTAGATGCTGCTCGACCCCAAGGCCCAAGGCCCGGATGCCGGCGCGTCGGCCAGCGGTCAAACCTCGTCTAGCCTTCAGCCGGTCATGGACCTCGGCTGAAGGTCGGGAGGAGCTTCTCGGTGGATCTCTGGCTCATCGTCGCGATCGTGCTCGCGGTGCTCCTCGTGTCACTCGTCAAGAGCGTGCCGATCGCCCTCGGACTCGCGCTCGCTGGCGGTGTCGGCATCCTGCTGCTCGACGGCTTCAGCGTGATGATGAGCACGTTCTCGCGCGTGCCCTTCCAGCAGGCTTCACGGTTCTCGCTGATCGTGATCCCGATGTTCATCCTCATGGGCGTGGCGGCCAGACACGCGCGTATCGCTGAGCAAGCCTTCGTCGTGCTCGCCTGGGTCCTCCGCCGCGTACCGGGTGGCCTCGCGCTGGCGACGGTGCTGGCGTGCGCGGGGTTCGCCGCGGTCAGTGGCTCCAGCGTCGCGACGGTCGTGTCGGTGGGCAACACGGCTATCGCGGAGATGCGCCGCTACGGCTACGCGAAGCACGTTGCGGCCGGTGTCGTAGGTGCGGCTGGCACGCTCGGCGTGTTGATCCCGCCGAGCGTGCCGCTGGTCATCTACGGCATCCTCACGGGTGAGTCGATCGGTGTGCTGCTGTTGGCTGGGCTTATCCCCGGCCTGCTCTCGGCGGTCATGTACGGCGCGGCGATCATCGTCCGTGCCAAGCGTCATCCAGCGGATTACGGGGGGGCGGAGGACGTTCTCACGGTCGCAACTCGTCCGAAGCTCAAGCAGGGCACGATCGGGATCAGCAAGATCGCGGTCCTGTTCGCCATCGTGATCGGCGGGTTGTACACGGGCCTGTTCACCGCGGTCGAAGCCTCCGCGGTGGGAGCCTTCGCCGCCGTGCTGATGGTGATCGGAAGCTGGGTTCGCAACCCTCGGGATCTCTACGAGCGCCTCCGTGACACCATCACGGAGGCTGTCAGCCTCAACGGCATGGTGTTCGCGCTGCTCATCGGGGGTGCGATCTTCTCCGGCTTCACGGTCGCCGCGGGGCTCCCGCAGTCGTTCACTCGCGCCGTCCTGGGGCTCGAACTGCCAGGTTACGCGGTCGTGCTGGTCGTGCTCCTGGTCCTGCTCCCGATGGGCATGTTCCTCGACCCGCTGTCGATCATGCTGATCATGGTGCCGCTTACCTTCCCGCTCATCACCTCGCTGGGGTTCGACGGTGTCTGGTACGGGATCTTGTTCGTGAAGTTCATCGAGTTGGGGCTCATCACACCACCTCTGGGCATCAACGCCTTCGTCGTCGCTGGCACGTCGCCCGAACTCACGCCAGAGATCGCGTTCAAGGGTGTGCTTCAGTACCTGACGATCGACCTGGGCACGATCGCTCTGATCTTCACCTTCCCGGCGATCGTCACCTTCCTCCCGTCAATGGTCAACGGCTAGGAGTAGACCGATGGATGAGACCGCTATCGCGGCCAGGATCGGTCGCAGCCTGCGGCGTGCCGTGCGTGTCGTGGCGCTCGGCTCAGCGGTGATCGCCGGGGTCGCGCTGGTCTTCGTCATGACGGCCGTCGTCACCGACGTCGTCTCGCGGAACGTCCGCGGCCGCTCTGTCCCGGGGCTGGTCGATCAGACCGAGGTGGTGCTGGCCGTTGTGGTGTTCCTCGCGCTGGCCTACACCCAGACCCGGCGCGAACACGTCGCGGTCGAGGCGGTCGTCAACCGTCTCAAGGGATGGCGTTTCCGGGTTGTCCGGCTCGCTGCGGCGGTCATCGCGGTGCTCGTGACGATCCTGCTGGCCTGGGCGACCACGAGGGTGGCGATCTCCTCGTTCGAGGCTCGCGAGGTCCGTCTGGGTATCGCAGCCGTGCCTCTGTGGCCCGGACGGATCGCGGTCGCCTATGGGTTCTGGCTCCTGGCGCTCGAACTGATCACGGCCGCCTTCGAGGCCTGGGGCGAGGAGCCAGACGAAGCCCACGTTTTCGAGTCGGGACCCCTCTGACCGGCGTCCGAGGTGGGTGCAGGTGAGCAGGAGAGTGGAGCCGGCCCCGAAGGGGGCACCAGCGGTCGAGGGGTTGCCGCCCTTCGATCCCCTCGAGGCCGGCCCCACACGAGAGGCCCACGCGACCTACCTGCGGCAGGCGCGTCGCCACCGGCCGATCTTCGCTGTCGAACCGGGTCTGCTGATGGTCACCCGATACGAGGACGTGCGCTCGGTCCTCCTCGATCCTGCTACCTACTCGAGCGCCGGCAACTTCACCCTCGAAGGTCCGGATGTCGACCCCGAGCAGCGGCTCATCCTGCAGTTCGACCCGCCCCGCCACACCTACCTCCGTCGGCTGGAACTGTCCGCTTTCGCGCGTGGCTCCATCCGAGATGCGCGCCGGTGGGTCGACGAGAGGGTCGCCCATCTGATCGAGCAGGCGCGCGAACGCGCGTCTCTGGAGGTCATGTCCGAACTCGCCCTCCCGTTGACGACCCACGTCATCGCCCGGCTGGTCGGCTTGGCGGTCGAGGACGCGAAGGAGCTTGCAGGCTGGGTTAGCGACGTCTCCGCCCACCGGCCACGTCCCGTCTACGACCTGCCCAGCTGGCACGAGCTATCCGCCTACTTGCACCGCGAGGTGGAGCGCCGTGCTCACGAGCCGGCACGCGACGACATGATGTCGCGCTTCTGTCGAGCAGCCGATGCTGGGGAGCTCGGGTGGGAGGAGATCCCCTTCCATGTCTGCCAACTCTTCACCGCGGGCACGGAGACGACGGCGTACACGATCGGCATGACGTTGTTCAAGCTGCTCGATGACCGATCGCGCTGGGAACGGTGGCTGACCGAACCCGAGCTGTTCCCAGCGATCCGTGAGGAGGGGCTTCGCTACACCACGGCGATCAGGATCGATCTGCGCTCGGCCGCGACCGACACCGAGATCGGCGGTTTCGAGGTTCCAACGGGGACGCGACTTGTGCTTAGTCTCGAATCTGCGAACCGCGATGAGACCGTCTGGTCGGAACCTGATCGGTTCGGCCTGGACCGCGGTATCGACCACCGTCACCTGGCCTTCGGCGCCGGTATCCACCAGTGTCTCGGAGCTCACCTGGCGCGGACCGAGATCGAGTCCGTGCTCGTTGCGCTGCGGGACCGGTTCCCCACCCTCACCCTCGCTCCGGGGTACGAGCCGAGCCTCGTCCACAGCTCCGTACTGAACGGCCTCGAGCGCCTCGACGTCACCTGGTGAACGGGTCACGCCGCCCTACCAGGAGAGTCCTCGCGCTAGCTTCGTGACCACGAGGTCGCTACGGGAAGGTGTTGGGGTGGAGTATCTGGCCAACCTGATCCGTTTGGACGTGCATCCGGGTGAGTGGGCGCGCGAGCGGGAGGCCGAAGGCTGGCACGGCGTGGTGTGCTCGGACCACTACTGGGTGCCCCCGGAAGGAGAGCGCGGGACGCCACACGTCTGGACGACCTTGGCCACCATGGCGGCGCACACCGAGCGCGTGCTCGTCGGCCCGTCCTTCGCCAACAACTTGCTGCGTTCTCCGGTCGAGTTCTGTCACGCCTCGCTCAGCCTTCAGCGCGACTCCGGTGGCCGCGCCGAGGCCGCGCTGGGAGCCGGTTGGATGCGTGAGGAGCTCGAGCGTACGGGCCAGCCGTTCCCGCCGGCCCCCGAGCGCGCAAGGCGTTTCCGCGAGGCGGTACTCGTCGCCAGGGACCTTCTGGACCGGGGGACGGTCCGTTTCCAGGGAGAGTTCTACGACATCGAGGTCCCGTGGCTGGGGCCACGGGTGACGCCCCCACCCCCGCTGGTCGCATCCCTCGGTGGCCCGTGGACGATCCGCGAGATCGCCCCGCTCGTCGACCGGGTCGAGTTGACGATCGGCCGAGCGACCCGATCCGGATCCAACGATCTGGCACTGCTGGCGGAGGTCGAACTCGATGATGTCCGTTCGATGGTCTCGCAGATCCGCGCGGTCAACGACCAGGTCTCGATCGGCATGCTGGCCCACGTCGCCGTCGGCGACGGACCTGCCATCGTCGAACGCCAGCGCGCCCTCGGGAAGGGGCTGTTCGGACGCTTCGTCGGCGAGCCGGACCGCGTCGCCGAGACCGTCCGCTCGCTCGGCGACCTCGGGATCACCCGGGTACAGGTGACCGAGACGGTACCCGGCAGCCTGGAACGGCTCGCGCCGGCGCTCCTCGGTTGAGGTCGAGACGAAGGACACCGCCCGTTGACGTCCACCACCGGCGCGTCTACCTCAGGATCCCCGGTCTTCGAGGTCGGCCAGAAACTGCGCACGTTGGGCATCGAGGTGGTCGGTTGGCGTGGCGAACACGTGTTCGAACAGCTCCTCGGGGTCGCCGACGGGTGCGTCGTAGAGCGCCTCACGCAGGCGCGCCGCGGCTTCGGTTGCGGCGGCCTCTGCGGCGAACGACTGTTCGTCGTCCCAGGCGCTGAGGTGGTCCGTGAGGTGGCGGCGTAGTCGATCGATCGGATCACGTGCCTGCCACCGTTCGAGCTCGTCGGCCTCGCGGTAACGCGTCGGATCGTCGGACGTCGTGTGAGCATCCATCCGGTAGGTGATCGCCTCGATGAAGGCGGGCCCCTCGCCGGCGCGGATCGCTCCCACGACCTTCCGAGTGACGGCGAACGTCGCGAGCACATCGTTCCCATCGACCCGGTAGCCAGGCATCCCGTAGCCGATCGCCTTGTGTGCGAGGGTCGGCGCGCTGGTCTGGCGCTCGAGGGGCACGGAGATCGCCCAGCCGTTGTTCTGCACGAAGAACAGCGCTGGGGAGCGGTAGACGGCCGCGAAGTTCATCGCTTCGTGGGGGTCGCCCCCGCTGGTTGCGCCGTCGCCGAAGTAGCTGGCAACCACGATCGGATCGCCGGCAAGCTTCGCACCCATCGCGAACCCGACCGCGTGCAGGGCGTGGGTGCCGATAGGTATGGAGAGCAGGGCGAAACGGTATCGGCACGGGTCATGGGCCGAGAGCCAGGTCCCTCGCCACAGGTGCCCGAGCTCCTCTGGCGGGAGGTCACGCACGACCGCGCAGCCGAGCTCCCGGTATTGGGGGAAGATCCAGTCGCCCTCACCGAGGGCTGCCGCACTACCGACCTGCGCAGCTTCCTGGCCGAGACATGAGGGGTAGACGCCGAGCTGGCCTTGCCGCTGGAGGTTGACGAACTCGCGGTCGAGTCGGCGTGTGATGATCATCTGGCGCAGCAGGTCTGCCATGTCGTCCGTGCCGAGATCCAGCGGGAAGCGGTCATCGGGCGTGAAGGAGCCGTCGGCTGCGAGCAAGCACACGGGAGGGTCGTTGGGCAGTAAAGCCAGGTCGTTCATGACCACCCTCCCTCCGCTCGGGGAGCGGATGCTGCCTCCGGTGACAGGTGCGGACGCTAGTGGTCTGGAACCGGCGTCGCTAGGCTTCCAACGACGGAAGTGGGCGGGTCGGGAGTGAACGATCAGATCGTCGAGGATCTCCGAGGGCTCGGGATCTCGGGTTACGAGGCGAAGGCGTACCTCGCACTCGTGAAGGCCGGCGAGCCCCTCAACGGCTATGGCATCGCGAAGCGCTCCGGCGTACCGCGCAGCACGGTCTACGAGACGTTGGGCAAGCTCGTCGCTCGGGGCGCCGCCTTCGAGGTGCAGGATGGCGATGAGGCGACGTCCTACCTGCCGTTGCCACCACGGTCACTGCTGGCTCGGCTCGAGCGGGGTTTCGGGGCATCCCTCGAGCGGTTGGAGGCCGCTTTCGACGAACTCCCCGTCGGAACCGTGAGTCAGTTGCTGCACCGTGTCGAGGGGCGGCACCACGTCGTGGCTCGGGCACGCGACGTGATCGAGGCGGCGTCACAGGAGCTGTACCTGTCGGCCTGGCCGGAGGAGATCGCCTCGTTAGCTGATGCTCTGGATCGTGCCCACCGTCGTGGAGCGGACCTCACCTCCATCGTCTTCGGGGACGACGTACCCGCGATCGGTCTGAGCTTCGTCCACCGTTTCTCCGACCCCGAGACGGTCCGCGACCGGGTTGGGTGTCGGCTCCTGGCCGTGGTTGCGGATCGGCGAGAGGTCGTCATCGCGGGAGCGGTAGGTGATGACGTCTGGGGCCTGTACTCCGACGATCCAGCCATCGTGCTCATCGCCGTCGAGTACGTGCGGCACGACATCGCTCTGCAGGTGCTGGTCGATCGTTTCGGCGTCGAAGGTGCCATGGACCTCTTGCAAGACGATCCGATCCTCGATCGTCTTGCGACGGGACGAGGAGCGCCGGGGTTGGATGAACATGGTCGAGTGCGACGTGCCTGACACCCCGGTCGGCCGGCCTGCGACCGCACGGCAGGTCGCGGGCAGGTCGTGGGCATCATGGGCCTCGTGGAGGCCCGACCCCGGCGCGCCCACGGTCGGATCGGCTTGGTGATGCGACGGGACGCTCCGACGGTGAGGCCCCCCGCGAGCCCGATGATGGTCGTCGCCATCGGGATGGTCTCCATCGGTCTAGGAGCGGCGATGGGCTTCCTGTGGGGCTTCGTCGCCACGGCGCTGCGTACGGATCTCGGCCTCGCCCGGGCTCAGGTAGGGGTGTTGATCGGGCTGTTCTTCGGTAGCGCGGGAATCGGGTCAGTGGGCGGTGGGATCCTGACAGATCGATTCGGGGCACGCCTTGCTGTGGCTCTCGATCTGGTGGTCGTAGCCGCGTCGTGCGCTGCGGTCGTGCTCGTTCCGTCGTACCCGACGTTGATGGTGGCGTCCGTGATCTGTGGCGCGGCATACTCGCTGGCGAATGCCGGCACCAACGTGGCGATCGCGGCTGCGGTCCCTCTCCGCCAGAGAGCGATCGCCCTGACGACGAAGACCGCCGGTGTCCCGATCATGGCCGCGGTCGCGGCCTTGATGGCGCCATGGGCGAGCGTACGCTTCGGGTGGCCCAGCGTCTTCGGGTGCGTCGCCGTGCTCGCGACCGCGGCCACGGTCGCCGCGATGGTGGCTCTGCCACCTGACCGGCCGGATGCGGTGACGCGACGACAGGATCGGCGGCAGCTCCCGAGTGGCTTCCTGTGGATGCCGGTGGCGGCCTTCCTGTTGATCACCGGCTCCCAGCCCCTCTTCGCCTGGGTCGTGCCCTACCTGGAGGAAGCGGTCGGGGTGCGGACGGCGTGGGCCGGTGGCGTGTCGTCGCTCGCGACGGCGATCGGCGTCATCGGCATGCTGCTCGTAGCTCGTCGATCGGACCGTCTGGGTCCCCGGGCCCGTCTCACTACGGTCGCGACCGGCTGTCTGGTCACCGCAGGAGGGATCGTGCTGACGGCGTTGGGAGCCGTTGCAGGCGCCTGGCTCGTCCTGGTGGGCACGGGGCTGGGCCTCGCGAGCCAACTCGGTGCCATCGGGGTCATGCATGCCGCTGTGGTCGATCTGGCGCCGGATGCGGTCGGGCGCGCCTCCGGAGTCACCATGACCGGGTACTACCTCGGAGCGCTGGGAGCCCCGGCGGGGTTCGGCGCCGTGGTCGACCGTACCGGGACCTACACGATCGCCTGGGGCCTGTCCGCACTCTCACTCGTCGCGGCGGGTCTGGCCTTCCGACGGGCGCGACAGCGGCTCGTACCCGAGCCGGTCGACGAGCGTGGGCGATGAGAAGTTGACCGACAGGAGGTCAAAGAAGAGGTAGTCGTCGAGGTAGAGGAGCGGAGCGTGAACAGTGCGAGAACCGTGGCTGACGTCATCGTCGTCGGAGGGGTCCCGATGGCTGCTCGGCCGCTGACGGCCGAGAGGAGTGCGAGATCCACCTCGCGCTGGTGACCGGGGAGATGTCCGAGAACGCAGCCGCCGACCACTACGGGGTGGATCGCTCGAAGATCGCCCGCATCCGCACGACCGACAAGCAGGCGGTGACGGACGGCCGAAGCCACCACACGCCTCGACGGTCCGGTGTGAAGCCCCGTTCGACCACCCGCGCTCATGCGGCGGTTGCTACGAGCTGGCTGACCTTCTGGGGTGGTGTCTTCCATTCGGTCACCGAAACCCAGGCCGGGTTGGCTGCGTTGTCGTAGCCGGTTTGACGGGCGTGCGGGGCCGGGGCTGGTGGCCGAGACACCAAGGCGGTCGGGGCAACCCGGGCGCTGTCCAAGGCGCTGTCATCGTCTCGGTCGTGAGCGTTGCACGATCCGGGCAAGGTGGTGGACGTATCGAGACCGCACTTGCAGCCGGTGCCCCC
>PWTE01000329.1 GCA_003563915.1 Nitriliruptoraceae bacterium
AGCGCGGTCAGCTCCTCCAACCGCGGCCGCACCACCAACACCAGCCGATCCGCCTCCGCGAGCAGCGGCCCGGCAAGCGGTGCGGCGGTCAGCCGGCCCGCGTCGATCAGCACGTCGGCCGCGGTCTCGTTGAGCATGCCGGCGACACGACCGGCTGCGGTGCGTAGCAGCGCCTGCGCCGGCTCAAGGGACGTCGGCCCGACCAGCGCGACGATCCGGTCCGTGCCCGGCAGCGGCTGCACATGCTCGGCGAGCAGCCCCGCCGGCCCGTCACCGTTCGAGGTGTGTCGGGACGCAGCCGCAAGCGTGGTCAACCCTGGCTCGACGGGCAGCCCGAAGCGGGCCGCGAGTGCCCCACCGTCCTCGGACACTTCGACCAGCAGCACCTTGCCTGGCCAGACCGACGCGCAGGCCAGCATCGCGGTGGTCACCCCCGGTGACGACCGTGCGGCAGCGAACGCGACCTTCACCGGTCGGCCTCCCCGTCGCGGGCGATCAGCACCAGCCGTACCTCGCCCGTCGCCGCCGCCTGGGCCACCGCCGTCGCATCGGCCTCGGACGTCTGCAGCGAGATGAACCGCTGCCCCTGGGTGCCGACCGGCTCGATGCCGACCACCTCGGCCGCCTCCACCATGACGACCAGCTTGTCGGACACCTCGACGACGGACACCAGATCGCCGATCGCCAGACGCGGCGTCGGGTACTGCCCCGGCGCGAGGGCGAGCCCGACCACCCCTGCCCCCGGGGTCAGGGCCGACCCGGCCGCGACCTGATCGACCGTCAGCAGCGTCCCTGCCGCGAGGTCCGTGACCGCGGCTCGGCCAACGAGCAGGTCCGTCCGGTCCGCCGGGGTCCACGCCACCACGTCGTCGGTCCCGACATGCACCACCTGCAGATCCGCGGCCTCGAGGACCTGGCCGCGCTGCACATCCGACGCGAGCGCGAGCACGGGGGTGCGTTGCACCGTGGCGGCGTTGAACAGCACGAACGCCAGCGCCGCCAGCCCCGACAGCAGCAGCCCCACCGCCAACTGCGGCACCTTCACCCGACGTCCCGCCGGGACGGGCGGATCCGGCCGCCGGGACGTGGACGATGCTGCCGGTCTGGTCGCTGTGTCCGCCATCCGCTCCCCGTTCTCGCTGTCGCCGGCGTCAGCCGGTGATCACCGCCTGCACCTCACCCACCCGCAGCTCGAACTCTTCGGTCACCTCGACCGTGCCGAACACCCCCCGGTCCGCGCCGTTGAGCGACCAGGAGAACTCCCACACCACCGTCACCGAGGCGTCGAACATCCCCGACTGCCGGGTCGACGAGGCGTTGACGAACGTGAACGTGCACGCCGGGTTCCCCGTGCCACGCACCGTTTCGGGCTGCAGCTCGTAGGCCGCCTCCGCCGTCGGCGACCACGGGATGCCCGGCCCGTCACACACCTGCACTCCCTCGTCCAGATCCCAGATCACCTGCACCGGGGTCGCGTCGACCGTGACCGTCACCCCACCCGGGGTCGTGGCCGACGCCGACGCGGGCTGCCAGTAGCCCTCGTCGATCCACAACCAGGTCGTGAACCGCACCACCGCCTGCTCCGGCGACACCACGAACACCGGCGCGGCCGGTTCCACCCGCGCCCTGGCTTGCTGGCGGGCCACGAAGATGCCGTCGGCATCCGCCGTGCTCCCCGGCTCAGGTTCCGGGACCCACAGCAGCCCGCTACGCACCTGCCCGTGGCAGTCCCGATACACCGCGAACGTCTGCCCTTCCGGCACACCCAACCGACGATGCGACGTATCGCTACCCAACTCTCCAGGGATGACCCCATCCGGGATGTCGTACGAGATCCACCACGCATCCGGATCCGCCGCCCGCTCCTCCGTGCAGCCGACACCACTACCACCGGCCACCGGCTCGGTGGACTCCGTGCCGGAGCCGGGACACTCGGCAGCGGCCTCCCCGCCTCGATCATGGATGTCGGCACTGCCGCCGCAGGAGCTCGCGAGCGCACTGCTCGGCATCAGCAACGTCATGAGCAGCAGGCTCGTGATGAACCAGAGGCCGCACCTACGACACCTCATAGCGCGTGCTCCCCACTATGCAGTTCGTATCGCGAGATGCTGCTTGGTCAACCACCCGCCACAGGCCGTCGTCGCCGCGCCTGAGCTCAACCGACTGAGCATCGAGCCGCCCCGGCTCGACCGGGGCGATGAGCTCGTCGAGCCGCTCGCCAGAGTCGAGGTCGAAGGCCCCGTACTCCTCCACTTGTTCCGTGCAGTCCGACACCGTGGCGGTGCCGATGCCGACGTCGAAGACCACGGCATTGTCGGTCGGGGCCGGATCGCGGATCACGATCCCGTCACGCTGATGCTCGGCGAGCAGCTCACGGATGAACTCGAGCTGTTCGCCGGCCATGGTCCGTTCGAGGTCCGGGTGGTCCGGATCCGGGGGGTCCCATGCCGCGTCCTTCGCGGCACGGAAGTCCCGGTAGGCGGCGAGCAGCTGGTCGTTGAGTTCCTCGTCGATGCAGAACAGTCCGCTCTGGCGGGCCTGTTGGATGCGCCAGCCGTCGTCGGTCGCGATCGCGGTGGCTTCCCAGCCGATGGTGACGGTCGCGAGGCTGTCGGGCTGGCCGTCCGGGTGCTGTTCGATGATGGCGCAGTCCACGACCTCGGCCCGGTCACCGTCGATGTCGAACCTGGGCCACAGCTCGGTGCCGGTGGTGACCAGCCGGCTCTCGCCCCGCTGGACGATCAGCGTTTCGACGACCGCGTCAGGGTCGACCGCGAGACTGTCGAACGCGGACGGGTCCGGGTTGTCGACGGCGGCCTGTTCGAGCCAGGCCGTTTGGAAGGCGGCCCAGGTTTCGGCGAGCTGATCGGCGGCCGCAGGACCTGGGTCGTGCGCCGGTTCCTCGACGGGCTGCTCTGCCGGCGGGTCGGGGTTGGTCTCGCCCGGCGGCTCGGCCTGCGGGGGTTGCGTGTCGGTCGCGCCGGTGCACGCGGCGAGCAGGGCTGCGCACACGGCGGCGAGGCCGAAGATGTGCATCCTGACGGGCCGCGGTACGCGGCAACGGTGCGGCATCGTCGGCTTGCGGAGCATCGCCACCCCCCATCGGGCGAGCCGAGGCACTGTAGGTAAGGGACTGACATCCGCGGTAGGGGTTTCGTGACGGGTCGTGTCCCAGACCCCTGAAACGTGCGCCCCGCAGCGTTCGGCAACGGCTGGTGCGCTCCCAGCGCGCGCCGCAACGGTGTCGGCTGCGACATGGCAACACCAGCAGCGGTTGGCAGCCACAGCAACGGTCCAGCAACAGGCGGGAAAGGTCGACGTCAAGACCGCGTGTCGCGGCACGGCATCGGTTCAGCAACACCGTCGCGGGACGGTCGTGGTTCCCCGACCGGAGCTGCGACCATGAACTGCGATCTGACCCCCGCCCCGTACGGCACGCTGACTCGCCGTTGGACCCACCTCAGCCCTGTCGACCAGGACCGTGAGGCACGGCGGCTGCTCGGCATCCCGCGGACACAGGCCCGCATCGAACGGCCCGACGCGACGACCGGCCAGCACTACCTGCAGTTGGTGGTGGCGGGCCGGGACAACGACGAGGTTGCCCTGGCCTGGTTGGCGACCACGCACCGCCCGCTGCTGCTCGACAAGGGCCGGGTCCTGTTCGCGGCCGACCCTGAGGAGTGGGGCTCGGTCGCGGTGGAGATCCTGCACCGCACCGTCTGCGAGGCAGACCTTGACCAGGGTCGCTGGCTGCGCAGCACCATCACGCAGCGGCTGCACCGCCTCATGGTCAGGGAGGTGCGGGTCCAGCTGCGTCAGCGGGCCCGTGAACAGCTGACTGATCCGACGGCACTGCGGATCCTGAACACCGCCGTCCCGGCGGTGGACACCGACCCGCACCTGGATCTGACCGCGGCGATCGGCTCGACGGTCGGGCAACTCGACCGCGCGACCCGGGCCGGCCTGCAGGCGCTGCTCGAGGACCGGTCGCTGGCCAGCGTCGCTGCCGCACATGGCATGTCGGACGCGGCGATGCGCCAGCGGGTCCATCGGTTGCGGGACCGGCTCCAGCCCAAGCTGGCCGGCTACCACCGGGCGGTCGCGTGATGGACGGCGCCCTGCCCAGCGACAGCGTGACCGTGGCCGTGTTGGCTTCGCGAGTCGACCGGTACGCCCCGGAGCACCTCGACGGCGTGCTTGCCTGGACCGGGAGCGGAGTGCGCCACTACCAGCCGATGTCGTCCACGTTGGCGAGCACGTCTGGCGAGGACCGCGTCGAGGTGGTGGGGCTGGACCGCGTGAGCCTGACCGCGACGCCTCCGAGCTCGTCGGGGCTGACCTGGCGCACCTGGACGCTTCCGACGATCCCGCCTTCGGTGCGGCATCTCCCTCCTGCTGAGGCTGTCCGGGTGATGGCCCGCGCTCTGCGGCAGGTGACGCCATGAGCGCACGGACCTCTGCGGAGGAGCGCCGGACCGAGATGCTGGCTCGGCTCGACCGGGAGCTGCAGCGGCTGGTCGACTCCGGGGAGTACGCACGCTGGTTCACGACGATGTCGCGGTTCCACCGCTACTCCCCCACCAACGCGATGTGGATCGCGACCCAGGCTCCCGATGCGACCCGGGTGGCGTCCTACCGGACCTGGCAGCAGCTCGGTCGGCAGGTCCGCAAGGGCGAGACCGGGATCATGGTCTCTCACCCCAAGCCCTACTGGGTCGACCCCGGCACCGGGCAGCGGGTCGCGCCACCGCGCACCGAGGGTGACCGTGCCCGTCTGCAACGCAAGGTCGCCTTCCGGGTCGGGCATGTGTTCGATGTCGCGCAGACCGACGGGGATCCGCTGCCCGAGCTCGGCCAGCCCGCACCCGACGATGCTCCGCACGCGCTCGTCGACCACCTCGAAGGCTGGTGTGCCGAGCAGGGCGTGACCGTTATGACCGAGCCGCTGCCCGGCGGGCTGTCCGGCTACTACCGACGTCACGACGACCGGATCGTGCTCGCTGCGGCGACCTCGCCCGGTGACCGGGCCGCCACGCTCGCCCACGAGCTCGCGCACCGCCACGATCCTGAACTGATCCGGGCCCACGACCGTGGTGACACCAGCTACTACGCCCACCACCGTCCCGACTGTGAAGCGGTCGCCGAGGGGGCCGCTCACGTCATCTCGGGACGGTATGGGCTGGACCTGACGGGCCACTCCGCCGGCTACATCGCCGGTTGGGTGGGTGGGGATGTCGACCGGTTCAAGCAGCTCCATCAGCGGGTCGGTGAGGTCACCCGCGTGCTGTTGCCGCCCGACCAGCTCGACCTGGCCCTGGCTGCGGCGGCCAGCCGTGCCGCCAACCAGGCCACGGTCCGGCGCGGGGTACGGCGGTGACCGGGCCGCTGGATCGCGACACCGTCGAACAGGTCGTGCGCCATCTGGCCCGGTTCCACCTCGAGGTCGAACGTGGGCTACGCAGCCGCGACGGGTTCGCGTCCCAGCTGCCGCCCTCTGCACGGCTGGCCTACCTGCGGATGCACCGGCACGACCCGCGTATGCCTTCCGGGGTTCCCACCGACGCCGACGTGCACAGCGTGCGGATCGAGCAGCATGCCAGCGGCCGGGTCTACGCCACGGCGGTCACCACCACCATCCCGGGCCGGCACGGAGCCCTGTCCTTCGTCCTCGAGGCCCGCGACGACAAGGTCGCGCTGCTGCAGGTCGTGCGGCTCCAAGCGCGCGGCGTCTACGCCCAACAACGCCCCAGCCCACCTGCGGATGTCCAGGCGAGCAACGACCGGCAACGCGACCTCGTCCGAGACATCCGCGACCATGCCGCGGCCGCCCGACGCGACCTCGCCCGACGGCTCGACGCCGTCGCCGACGACGATGCGCGACGGCCCGGTCTGCAACGCGACCACGACACCTGGACCCAGCTGCACGACTACTACGACCAGCAGTACCGCCAGCTCGGCCAGCACGACCAGCAGCGCTCCCCCAACCCGATCCGGGACCGGCGGCGCCACTGAACCCTTGCAGGCTTCGTGTCGCGGTCAGCCGGCCGGACGGTCAGTCACCCATCGCCGTGAGCGGGAGCTCCCACTCGAACTCCTCGACAAAGCCGTCGTCGAAGCCGGTGAGATACACGGTGCCGCCCACGCCTTGCGCCGGGAACACCAGCGCGACGTAGGCGCTGGCACCCGAACGCAGGTCGAGGGGGGCGAAGGCATCAGCGGCGGTGACCTGACGGCCGTCACGCGTCACATACTCCGCGGTGTACGGGTTCAACTGCACGGTCTGGTCGGTGCCGTTTCTCACGTCAAGTGCGACCACCAGCGAGTCCGCCTGGACGCTGTGGTAGGCACCTACCAGCTCCACGGTGGTCTCGCCCGACCGGGCGGTCTGCCCGCCAGCGGCCAGGCGTTCGGCGATGTCGATGCCGTCGACGGTGAAGGCCGCCAGCTTGCCGCCGTCGGTCTGGAGCGCTTCGAACTGTGTGCAGTCCTGCCCGCCAGCCCCGTCGTCGGTGCACAGCTGGATCCCGCTGGTGGTCACCGTGAGCCGTGAGGGGTCCGGCGTGAGGCCTTCCTGCTGGAGGGCGGAGGCGAAGGCGATCTGGATCTCGGCGTAGACCGCCGCCGGCGATCCCGGCACCGCCTGGTCGAGCATCTGTTGCATGTCGCCCGGACGCGAGGTGGCGAACGCCTCGAAGTAGCGGCGGGCAGCGTCCTGCGGTTCAGGCTCTGCCTCCGGTTCGGGTGCAGCTTCCGGGTCCGGGTCGTCGGCGGGTGCCGGCCCGTCCTCGGTCTCGGTGTCGAGCTGCTCGTCGGCGTCGGTGTCGGGCACGTCGGGCTCGACCGGCGGTGCCGGCTCGGAGCAGGCGAACGCGAGCATGGCAACAGCAGCGACGGTGATGGCGCGCATGGGAACCCCCAGTGGTGACAGCGACCCGAACCTAAAGGTCGGCTGTGACATCGATCGGGGTCTTCACCGCGACGCCTGCGGGTTAGACGTCGGCCGACGGCGCAACGGTGACCAGGTCGCGGTGCAGCCACAGGTACTCGCGGAACGACTCCCAGTCGGCGGCCGGGTCGAGGTGTTGCCGTGCCGTTGCCAGCAGCCGCTGCAGCCGTTGCCGCCGTGTTGCCACGAGCTCCCGGTGCTCGCGGGCGGTGCGGTCCGTCCAGCGGGTCTCCAGCGCCCAGGTGCCGGTCAGCTGACGGTGCAGGACCGGTGCGAACCGCTGCCAGTTACTGATCGGGGCGGTGCGCGACACCTGGGTCATGTCCCGCTGGAACATGGTGCGCCCCATCCAGGCCAGCATCGCGTCCGAGAGCCCGTCGTCCAGCTCGGGCATCCCGGCCCGTCCGAAGGGGGCGGGACGCCCGGCAGGAAGCTGGAGGAGCCCACCGGAGCCCAGCAGCCGCCAGAGCGTCTCGTAGCAGCCGCGCCAGTCGACCGTCGGGTCGGCGGCGATGCGGGCCTGCTCGAGGAGGAACTCGAGGCGGCGGTGCTGGTCACCGAGCCGCTTGACCGCCGCGAGGTCGTCGGGGTCGACGCCACGGCCGTCCAGCTCGCAGACCAGCGTCACGGCCGCGTGCAGCTCGCAGCGGAACACCTCCCAGTTGGCCACCATCCCGAACCGGTAGGCCCGACCGAGCTGGTCGTCGAACCGCTGCTCGATCCCGCCGCGCCACCGGTCACCGGCGAGCGGTGAACCGGCGACATCCTTCGCCGTTCGAGCCTGCATCGTCACACCTTCCGCTGGACCGATCGCTTCAGGTCGCAGCATCCACGCCGACGACCGGCCCGTCATCTCCGATCGCCACCTGGCTGTGGACAACCTGCAGCACACCAGCGTGCGTCAGCCGAACATCGAGGCTCGGGACCGTCACGATCCCGGGTGTTCGCTGTCAGTCCCTAGCCAGGACGGCAACGGAGACACACCGATGCATCACCAGATCCAGCCGGGCCGCCGGCACGTCGGGGCGGCGGTGTCATGCTGAGCGTGAAGAAGATCCTGGCCGGCCGCGGTGCGGTGAACTACTACCTGGAGCAGACCCGGCGGGGGCTGGCCGACTACTACCTGCCCGAACCGGCCGCAGCACAGACGGATGGCGCTGGCGCCCGGCTGGCGGCGCCGGGGTCGTCGTGGTGGGGTGGCGGCGCCGAGGTCCTCGGGCTGGACGGTGAGGTGGAGCGGGCGCAGTTCGTGCCGTTGTACGCCAAGGGGGCCCATCCGGACGGCGGGTATCTGGGGCGCAAGTTCCGGACCCAGGAGGCGGCGGCTGAGGCGCGTGCTGTGCGGCTGGCCGCGACCGAGACGATCGACGATCCCTACGAACGCTGGCAGGCCCGGCAGCGGCTGGCACGCTCCGGTCCGCGCGCCTCGGTGGCGGCCTGGGATTGCACGTTCTCGCCGGTGAAATCGGTGTCGCTGCTGTGGGCGGCCGGGGACCGGCAGGTCCAGCAGCAGGTGTGGGCGGCGCATCTGGCGGCGGTGGACGCCGGGCTCGCCTATCTCGAGGAGCAGGCGGCGTTCGTACGGGCGGGTCGAAACGGCGTGAAGGTGCTCGACAGCGACGGGCTGGTGGTCGCCCGGATGAATGAGTGGACCTCCCGTGACGGGGACATGCAGCTGCACACCCACTGTGTGGTTCTCAACCGGGCGCGCACACGCGTGGACGGCAAGTGGCGGGCGTTGGACGGCCGGGCGCTGCTGGCTGCCCGCCCCGGTGCTGCCGCGCTGTATCACCGGGTGCTCGAGGCGGAGTTGACCCGCCGGCTCGGGGTCGGCTGGCGGGACCGACCGGAGGGGCTGCGTGAGCTGGAGGGGGTGTCGGACGAGCTGATCGCGGCGTTCTCGACCCGCCGTCGGGCGATCACGGCCGAGGTGGAACGGCTCGCCGCCGCCTACGAGGCCCGCTACGGCACCCCACCTCCGGCAGCGGTTCGGCACCGGATGGCGCAG
>PWTE01000222.1 GCA_003563915.1 Nitriliruptoraceae bacterium
AAGAACCAGGTGACGACCGCTCCCAGCGCCACGGGTCCAAGCCCCAACTCCGCGCGGATCAGCACCGCAAGCGCTCCGGTCAGGAACGGGGGAAGCACCCCGATGGCAACCGGCGCGATCAACACCAGCACCCGACCCACACCCCGATGAGGAGCGTGGTCGGGGAGTTCGCGGCGGCCCATCCCGGCGTGCTCCGATCGGGGGATTGCCCCAGCGTAGTTGGCTGTCTGACGACGCTCGGGCGCCGCCGGGAGGGCGTGCGAGTGATGCTTGACCGCGTCCGATCAAGCCCGTAGGGTTCGCCGCCACGACGCCACATCGGGAGCTTGGCGGGGCGTCGGTACCGGGAGTCATTCGGCGCGCTCTGCGCAGCCCGCTGGCGCTGCGTTCGACCCAGATGAGGAGAGCAGCATGGGCCTGATCGGTTCCCCGGTCGTCCGCAAGGAGGACCACCGGCTGATCACCGGGCAGGGCACGTTCACCGACGACCTCGTGGGACCCGGCACGGCCGTGATGCGCTACGTGCTCAGCCCCCACCCCCACGCCCGCGTCACCGCGATCGACCCCGCCCCGGCGCTGGCGCTGGACGGCGTCATCGCGGTGCACACCGTCGAGGACTTCGGCGACTACCCCGACCTGCCGGGCCCGGAGCCCGCAGCCCGGCCGGTGCTGGCCCGCGACCGGGTCCGGTTCCACGGCGAGCCGGTCGCGGTCGTGCTCGCCCGTTCGGCATCCATCGCCGCCGACGCCATCGAGGCCGTCGAGGTCACCTACGAGCCGCTGCCCGCGGTGCCGACCCTGGCCGAGGCGCTGGCGCCAGATGCCGTGCAGCTGCACGAGCTGCTGCCCGGCAACCGGCTGATGGACGTGCCCGTTGACGGCGACATCGAGGAGGCGCTGGCGGCCGCCCCCCACCGCGCCGAGCTGCACCTGGTCAACAACCGCTGCGCGCCCACCGCGATCGAGCCGATGACGGTGCTCGCCGACTGGACCGGCGCCCGGCTCGAGCTGCACGCCTCGTTCCAGGCACCCCACCACCTGCGCAACTACCTCACCGAGTGGCTCGGCATCCCCCAGAGCCACTGCCGCATCGTCGCCCCCGACGTTGGCGGCGGGTTCGGGTCCAAGATCCAGTGGTACCCGGAGTTGTTCATCGCGCCGCTGCTCTCGCGCTGGCACGGCGTTGCGGTGCGCTCGGTTCTGACCCGCTCAGAAGCGCTCAAGTTGATGTACCACGGACGTGCCCAGGAGCAGGACATCGAGGTCGGGTTCGACGACGAGGGCCGCATCCACGCGCTGAAGATGCTCGTCACCCAGGACCTCGGCGGCTACGCGGACGTCACCGGCGCTGGGCTGCCGGTGCTCACCACCTGGATGGCGGCCGGCTGCTACCGCATCCCGCACGTGGCCACCGGCTTCCGCCACGTGTTCACGACCACCTCGCCGGTGTCGTCCTACCGCGGTGCGGGCCGGCCCGAAGCCACCTACGCCATCGAGCGCACCATCGACCTGGTCGCGGACCTGACCGGCGTGGACGCCGCCGAGGTCCGGATGCGCAACTTCATCCCGCCCGACGCGTTCCCGTTCGCCCAGAACACCCATGAGGCCGTGGTCTACGACTCGGGCGACTTCCCCGCCGCGCTGACCAAGCTGCTCGAACTGATGGACTACGACACGCTCAAGGCCGAGCAGGCCGAGCGCCGCGAGGACCCCGACGCCCCGCTGCTCGGCATCGGCTTCTCGACCTGGCTGGAGATCGCCGGGTTCGGCCCCAACGGCTCACTGGAGGGCTTCGGGCACCTTGCGAGCTGGGAGTCGGTCAACCTGCGCATCCTGCCCGACGGCACCGCGCTGGTCACCTCGGGGACCTCCCCCCACGGCCAGGGCCACCAGACGATGCTCGCGCAGATCGCCAGCGACGTGCTCGGCATCGAGGTCGAGGCGATCACGGTGCGCCACGGCGACACCGACACCGTCCAGCAGGGCACCGGCACCTTCGGCTCGCGGTCGGTGTCCACCGCCGGCGTCGGGTTGCACCGCGCCGCCACGGCCGTGGCCGAGCGGGCCCGGCGCATCGCCGCCCACCTGCTCGAGGCCGACCCCGACGCCATCGTGCTCAGCGACGGGCGCTTCCACCGGCAGGCCGACGACGAGGCGTCGGTGGGCTGGGCCGAGGTCGCCACCGCCTCCTTCCAACCGCTACAGCTGCCCGAGGGCACGCCCGCCGGGACTCTCGAGGAGCAGGTGTATCAGGAGTCCCCGAACTTCACCTACCCGTCGGGCGCCTACGGCTGTGTGGTCGAGGTGGACCGCGACACCGGGCAGGTGCAGGTGCGCAGCTACGTGGCGGTCGACGACTGCGGGGCGGTGATCAACCCATTGATCGCCGACGGTCAGGTCCACGGCGGCATGACCCAGGGCATCGCGCAGGCGCTCTACGAGCACGTCCGGTACGACGACGACGGGCACCTGCTGACCGAGACGCTCGAGGACTACCTGGTCCCGACCGCCCCCGACATCCCTCGCTTCGTCACCGGACGCGCCGACACCCCCACCCCCAACAACGAGCTCGGCGCCAAGGGCATCGGAGAGTCCGGCGCGGTCGGCTCCCCGCCCGCGGTGGTCAACGCCGTCATCGACACGCTGAGCCACCTGGGGGTGCGCGCGCTGGACATGCCGGTCACCCCCGAGCGGGTCTGGACCGCACTCAACGAGGCAAAGGCGGCACGATGAGCACGCATGAGGTCAACGTCGCGGTCAACGGCACACCCACCGCGACGACCGTCGAGGCCCGCACCCTGCTGGTGCAGTTGCTGCGGGGACCGCTGGGACTGACCGGCACGCACGTGGGCTGTGACACCACCAACTGCGGGGCCTGCACCGTGCTGATCGACGGTGAGCCCGTCAAGTCGTGCACGGTCCTGGCCGTGCAGGCCGACGGCAGCGAGGTCACCACGGTGGAGGGGCTGGCCGACGGCGAGCAGCTCGCACCGGTCCAAGAGGGCTTCCGCCAGTGCCACGGTCTGCAGTGCGGCTTCTGCACTCCGGGCGTGCTCACCACCGCCGCGGCGCTGCTCGAGCAGACGCCCGACCCCGACGAGGCCCAGATCCGCGACTACCTCGACGGCTGCATGTGCCGGTGCACCGGCTACCAGATGATCGTCGACTCCGTGCGCTGGGCCGCCGAACACCCCGCCGATGAGGAGGTGGCGTCATGATTCCGACCACCTTCGACTACCTGCGCGCCACCGACCTCGACGCGGCCGTCGAGGCGCTGGCCACCGCCCCCGGGGCGCGGGCGCTGGCCGGCGGCCACTCGCTGCTGCCGGCTCTGAAGCTGCGCCGGGAGTCGGCCGGCACCCTGGTCGACCTGTGGCCGCTGCGCGGCGAGCTCGCCGGGGTCCGCCGCGACGGCGACGAGCTCGTCATCGGCGCGCTGACCCGCTACGTGGAGCTCGAGACCGACCCGCTGGTCACCGAGCGTCTGCCCCTGCTCGCCCACGCCGCCCATCAGGTCGGCGACACCCAGGTCCGCCGGCGCGGAAACATCGGCGGGTCGCTGGCCTTCGCCGCGCGTGCCGGTGACCTGCCGGGCGTGGTCCTGGCCCTGGATGGCCGCATCGTCGTGCAGGGCCGTACGGCCCGACGCGAGCTGTCGATCGACGAGTTGCTCGTCGGCGACCAGCAGACCGCGCTGGCCGACGACGAGCTGATCGTCGAGGTGCGCTTCCCCGACCGCGGGTGCCTGGGCTGGTCCTACCAGCGTTTCACCCGGCGCACCCAGGACTGGCCGACGGTTGCCGTGTCCTGCGTGCGCTCCGAGGCCGGCACGTGCGTGGCGCTGACCAACGTGGCCGCCCGGGCCGTGCGGGCCGGCGCGCTCGAGGCCGCACTGGCCGCCGGCAGCAGCCCCAACGGAGACCTCGCGGCGCTGCTCGGAGAGGCGATCGACCCGGTCGACGACCTCAAGGCCAGCGCCGACTACCGGCGCCACCTCGCCGCGGTGCTCACCCGCCGGGCGTTGGTCGCGGCCGGCTGAGCCGCGAGCAGCGGCCCGCGGGGCGGCCGGCGAGGGTATGGGCACCGCAGCTCAGCGCAGAGCCGCCCCGGCTCCGCTGGTCACATGGTCGGTTGACGGACCAAAGTCTCTAGGCGGCCCTGAGGGTCATGCCTACGGTGGAGGGCAGGAGCGATCGTCGCCAGCGTGACCGTCACGGTGGCCCGGGGGGCGGTGCGCTCTGCGGGTCCGACAGGGGGCGGGCATGAGGCCCCGCCGGTGCGGCCGGTCCTCGTCCGCTGTCGATCCCGTTCACGCACCCGGGTGAGGCACCGGCGAGGAGGCACCACATGGCTTCCCGACGGGTGCGCTGGCATCCGACCATCGCCGTCGTCCTCATCGTGCTGCTGCTGCTCGGCGCGGTGCCCCCGGGCCCGACCGCCGAGGCGACCGGTGGCGATCCCTTCCAGCTGAACGTCATGGAGCTCAGCTTCCGCGACTCCGAGGAGGCCGTCCGGGTTCCGGCCGACGTCCCCTTCTTCGTGCAGCACGCGAACGCGTTCGCCGACGGCTGCGTCGAGGGTGAGCCGACCCCGCAGGCCCTGGACTCCGCCACCGGCTTCGTGCTGCTCCTCGACGACGTCGAGCTCGACGGCGAGCTCGTCGTCTGGTGCGAGGTGGAGGACGACGGCGCTGAGACCTTCATCCGGGGGAGCCGGTACGACCTCGTCGAGGGCCTCGCGGCAGGCTCCTACGAGCTTCAGGGGGTCTGGACCGATGGCGACGGTCAGACGGGTCTCGAGGTGTCCCTGCCGATCGAGGTGGCACCGGCCGCCATCCGCGGCAGGGTCACCGACCGCGAGAGCGGCGCGCCGATCAGTGGCGCGACCCTGTGGTCGGCGGCAGGGCCGGTCACGAGCTGGCGCGACGGCAGCTACGCCATCTTCGACCTCGACCCCGGCGAGCACACGCTGGTGGTCGAGGCCGAGCAGCGGACCGACTACCAGGGTGCCGCGGTCGGCCCCGTCACCTACGACGGGCAGACCATGGTCACCCTCGACATCGAGCTCATCCCCCTCACCGTCGCACCGGATGTGCTCGGCACGGTGACCGACGCGGCGAGCGGCACCCCGATCGTGGGGGCCGAGGTGTCGCTGTTCTGGGAGGACGGGGGCGCGCGCATCCCCTCGGTGCCGACCGACCTCGAGGGGCGCTACGGCTTCCGCGGCGTCGATCCGGACCGGACGTTCCGGCTGCGCGTGATCGGCCCCTGGCAGATGGACCACTTCCCCGGCTGGGACGCCGCGGTGCTGATCTCTGAGTTGCTGAGCTTCGCGGGTGCCGCACCCCTGGTCGTCGACCTCGAGGTGCCGCCCGTGCCGAGCTTCCTCGACGTCCCCGGCGACAACGTCCATGCGCCCGGCATCCTGGCGATCGCCGCGGCGGGGATCACCCTCGGGTTGCCCGATGGGCGGTTCGATCCGGCGGGCACGGTGACCCGGGGGCAGATGGCCTCGTTCCTGGCGCGGGCGCTGCAGCTGCCGGCGGATGCGTCGTTCACGTTCCCGGACGTGCCGGCGGACGCGACGCATGCGGCAGGGATCTCGGCGATCGCCGCGGCGGGGATCACGCTCGGGTTGCCCGATGGGCGGTTCGATCCGGCGGGCACGGTGACCCGGGGGCAGATGGCCTCGTTCCTGGCCCGGGCGCTCGAGCTCGTTGCGCTGCCGCCCTTCGACGCCTGCCTGGTGACCGACGGATCCAGCCGGCGGGAGCTCGGCTTCACGCAGTTGGCGTACGCCGGCCTGCTGCGCGCACGAGACGATCACGGGCTCAACGTGATCGTGGTCGAGCCCGGCGTCGACGAGCCGATCGAACCGATCCTCGCGCGGCTGGTCACGCAGGACTGCGGCATCATCGTCGCCGTGGGCTTCGGGCTCGCCGAGGCCGCCGCAACGGTTGCCGCGGCCAACCCCGCCCAGCGCTTCGCCGTCTACGACGACGAGTCCGACCGCGGACTGCCCAACCTGCGCGAGCTCGGTTTCGCGCCGGACGAGGCGGCGTTCGTCGCCGGCTACCTCGCCGCTGGCATGTCCGAGTCGGGCACGATCGGGACGTTCGGCGGCGTGCCGGTGCCGCCGGTGACCGCGTTCATGGACGGCTTGCTTGCCGGTACCCGTCACTACAACGCGGTGCACGGCACCGAGGTGGCGGTCATCGGCTGGGACGGTTCCGAGGGGCAGTTCGTCGGCGGCTTCACCGACCGGCAGGCCGGCCGTCTGATGGCTGCGTCGCTGCTCGCCGACGGAGCGGACATCATCCTGCCGGTCGCCGGGCCCGCCGGCGCCGGCACGGGTGCGGCCATCGAGGCGCACGGCTCTGGCGCGATGATGTGGGTCGACACCGACGGCTACCGCGCCCTGCCCGCCTACCGGTCGCTGATCCTGACCTCCGTGCTCAAGCGCATCGATCTGCTCGTCTACGAGACCATCGTCGAGGCGGTCGTCGACGATGCGTTCACGGCGGGTCCGGCGATCGGCACGCTCGAGAACGGCGGGGTGGGTATCGCACCCTTGCACGAGTTCGCGGACCTGGTCCCCGGCGAGCTGCAGGAGGAGCTCGAGGACGTGACCTCCGCCATCATCAACGGGGAGCTGTCGGTCGATCCCGACGATCACTGAGCCAAGCGAGGGCCTCGGCGTCCGACCGGCAACGGCACGTGACGCCGAGGCCCGGCTCCGCATGGTGACCGTCCCCGAAGCGTCCGAGCCGTAGGCACGGCAGACGTCAGGGGCAGCTGCGGCGGGCCAGGCTCCGGTCCGGTCGGCTCCGGCCGGCGGTGCCTCACGCGCGTCGGTGGCGGCCGTGGGAGACGCCGCGCTGCTTGTGGGTCTGGGCCTTGACCAGTTCGATCTGCTCGTCCCAGCCGAGCCGACCGGCCAGGCCGTCACGCACCACCCGGTTGGGCACCGGGTGGAAGAACTCCTGGCGGTGCGCCCATGCCAGCCACACCGGGAACAGCCCACGGCGCCGAACCCCACGCTGGCGGTCGGCGAGCAGGAGCAGCCAGGGGTTGGGTCGCGCCATCCTCCGCACCTGCAGTACCTGCTCGAGAGCCTGCTCGGGGCTCCGGTCGGCCGCGACCAGGACGATCATGGCCGCCGCTGGGCTGCGGCCGATTCCTCCGCGACAGTGGACCAGCACCCGCGCACCCGACGGAAGGTGGGCACCGACCTCCAGCAGTCGCCGCACGTCACTCGCGGTGGCCGCATGAGGATGGTTGGGATCGGTGACGTCGGCGACCTCCATCTCGATGGTCACCAGGTCCGGCCGGGGGCTCACCGCCGCCAGCGCCGCATCGTCGGGATCGAGCAGGCTGATGCGGTGGGTCGGCCACAGGTGCACGAACCCGGCGGCTTCCTTCCACGACAGCACCCGGATGCTCACGTCGGTTGCCATCGTGTCCTCCCGCGTCAGGTCGTTGACCGAGACACGGGGCAGCATCATCGAACGCGCGCTCGTGCGGTCAGCGCGATCGTCGTCGGCCGCACGGTGGTGTGCAAGCCTCACTCGGCAGCGGCCAGGCGTTCGTAGGTGCGCGCCAGCACGCTTGCGAGTTGATCACGTCGCACCTCGAATGCGGGACCGAAGCTCCCGTCGGTACGTGCGCTGGCCAGCCCGAGTTCGTGGGGGGCATCGATGCTGCCGGCGTGGACCCCGTGCACGTCCGGGAAGTAGGGGCCGGCCGTAGCCTCGAGCGACTCGCCGGTGCTCCAGCGCAACGCCTGGACGAGCAGGCTCGTCATCTGCGCCCGGGTCCAGCCCGACGAACCAACGCTCGTCGGCCACCGACCGGAACCGTGCGGCATCCTTCGTACCGGCGATCAGCCGACACCACGACGCAACAGGGAGTAGTCCATGAGCACGATCAGCGCCGAGCTGCGCGAGGGATACGCCGTCACGTTGAGCACCGACACCGGCCACCAGTGGACCGCCGACGAACCCTCCGACCTCGGCGGGACGGACACCGGGCCCAATCCCTACGAGTTGCTGCTCGGCTCACTGGCTGCCTGCACGACCATCACGCTGTCGATGTACGCCAAGCGCAAGGGCTGGCCGTTGCAGGGCGTGCAGGTGCACTACGAGCACGACCGCATCCACGTCGACGACTGCGCCGACTGCGAGGACCACCAGCGCGGCTTCATCGACCGGATCGTCAGCGACATCACGATCCACGGCGACTTCGATGACACCCAGCGCGCCCGGCTGCGCCAGGTGGCGGCCAGCTGCCCGGTGCACAAGACCCTGGCCAAGGGCGTGCACCTGGTGGACAACGTCAGCTTCGGCTGAGCGCCGCAGGCTGGCTCCACGGCCCCGGGCAGGGGGCGCGGGAGCGAAGCGCGGCGTCGCAGGTCGGGCCGGGGTGTCGGGCGCTGTACCTGGGCCTTGCGGGCCCACCTGGTGCCGACACCCCAGCGTCCCCGGACTTCAGCTGACCTTGGCCTCAGCCGCGTCCATCAACTGTGCCGCGCGTCGGTACTTCTCCTGCAGGTGCGCACGCGTGTGACCGCTGAGCGCGTCGAGTCGGGCCGGATCGAGGTTGGCCTCGAGGTCCGCGCGCCGTACCAACCGAACCACCGGGTCGGCGACGGCACGCTCGATGGCCTGCTCGTAGCTCTCGCCCGGTTGCTTGTGCATCGCACGCACGATGTCGGTGACTGCCTCGGGGATGCCCTGCGTGTGCAGGTCATCGAAGGACAGCGCCGTGTCGATCACCGTGTCGTGCAGCAGGGCCGCAGCCTGCTGGATGGCCGTTCCGCCGTGATCGGCGACCCGGCGTGCGATATCGCGGAGGTGGATGATGTAGGGCGAACCGCCCTTGTCGATCTGGCCCTCGTGTGCCGCCGCCGCGATGCGGTCGGCACGGGCCAGCAGCTCTTCGTCGTCGAGCACTT